>CACZML010000001.1 GCA_902782235.1 Oscillospiraceae bacterium
GTCATGATCTCAAGCGTCTTGATGCCGCTCTTTGTCTCGATCTTCATGTGTCTCTTCTTGTGGCCGCGCTCATCGTACATGTACTTGGCAACGCATCTTATGGCGTTGCCGCACATCATGCCCTCGGAACCGTCGAGATTGTACATGATCATCTTGCAGTCCGCAACCTTTGAAGGAGCGATAAGAACGATACCGTCACCGCCGACACCAAAGTGTCTGTCACTCATGTATACGGAGAGTGACTCAGGTGAGGATACCATGCTCTCCATGCAGTCGATGTAGATATAATCGTTTCCTGCGCCCTGCATCTTGATGAAGTTGATCTTTCTTCTCTTGTCACGCATATTGTTGATATCAACGAGCTCTGTGTTAATCTCGGAGAAGTGGCTCATGAGTGAATCAGCAAGAGCGTCTGCAGTATCGATAGCCGTAAGGCACGGAATACCGAGCATGACTGCTCTTCTTCTGAGCTTAACGGAGTCTCTTGCAGGAAGTCTTCCCTTTGCGGATGTGGAGATGATGTAATTGATCTTGCCGCTCTCAAGAAGAGTCATGGTGTTGTTCTCGTCAGATTCGTGGATCTTCTTGTCGGAATTTCTTACCGTGATGAATACGCCGCCGCGCTTGTACATCTTGTAGCCTGCCGCTACAAGGCCCTTGTACAGAGCTTCGGAGAGGTTTCTGCCTACGCCTAATACCTCACCTGTGGACTTCATCTCAGGTCCTAACTGTGTATCAACGTCAGTGAGCTTCTCGAATGAGAATACAGGAACCTTAACTGCGGTATAAGGTGACTGTCTGTAGAATCCTGTGCCGTAGTCCATATCTGCAAGAGGTGTGCCGAGGCTTACTTCGATGGCAACGTCTACCATCGGGATGCCCGTAACCTTGCTCATGTAAGGAACTGTTCTTGATGCTCTCGGGTTGACCTCGATTACATAGATCCTGTTGTCCTTTACGATGTACTGGATATTTACGATACCTGTTGACTTAAGGCCGTCGCAGAGAGCGATCGTTGTATCTGCAAGCTTCTTGTACATATCGTCGTAGATATGCTTTGCAGGATACATTGCGATGGAGTCACCGGAATGGATTCCCGCACGCTCAACGTGTTCCATAAGTCCGGGGATAAGGACATCCTTTCCGTCGTAGATAGCATCTACCTCGATCTCCTTGCCCTGGATGTACTTGTCGATGAGGACAGGGTTCTCGATGCCCTGTGCGAGGATGATCCTCATGTACTCGTTAACGTCTTCGTCGTTGAAGGCAATGATCATGTTCTGACCGCCAAGAACGTAGGAAGGTCTCAAGAGTACAGGGTATTCCAGTGTGTTTGCAGCCTTGAGAGCTTCCTCAAGCGTGAGTACTGAGAAGCCCTTAGGTCTTGCGATTCCGAGGCGCTCCAAGAGCTCATCAAATCTCTCACGGTCTTCTGCCATGTCGATGGAATCAGCAGATGTACCGATGATGTTGATGTTGTTCTCGGATAATGTTTTCGTGAGCTTGATGGCTGTCTGGCCGCCGAATGCAACGACTACGCCGAACGGCTTCTCCTGATGAACGATGTTCATTACGTCTTCAGGTGTCAAAGGCTCGAAATAAAGTCTGTCGCCTGTATCGAAGTCTGTGGATACAGTCTCAGGGTTGTTGTTTACGATGACTACCCTGTAGCCCAGGTCGCGGAGAGCGTGTACGCAGTGAACTGCAGCATAGTCGAACTCGATTCCCTGACCGATACGGATCGGGCCTGAACCGAATACGATTACAGTCTGCTTGTCCTTGTCGCCTGCCTTCTCAAAGTCTGCTTCATTCTCGCCGCCTTCCTCAGGTCTGTTGAATGTTGCGTAGAAGTAAGGTGTGTGCGCTTCGAACTCGCCTGCGCAGGTATCAACCATCTTGAACGTAGGCTTGAGTTCATATGTTACGGGCTTTCCTGTGATCCTTGCGATAGCCTTGTCTGTGAAGCCGAGCTTCTTAGCCTTTACGTATTCATCGAAAGAGATGTCTCTGCCGGAGATGTTCTTTTCGAATTCGACGAGGTTCCTGATCTTGGAAAGGAACCACATGTCGATCTTAGTCTCTTTATTGATCTCCGCAATATCTACGCCTCTTCTGATCGCCTCAGCGACATAGAAGAGTCGCTCGTCTGTAGGAGTTACGCAGCGCTCCATGAGGTCTTCATCTGCAACTTCCTCCATCTTCTTGAGGTGAAGTGTGTCAGCTGAGATCTCTGCGCCTCTTACGGCCTTCATGAGCGCGCTCTCGAATGAATCGGAGATCGCCATGACTTCGCCTGTAGCCTTCATCTGTGTACCGAGATTTCTCTTGGCATATACGAACTTGTCGAAAGGCCACTTCGGATACTTAACTGCGACGTAGTCCAGCGCAGGCTCGAAAGCTGCATATGTATGGCCCGTTACCGCATTTACGATCTCGTGGAGTCTGTAACCGATAGCGATCTTTGTAGCAACCTTAGCGATCGGATAACCCGTAGCCTTTGAAGCCAATGCAGATGATCTTGAAACTCTGGGGTTAACCTCGATTACCGCATATTCAAATGAGTTCGGATTGAGTGCGAACTGGCAGTTACATCCGCCTTCTACGCCCAATGCTTCGATGATGTTAAGTGATGCTGTTCTGAGCATCTGATACTCTTTGTCGGAGAGCGTTACTGCAGGAGCGATAACGATTGAGTCGCCTGTGTGAACGCCGACGGGGTCCAAGTTCTCCATGGAGCAGACCGTGATAACGTTGCCGTCCTTATCTCTGATAACTTCGAACTCGATCTCTTTCCAGCCTGCGATTCCGCGCTCGATGAGGACCTGTGTGATAGGAGACAATGCAAGACCGTTTCTTGCGATCTCGTGAAGCTCTTCCTCGTTGCTTGCGATACCGCCGCCCGTTCCGCCTAATGTGAAGGCAGGTCTTACGATGACGGGGTAACCGATCTCCTTAGCAAAATCCATCGCATCCTCAACTGTCGTTACAACCTTTGAAGGGATGCAGGGCTGGCCTATTGCTTCCATCGTGTCCTTGAACATCTGACGGTCTTCAGCCTTGTCGATACACTCGGGAGAAGAGCCTAAGAGCTTAACGCCGTGTGATTCAAGGAAGCCTTCCTTGGCAAGCTGCATGCAGAGTGTGAGTGCTGTCTGTCCGCCAAGTCCTGAGAGAATTGAGTCAGGCTTTTCTGTCTCGATGATTCTCTTAACTGTCGTAAGTGTAAGGGGTTCGATGTAGATCTTATCTGCCATCGACTTGTCTGTCATGATGGTAGCCGGGTTGGAGTTAAGGAGTACGATCTCAATGCCGTCTTCTCTCAATGCGCGGCATGCCTGTGTGCCGGCATAGTCAAACTCTGCGGCCTGGCCGATTACGATCGGGCCGGATCCGATAACAAGGACTTTACGTATAGTTTTATCAAGCGGCATATTATTTCTCCTCCTTGTTTTCCATCATGCTGATAAAGTTATCGAAAAGGAATTCCGTATCCTTAGGACCACCGCATGCTTCCGGGTGGAACTGTACTGAGTAAGCGGGCTTATCAAGATACTTGATTCCTTCGTTTGTTCCGTCGTTTACGTTAACGAAATATTCTTTCGCGATACTGGTATCGATCGAATTGCTCAATACCTGATATCCGTGGTTCTGTGATGTGATATAGACTCTTCCTGTCTCAAGGTTCTTTACGGGGTGGTTTGCGCCTCTGTGACCGTACTTGAGCTTGGATGTCTTAAAGCCGTGAGCAAGCGCAAGGATCTGGTGGCCCAGGCAGATTCCCATGATCGGGATTCCTGAATCCTTCAAGACCTTCATTGTCTCGATTGCTTTTGTGTTGTCCTCAGGATCTCCGGGGCCGTTTGAAAGGAAGATTCCGTCGGGTGCAAGTTCCATTACCTTTGCCGAATCAGTATCCGCGGGAAGGAGATGGACCTCGCATGATCTTTTCGCGAGCTCTCTTGCGATATTATTCTTGATTCCGAAGTCGAACATTGCGACTTTGAACTTTACTTCACCCTCAGGTGATACGATGGTCTCTTCGGGAGTTGTTACCTCTTCAACGGGGTCCTTGATCTTATATGCCTTGATCTCATCCAGGGTGAACTCATCGGGACGGTCGCAGATCGCACCGTTCATTGTGCCTGATTCTCTTAAGCACTTTGTGAGTGCTCTCGTATCGATTCCCTTAAGTCCGGGAATGCCCTGTTCCTTAAGGAATGTATCAAGATCCGTCTCGCATCTGAAGTTTGAAGGAAGATCGCATACTTCCCTTACGATATAGCCCGATACATTAACCTTGGAGCTCTCCATATCGGGTGTGATGATTCCGTAGTTGCCTATCAGGGGGAAGGTCTGAACAACTGCCTGACCCTTATAACTGGGGTCTGTCAGTGTCTCAAGATAAGCTGTCATTGCCGTAGTAAACACTATCTCGGAAATGACGCTGCCTGAAGCGCCCATAGCTTCACCTTCGTAAACGTTGCCGTTTTCCAATACCAAATACCGTTTCATATCAATCATGCCCCCTTTATAAAAAAGGCTTTTCCGTTGGGAGAAAAGCCTTAAAAATCAAATCAATCAAGAAGGATCTTGCGCACCATGCTCATCATCTGTTCCTTCTCGATAACATCCTTATGCCTGATTTCAAGAGATGGTAATTCTGAAATAGACTGAGGAATCTCAAGTCCGCTCTCTTCGGCAAGTTCGGCAATGATATCCGGTATCGACTTATTGTCGGAATAACCGGCTCCTCTTAAGGCGTCCATAACTGCCGGTGCAAACTTGAACGGAGATGCCGTGGACGCAAATACCGTCTTGCTCTCATCACCTGACCTGGTGTGATATCTTCCGTAGATGTTGAAGCCTACGGCCGTGTGAGGATCGATAACGTGATCCGTGCGGTCATAAACCTCGAGTATTGTCTTGGATACGCCTGTCTCATCGGCAAAGCCTCCGACAAAGAGTCTCTGCAGTGACTTCAATGTATCCTTGTCAACGCTGTACTTGCCCTTCTCGAAAAGATCCGTCATCCATTCTGTTACCTTCTGTGAATCCTTGTCCGTGATCTCGAAAAGAAGTCTCTCAAGATTGGAAGAGATAAGGATATCCATTGAAGGGGATGTGGTCTTGAAGAACTCTCTGTTGCGGTCGTAGATACCGCTGGAGAAGAAGTCGCACAAAACCTTATTGCGGTTGGAAGCGCAGATAAGCTTATGTACGGGAATGCCCATCTGCTTAGCGAACCATGCAGCAAGGATATTACCGAAGTTGCCTGTAGGAACTACGATATTGAAGGATTCTGTAAGATCCATCTTTCCTTTTCTGATGAGTTCGACATAAGAATAAACATAGTAAGCGATCTGAGGAGCAAGTCTTCCCCAGTTGATGGAGTTCGCAGAAGAGAGCATAACATCATGCTCATCGAGCGTAATGGCAAATTCCATGTCGCCGAAGATCTGCTTAACACCTGTCTGTGCATCATCAAAGCAGCCGTTAACTGCGATTACATGCGTATTGGATCCGCCCGTAGTTGTCATCTGAAGCTTCTGTGCTTCGGAAACGCCGCCTGTCGGATAGAATACGATGATCTCTGTTCCGGGAAGATCCTTGAAGCCCTCAAGTGCAGCCTTACCCGTGTCACCCGAAGTAGCCGTAAGGATGCAGATCTTCTTATGTGTGCCTGTCTTCTTTGCAGAAGCAGTCATGAGATGAGGCAGGAGCTGGAGTGCAACATCCTTGAATGCGCACGTAGGTCCGTGCCAGAGCTCTAAGATGTATTCCCTGTCGTTATATTCGTTCATCTGAACGAGAGCAATGGGATTCTCGCCCCACTTCTCTTCAGCATAAGCCTGTCTTGTATATTCGAGGAGCTCAGCTTCGGTAAAATCAGTAAGGAACTTCGAAAGGACAAAAGCAGACAGTTCATAGAACTGCATTGTCTGCATTCTCTCAAGGTCTTCCTGTGTAAGCTGAGGTATAGTCTCAGGCACAAAAAGACCTCCGTCGGGAGCGATGCCCCTTATGATAGCTTCGCTTGAAGAAAACTTTCCTTCATATCCTCTTGTGCTTATATAGTTCATGTCTGTGCTCCTTGAGACGACGTTGTTGTTCCTGCAAGATACGGTGTCGGCTCTGTTGATGAAGTCGTTTCCGATGTGGTCGTCTCTGACTCGGAACTGCCTTCGACATCGATCATGTGCTTTGCCGTGTCAGAAGGCATATTCGCTGTGCTAAACGTGCCGAAGCTTGATTCATAAGCACTTACGAGCGCTGAAACCTCAGGATCATATCTGTTGCGATAGAACTCTCTGTGGAGGTATTCGAGCTTGTCCTGTGCATTTCCTCCTGCTTCGATCTGGTTTACCAGAGGAATAATACCAAAGATAATAAGAAGCGTCACTAGTAACATTGACAGAATTACAACGCCAACAACGACTAAACTTTTCATCCTCTCTCTAGGAGATTTTATATCCTCAATATCTATTGAATCATCGGGGAGCTCATCAGCGACTCCGCCCGAACGCATCATGATATCTCTTCTCTCCTTGGAAGACGCCATTTGAGGCGGTTCGGAGGTTTTCTGAGCCTTGGTAAGGATAGGTGCCTGGAAGTTAGCCCTTGCAGCAGGAGATGTTCCTGATGCCATCTGGGCATTCTTAAGCTTTCCGGCAATATCTGCAGGCGGCAGATCCGGCGGAGGATTCTTGATGTCCTCTCTTACCATCCTCAATGCTTCCTGTGCGATCGTAAGATACTGCTCTGTTCCGAGCACACCCTGGATAGCGAAGGCCAGGCTGCCCTCAGCTCTCTTGAACTGTCCCTCTCTTGCAAGGCAAAGTCCGAAGATAAGAGCCGGATCTCCCCACTTCTGATACTGGGAGATAAGGGGCTTTAAGAATATCTGTGCAACGTCAGTGCCTTCGCCCTGACTGTTCTGCAATGCTCTGTTGTACTGGCGTACGATACGTGCCTTCTCTTCATTGCTCACGTCGAAAAGAATGAGACTCGACTCATTTATCGGCTGTATTAACATACATAAGCTCAGATAGTCGTGCATTCAATCAATCCTTTCAATGTGGCTCTGATCTGGCCCGCAAGATAAAGCGAACCGGTGGCAAGAATTATCATGCCGTCGCTGAGCGATTTTGAGTACGCTAGCCTCGTTCCTTCGCAGGCATCGGGGCATACCTCCAAATCGTCGCTGATATTATACACATTATTTATTTTATGTGCGAGAACATCAGCAGGTTCGCTTCTGGGATTATCAGGAGTAACCGTTACAGCGCTCTTTATGTTTATCCCGCAGGTCTTATAAGCATCAAGTATACCCTCAACATCCTTATCCGCCATGACTCCCATGAGAAGTCTTACAGGTTTGCCTCTAAGTGAACCGGCGAGCACCTCGTTCATGGTGGCGCCGAGGCTTAATGCACCCTGGGGATTATGTCCGCCGTCGATAATGATCACGGGCTTCAGGCTCAAAAGCTCAGCTCTGCACTTCCATCTGGCAAGCGCAATGCCTTCCTTTATTGCATCTTCTGAGATACCACACTTTCTGCAGGCTTCGATCGCCGTGACGGCATTTCCTATCTGGTGCCTGCCGTTAAGGCATGTCGAATAAACAGTGCCGCCGTATGTGAATTCCATCCTGCCGTCTTCAGTAAAGCTTGCGCTGTCAAAAGCATCTTTGCTTCCGGCAAATGAAATGTCTATTCCCTTTTCGGAGGCTTTCTCAAGAAGGGCAGCTCTTACGTCAGGCTTCATCTCCTCAGGGAGGATCATGAGATCAGGATCGTAGCATACCGCAGGTGAACCTTCCTTGAAGATCCCTGCCTTCTCGCCTGTGATCTCCCTGATCGTGCTGCCGAGAACGCCCGTGTGGTCAAGTCCCATGGCGGTTACTACCGTGACCACAGGATCCTTTATTATGTTCGTGGAATCGAGTCTTCCGCCAAGACCTACTTCGAGCACTGCCACATCGATCTTCTTCTCTGCAAAATAGAGGAAGCAGATCGCCGTGATGAGTTCGAACTCAGTAGGCTCATCGCACAGGCCTTCAGAGACCATCTTTTCGCGTGCCTGCTTAACTTGTGAAGAATACTTTTCGAGGTCTTCTGAAGATATCTCTCCATATGAATCATCGGATACATACTTATCCAGTCCGGCTTTGCCGTCGATTATCCTTATACGCTCCGAAAACCTCTCAAGATAGGGCGAAGTGAATACACCTACAGTCTTATCTGATGCAGCCATTATAGATGATATGAAAGTGGCGACAGAACCTTTGCCGTTCGTGCCGGCTATATGGACAGACTTAAAACTGTCCTGGGGATTGCCCAGAAGGTTCATAAGAGTGGTGATACGTTCAAGTCCGGGTTTGATGCCGAATTTCAATGCTCCTTCTAAAAGCTCCGGCACCTTGGAATCAGGCATCAGCGGCTTCCTTCCCGGCCGTAGCCTCTTCGGGCTTTTTATCTTCCGCGTTGTAATCCACCATGTCCTTCTTCTTGAAGACCATGAGCTTACTCATTACATAATTGGCGATCATGATGAATACCGAATTGATGAGCTTGCAGAGATATTCATATGTGAATGCGAACGACCATGCAAAGATCTGCCATACCGTCATGGGTGTGTTGATCGGAAGGCCCGTAATGGAAACACATGCCCAGATCATGAGTGAATAAACGCCGATCTCGAGCACGAGGAAAGAAAGGATCCTCGCACCGGCAAAGGTCAGGAGTTCTCTTAATACGTTTCCCTTTGATCTGAATACCGTTACCCTGTTAAGGAAATAAGCAACAAGAACTGCAATGATCCAGCATACGATCTGGTTAATGATGAATTTCAAAGAGACTTCTTTGCCGAACAGATTTACCATCATGTCGGCTTTTACAAGCTTGTCGAAAGCTACATAGCAGATCCAGTTAACGGCAGTCGTAAGGCATCCGCTTACAAGATACATAAAGAGTTTACGTATCTTCTCCTGCTTCTCGGTAAGGCCCTCGCCGCCAACGATAATTGTCTTAATAATTCCCATTTTCCATTACACCCTTTTTGGTCTAGGATTTGTCCTGTCAGAGACCATTCTCCTGATAATATAAACGGAGATGGTTACAATGACCGCTTCAATAATAGCAATAACGAGAAAAACGTCAAATAAATAAGAGTACAAAAGCTCGGCTTTTTTATCCGCAAATCTGTATCTGCTGATAGTACCGGTGGTCTTGTCCAGATAGTAGAAATCTGCACTTCCGTCATCGTCGATCAGGTAACAGATAAAGTCCCCGTCGCCGTTCTCATAACCTGAAATGATCCTGCTGCCGGTATCAAATGTAGCCGGTTTAAAATCATCAGGAAGCACTACACCTGCAGGAACCTCAGCGAGCCTTAATAATGAAGATTCCTTGATGATGAGATTATCAGGCTCATATTTGATGACTTTTTTAGAACTGCTGTTATAAAAATACAGGCTTGACTCGTTTCCGTCATAGAGGAACAGGATAACACTCGATACGCCGTCCTTAACGAAGACCGGAACGCTGTAGCCGTTTATTATCTTCATGGCCGGATAGAACCCGTCAGGAACTTTAGCATCTTCAGGGGGATCTAAGAATGTGTACGTTTTGCCTTCAAGATCCACAAGCGAGGAATTCTCAGGGATATTACTCTCTCGTCTTACAACATGCACGACATAATGCATGTGGTTAATACCGTTTTGCGCGGTAACGTCTATAGTGACTAAGTTATCACCGGTATTGAGGTGCTGGTTCCCGCCGATCTCGACGGCAGCCCAGAGATTGCTCGACAGAACGGTTACCTGGACATCAGTTACAGATCTCTCGACAGAGCAGTTATATTCGGTGATATTCGGATTGAAGTCAGGTGATAAAGTTGTCCCTCTGATCTTAAGAGACGCAATAGTCGCATCAGATGAAAGACCCGTTCTTCTTACCGGAACTGTCAGTCCGCTTCCAATTCTGGCTGTTATCTTTTTGTCCGGCGCCTTGAAATCGCCGATGGACTTGAATGTGAATCTTACTTCTCCTGACACATCGGTTGCAAGTCTGAATGCAGCAGAGAATAAGACGACCTGTTCATCCGAATAAAAAGATGCAGCGTTATCCTCATCGGCGCTTCCGTCATTACCTGAATTAATATTCTGATCCATGCCGGTGAAAACGATATCATCATTCTTCCTTTGTGCGTTGATATAGTATCTGCCGACAGTCTCTTTACCCTGATCGTAAGAAACATATTCAGCCTTATCGAGATCGTAACTGATCTCTATCGGTCCGAACTCGGTAACACCCGGCATCTTGCTCGCGATAACGTCAACGATTACAACATCTCCGGGACCCACAAAGTTCTGATTAGTCGTAGCGGAAATTATGATCTCAGTATCCGCATTTACCGTAAGGGGATCTATGTTGGACAGGCAGAATACTGAACCAAAAACGAGCGCAAAGACCGCTGATGCAGCCTTTGCCAGTTTGATCTTTATTCCCCTGTCGTTCTTAATCCTCATTAAGGCAGGCTCCCGTAAGAATCAGGCATATTGTTGTATACAGGAATCACGAATTCAAATGCGGCATCCGTCATGCCGATCGAAGCATAACTTCTGTAATATCTCATACCCTCAGAATACGCCATCATGATATTCTGCGCATACTGGTGGTTGTACTTTTCCGTTCCGTCATCAAGGACATCAAACTTCTGGAAATACAAAGTGTTCTGTCCCTTATCAATATAACCCGAAGCAATCCATTTTGCACCGCCCTTTATAGCCTTTTCCACAGACGTCCAGGGCAACAGGTATGAAGCTTCGGTATCAGTTATCTCTTTGCCTTCCCAGTCTTTGCCCCACTGCGCATACTTCGCACCGTTGATAACGGCGCCGCCGGGTTCGGTCGTAGCATATGCTCCGATGTTATAGAAATTGTAATAACCTTCGTAACCGGTAAGATCGCCTCTGGACAGAGCAGACTCACCGTTGAAGCCCATCTCCTGGATTATCCTGCTCGCAAGGAAATAAGGTGATACGCCTGCTTCTTTTCCTGCCTCATAGATTATCTGTGCATAATCATAGTCAGCAGAGCCATCCATGAATGAGCCCTTAATGATCTCCTTTACACCTTCAACCGTATGAACTTTTGAATCAAATCCGAGCATCTCAAAAGCAAAGATCTTCTCAGGCGTGAAGAAATTTCTCGGATCCATGAAATAACTTACGACTTCAGTCTTGGCAGCCATCCAGTCCGGCTTATCGTAGACCTTGCTGTTCGGCTTAACGTATTTCGGATAAGAAGACTTCTCGATAAGGCTTCTGCCGTAACTGTTCTCGGCATCTAAAGCATTACTGAATGAAAGATTTGTGTAGTACGGCGTAAAGATATAGCTCGGCTTAAGGCAGTGAAGGAGCCACAGGCCGCTGTAATAACTTTTCGGGAATTTGGAAAGAGTATTCTCATTGAAATCCCCCCTGTCATCTCCGTTCAGGAGATAGAATCTGTAGGAATCAGAAGAGCCGTCAAAGCTTTTTACCGTAAGGGTTATAACAGTCTCGCCCTCGGGGATCTCGAAAATCTCACCCTGGGTAAGTGATCTCTCGCTGCCGTTGGAATCGGCAACCATCGTTACTTCCGCGGAATAGCCTTCCAGAGCAGCACATCTTAACGCAATGCTGTTGGAACCCGAATTGCAGTATGCATAGTCGCGCGTGAGGAAATCGAACTTCGGATAGATATTTATCGCTTCAGCCGACTGTCCGTCCTGTATATAAAGGCTCGCAAGCGTGCCATTGACCGGAACGATGCCGGCCTTCGCCCTCTCAACATCATAAGTGTTCTTATCCATGTCTGTGAGCTTTACATTGCTTACGCCGTCGCCACCGGTTACAGCCATATATGTACCGTCGAAATATGCGAACTCCCTGGACTGGATCATGGTGAAGTCGATGTCTTTCTCCATATCCAAGCCTGAGCCTGTTCTGCTGACGCAGACATAAAAGCAGTTCGAGACGCTCGTAATACCTGTCTCCTTAGCTACCGCATCAACATCCTGCTTCTTTCCCCTGAGCATCGCATAAGGGATTCCCGGGTTCTCGTTTGTACCGATAAGATCGCCCTTCAGATCGTAGAGCGACACCCTTATATCAGCAGATATTCCGGCAAAGTTGATAAAGCAGTCACTGTCTTTGCAGTCGATCATGTACCATGAATCGGATGCTCCGACAGCGATCGAAGTCTCCTCAACTGAATCAGGCTCTATCATGAGCTTAGCAGGTATCGTTATCTGACCTCCGGAGATAACAGTTCCCCTGCCGTCAGAGCTTCTAAGGAGTGCATATACTTCATGCCTTCCGGGCGCAACATCTGCAGTATCCCAGGACAGGATGAATTCGCGGTAACTTGCGTTGCCCGTATTCTTGTTGTCAGTGAATTTCAGGTAACCGTAATAAAGTGATCCGTCAACGAAAAAGTCCGTTCTGACTTCATCTCCCGTCGCCGTGTACGAACCTGAGGATTCCCTGATTCCGACAGTATACTGTTCGGGCGAATCGATAGTTGATCCAAGACTAACATTCGATATAACGCTTCCCTGGCCTTCAGGAGTTCCGGAAGCCCTTAACTTTTTGCTTTCAGATGTAATAGCCTTATCGATCGCTACGACCCTGGAATTCTCCTTAAGGTCATTAAGTATATAATTCACTTCATCCTGGCGGACCTCACCGTAAATGACATTGCAAAGGTCATTTGCAAAACGCTCGTCGGAGACTCCCGTGAGCAGATAATCAGGTGATGTCATTACTGAGATAACATAGTCGCCGCAGGATATGAGTCCGTCTTCGACACGGGCTTTAGCGATCTCCACTTCGTCTCCGGAAATAGAAGTCAGTGCACCTGCTCTTGCAACGATATCGTCAGCTTTCTTCAATGTCTTTTTGTCAGGATCGGAAATGCCCGTATCAAGGCTTATTGCCGTGAGAACAGAAGCGGCGACCGCAAGGACACCGAAAAGCGCAGCTGCAACAAAATATTCGGGACGGCGTACGTACATCGGTTAAGCGTCCCTCCCGGTTATCTTATCCAATGTATATCCGTATGAAGGAACAAAGTGCTCCATAAAATAATCGACCTCAGGCATATTCATTTCCTTGATTATCCTGCCTGTTGATTCTTTGGCAGCGGCAAATTCCGCATTGCCAGTACTCTCTTCTCTAAGGCACTTGATATAAGCCGCGATCTTGTCTGCAGCTTTAACGAGCCTGTGCATAAGCTTTTCTTCTTCTGTGTTCTGCGAAGGATCCAGAAGTTCCATATATTCAGATCTCATTTCAGGATCGTCCGGAAGGAGCTCAACAAGGCTTGCTGCAGCCTCAGACTCAACTTCCTTGTATGCTTTTGTTATCTCCTTGTTGCGGTACTTTATGGGCGTCGGAAGATCGCCTGTTAAGATCTCCGTGCAGTCATGGAAAAGTGCATATGCCTGAACCTTGTAAGGATCAGGTAAGACCGCGCCCTCCTTATCCTTCTCAAATCTGTTGTGAAGGATGGTAAGGCAATGTGCGATGACCGCAACGTCAAAGCTGTGCTCCTTGATATTCTCTGTTCTGCTGTTGCGCATCAGTGCCCACCTTCCGATGTACTGCATGCGGTCGAGCATCGCGAAAAAGCCGTATTCTTCCCTGTTATCCATTTCTTATCTCCATTAACTCTTATAGATCTCGTTAAAGCTGCTGACCGCAAACGAATCCGTCATTCCGGCAATGTAATCGGAAACATAGATTGGGAGCGGAGTGTCGATACCGGCTTTGTATTCAGGATGGTTCTTGACGAATTCGGCGAACTTCCTGATCGAAGATGACTTCGAATCCTCAGCCTTTTCGAGATTTTTGACAGCTTCATAATATGCGTCGAAAAGTCCCTCGAGCATTACGTCGCAGTACTTCTCGTACGTCTTTACATTTCTTGCCGTATAGATCTTTGCAACATTCTCATTGAGAGTGTGCTCGAGAGCGTCGCCTGCGTGATCGCTCATCATGATGCAGCCCTTGTCGATGCTGTTCTCAATGATGTCCTGAACAAGGAAATTGATGATCTCGGAATTGGAGCTTCCGACGCCGTCAGTTACGACCGGCACATCAAACTCACTCGCGATAACGCCTGTTCTTAATGCGTCCTCAATATCTCTTCCGACATAAGCGATCTTGTCCGCAAACCTAACGACACAGCCTTCCATCGTGGCTGGACCCTTGCGGAACTTCTTGGGGATCAGGTAAGACAGATCCTCTTCGGTCTTATCCTTGCAGGGAACGAGCTTTCTCTCGTCGTAATATTCACCGCAGTGTGAGATGATTCCGTCCCTGACTTCGAAAGTAAGATTGAGACCGAAATCATCATTATGCTTCTCAAGGATATTGAGTACGCGGAGTCCGTTGGATTCATGCTCGAAATAGAGCTTTGGATCGATCTCTTTAAGCTTCCTGTTAAGGACCCTCTCTCCGCTGTGTCCGAACGGTGTATGTCCGATATCGTGACCCAGTGCGATCGCTCTGATAAGATCGACATTAAGATTCAGCGCGCTGCCTATAGTGGAAGCAATATAGTCAACATAAATAACGTGCTCAAGTCTTGAGCAGATATGGTCATTTGCGGGATTAAAGAAGACCTGCGTCTTGTGCTTGAGGCGTCTGAATGCCTGCGAGTATATGATCCTTCCCATATCACGCTCAAAGCAGTTCCTGACATCGCCGTCGTCTTCCCTGACGATACGGCCGCGTGACTCGGAACATTTGGTGGCATTGACGCTCAGGATCTTATCCTTCTGTTCCTGAAGCATCTTGATCTTCGCTCTGGTCGCCTCGGAGATCTTATCTGATTTGCCGAGACATGCAACACTGTCGGCATAAAGATCCTGGAAACTGAGATTATCTGACATCAGTTGTAGTCTCCTTCTAAAAACGCGTTAAATTATTATACTACAAATGGTGTGCCCTATTCTAAAATGCCTTATATCAAGCCTTTGAAAGCCCCGCTGCGTTCGCGAGCATATTCTTCCTCATTCCGTCGAAATCGACCGTCACGAGCGCATCTCCTCCGACAGGCTCGACCTTGAGTATTACTCCCTCACCGAATCTCGGATGAACTACCTTCATGCCTTCGAAAAGATCATTCGGTCCGAGCTGTCCCTCGCGCATCTGCGTCTGCTTCTTCTTCTCGGCCGTGAACTGCGACTTGATAGCTGAAGCAATGGATTTCTTAGACTTCTCCCTCTGTGTCTCACCCTGCGGAACATCCTTAGGTGTCTCCCTCTTAGAGCCCATGAGATAAAGGAGTTCCGGATTGATCTCTTTTATGAATCTCGAAGGCTGGTTGCAGTTCGTCTGACCGAAGAGCATTCTCTGCCTTGAGAGCACTATAAAGAGATTCCTCTTGGCTCTCGTGATCGCAACATACATGAGCCTTCGCTCTTCCTCAGTATCTTCCATGCTCTGGATCGATCTGTAGCTCGGGAAGACGCCCTCTTCAAGGCCTATGATGAACACTGCTCCGAACTCAAGACCCTTCGCGCTGTGGATCGACATGAGCTTTACAAAATCGTCAGTATCGTTGAATTCGTCGCCTTCGGTAAAGAGCGAAGCATTCTCCAGATAAAGTCCCAAAATGCCTTCCGTCGTATCCGCTGTGGCAGTATCGAAGAAGAAATCCTCATCGACTTCGACAGGGAGCCCGTCACCGTCGTCGATCTCCAGAGTATCCATATCTACGGGCTCTGCGCGGTGCGCCTTATCGTATTCTGCGGCTTCTGACAAAAGTTCCTTTAAGTTCTCGACACGGTCGATTATCTCGCCCTTCTTCTCGCGCTGCTCGGTGATCTCTTCGATGATGCCGGATTCGTTCTCGACATAGTCAACGAAGTGCGCGAAGTCCATCTCATCTTCCCTGAGCTTCTCCTTCATCTCATTGATGAGGTCAGTGAAAGCGCAGATCCTGTTAGCCGATCTTACGAGTTCAGGATAATCAACTGCATGCTCGGCAACTTCAAACATACTGATATTGTCAGACAGTGCATACTGCCTGATCTTCTCGATCGTGGCATCGCCGATGCCCCTCTTGGGCACGTTAATGATGCGCTCAAAAGCGATATTGTCCCTCGGGTCATTGATGAGCCTTAAATATGCGAGAACATCCTTGATCTCTTTACGGTCATAGAACCTCATGCCGCCATATACCCTGAAAGGAATGCCAAGATTATGGAGCGTGGTCTCTATGTTACGTGACAGCGCGTTCATTCTGTAAAGAACGGCGCAGTCAGAGAACTTGAACTTGCCCTTATCGACCATCATCTTTATGGTCCTGCCGACAAAGTCTGCCTCACCGGCGCTCGTATCGGCATTCATGACGATTATCTTCTCGCCTTGAGATCCCTCTGTCCTTAAACTCTTGCTCTTGCGCTTCGTGTTATTCGAGATAACGCAGTTTGCCGCATCAAGGATAGTCTTTGTGGAACGGTAATTCTCCTCGAGCTTGATTACCCTGGCGCCGGGGAAGTCCTTCTCGAACTTTAAGATAAGCCTTACGTCAGCGCCTCTGAACGAATAGATGGACTGGTCGTCGTCACCTACGACGCAGATATTGCCTGAACCTGATGCAAGCTTCATGACCGCACGGTACTGTGTCTCATTCGTATCCTGGTACTCATCTACCATGATGTATCTGAACTTCGCCCTGTAAAGCTCGCATATATCAGGGTTCTGATCTAAGAGCTTTACCATGTTGACCAAGATGTCGTCGAAGTCCATCGCGTTATTCGCAACGAGCTTCTCCTGATATCTCTTATAGATCCTGGCAACAACCCCAAGGAAATACTCCTTGCCTGCAAGGAGCTGGTACTCCTCAACGCCGACAAACTTATTCTTGGCATTGGAGATCTCGATCTGGACGCTCTTGGGCTTGAACTGGCTGTCTGCGATATCAAGCTCCTTCATAGCTTCCTTGATGAGCTTAAGCTGGTCATCGGTATCTATTATCGAGAAATTCTGTGAATATCCCAAAAGTTCGGCATGACGTCTTAAGAGCCTTGCGAAAATACTGTGGAAAGTGCCGCACCAGATATACTTGGAACGGTCGCCTACAAGTCCCTCGATACGCTGGCGCAT
The DNA here is from genome assembly GCA_902782235.1 of Oscillospiraceae bacterium. GTDB lineage: Bacteria > Bacillota > Clostridia > Saccharofermentanales > Saccharofermentanaceae > Saccharofermentans. Next base: position 17,162 of record CACZML010000001.1, read on the forward strand.
CTCATTGGCAGCCTTATTGGTGAACGTGATCGCCAGGATCGAAGACGGTGCCACATTGTGCTTCTTCATCATGTAGGCAATACGGTATGTGATAACCCTGGTCTTGCCTGAGCCTGCGCCTGCAAGTATGAGGAGCGGACCGTCCAGATGGGTGACCGCAGCCTTCTGCTCCTTATTAAGACCCTCAAGAATCTCATCAGCGTCCTGTTCTATAGCTGTCTCAGGTCCCTGGCCGTATATATCTTCGAGATCTCTGAAGAACTCGTCTGAATTACTGAAATTATCGTCTGCCAAAGCAAATCTCTCCTAAGTAAAATCCGATTCTAAGAGATTATAACAGTTCTCGAAAATATTAGCCGTCTATTAATGGGACAATTTTCGCTGCCGGACACTCCCTTAAGGATTATGGTCCGATTACTTGAAAAATTTTAAAGAAAAAGATTTATAATATCAACGTATGAGTGATAGTGGAAAAAGACATTTCAGACTAAGCGGCGCCCAGACGATACTTTTGGGCTTTGTAGTATTGATCCTTGCAGGAGCCATACTTCTTATGCTTCCCTTCTCTTCGAGATCGGGAGAATGGACAAGCGTTACCGACGCTCTCTTTACGGCTACTTCGGCAAGCTGCGTTACCGGACTGGTACTCTATGACACATGGACTCACTGGACATGGTTCGGCCAGCTCGTTATCCTCTCCCTGATCCAGATCGGCGGTATGGGCGTTGTCACCATGACGACTGTCTTAAGCAAGCTCGTAGGCAAGAGGCTCGGCCTTCAGGCCAGGACCACGATGCAGGAAGCTGTATCTGCTCCGAACCTTGGCGAGATCATGAAATACACCAGGTTCATTTTCCTCGGATGTATCATTTTCGAGACTTTGGGAGCGGTAGCAATGTCTCCCGTATTCATCTCTGAATATGGCCCCGCAAAGGGCATCTGGCTCTCAGTCTTCACATCCATCTCCGCATTCTGTAATGCAGGTTTTGACTTAAACGGCGCACACGGGGAGTTCTCCTCTATGACGCCTTACATGGATAACCCTGTTATCGTTATAACTCTCGTATTCCTCATCCTCACGGGGGGCCTCGGCTTCCTTACATGGATGGATATCAGAAAGCACGGCTTTAAGTTCTACAAATACAGCACGCAGAGCAAGCTCATCCTCGTCATGGAAGTGATCCTTGTGCTGGTACCCATGGTCTATCTGTGGTTCGGTGAATATGGCGATTACCCTGCAGGCCCGAGATTCCTCGCATCACTTTTCCAGGCTGTAACGCCAAGAACTGCAGGCTTTAATACAACTGACTACAACAATTTCTCCGGCACAGGCGTAGTAATGACTATTATCCTGATGCTCATAGGCGGCGCGCCGGGTTCTACGGCAGGCGGTATGAAGATCACTACGATCACGATCCTTTTCCTTACCATGCTCGCCTTCTTCAAGCGTGAGAAGTCACCGGCCATCTTTAAGCGCAGGATAACCACTGAAGCTATCTATGGCGCCGTTGCCGTCTGCATGCTCGATGTTATGCTCGCGGTATTAGGTTCCATGTCGATTGCCAAGATCGAACACCGTGCCTTCCTGACGGCGCTTTTCGAGAGCGCTTCCGCAGTTGGTACTGTAGGTCTTTCTATGGGCATCACTCCGGCATTGCATACTATTTCAAAGTTTATATTGATCATCTTGATGTACACGGGACGTGTGGGAGGCCTGACTCTCGTCTTTGCTGCCATAACCAGAAAGTCGACAGGCAACAGGCAGTATCCCGCAGACAACATAGCGGTCGGTTAAACCGGCAGAAAGGAAACATTATATGAAGAGCGTACTCGTAATCGGAATCGGACGATTCGGCTATCACCTTATCGACCAGCTGAGCAAGGCAGGCGATGAGATCCTCGCAGTGGATTCTTCCGAGGAAAGATTGGAACCTGTATTGGGAATGGTTACAAGTTCCCTGATAGGTGATGCAACAAACGAGGCATTTATAAAGTCTTTGGGAGTTGAGAATTTCGATGTCTGCTTCGTAGCGATCGGCGACAACTTCCAGTCTTCACTCGAGACCACTTCCCTGCTCAAGGAATGCGGTGCTAAATATATCGTTGCAAGAGCTTCCAGATCAGTACAGAAGAAGTTCCTCCTTGCGACAGGCGCTGACTCCGTTGTCTTCCCTGAGAAGCAGCTCGCTGAATGGTCAGCTGTCCGTTACTGCTCCGCTGACGTTGTTGATTATCTTGATTATCCGGGTGATTATTCGATCTTCGAAGTCAAAGTACCGGAAGCATGGATCGGCAAGAGCCTTGCTGAGCTCGGCATCAGGAACAAGCTTCATCTCAATGTTCTCTCGATCAGGAGAGACGGCACTCCGACCCTTGAGTTCCCTGCAGACTTCGTCTTTATGGCGGGCGATACGGTAACAGTTTTCGGCGCCGACAAAGACTTACAGAAGAACCTCGGCATTAAGTACTGAAAAGTTTAATCTAAAAAAACTGTAAGGCGGTGTCTTCAAAAAGGCTCCGCCTTTTTTGTTCTGTAATTGCACTAGCTCCCAGGGTAAAGCTGTGTGTAATTTCCGATGATTTTGCCGTGTTTTCACGGGGTCGAAAACCTTGTTTATAGGGAACGGAAAAACTCATTTGAAGGCGTCGAAAAACACACCTACAGACATTTCTTCTTTTTTTCGCGTTTTTATCGATTTTGTCTGTAGGTGGTATTAAAACAGCACTCTTCACAATAAAACAGGGCCGCCTCTTTTTAAGAGACAGCCCTGTATTATTGCGTGTAAGTATTAAAGATTATTTAACGAGAGCTTCTGTTTCCTGTGCGATAGCGAGCTCTTCGTTTGTAGGGATAACGCAAACTGTTACCTTTGAAGAAGGCTTGGAGATGATTGCTTCCTTGCCTCTGAGGCCTGCGTTAACGGAATCGTCGAACTCAACGCCCATGAACTCGAGGCCTTCACACATAGCCTTTCTCATGTGGTCTGTGTTCTCGCCGATGCCTGCTGTGAATACGATAACGTCAACACCGCCCATAGCAGCTGCATAAGAGCCGATGATCTTCTTGCCCTGGTAAGCGAACATGTCGAGTGCAAGTCTTGCTCTTTCGTTGCCTTCGTTAGCAGCCTTTTCGAGATCTCTGAAGTCGGAAGAAACACCGGAAACGCCCTGAACACCGGACTGCTTGTTGAGGAGGTTATCCATCTCATCAGCTGTGTATCTCTCGTTCTTCATAAGGAAAGGAACGATAGCGGGATCGATGTCACCTGTTCTTGTACCCATGCAGATACCTGCAAGAGGTGTAAGACCCATTGATGTATCCTGGCACTTGCCGTCCTTAACAGCAGCGAAAGAAGAACCGTTGCCGAGGTGGCATGTGATGATGCGGAGATCTTCATACTTCTTGCCGAGGAAATCAGCAACTCTGTGGCTTACATAACGGTGGGATGTTCCGTGGAAACCATAGCGGCGGATGTCATACTTCTCGGAGATCTCATAAGGAAGAGCATATGTGTATGCCTTCGGGGGCATTGTCTGATGGAATGCTGTATCGAATACTGCAACTTGAGGTGTGCCTGCAGGAAGAACGTCCTCGCATGCCTCAATACCGATGAGGTTTGCAGGGTTGTGCAAAGGTCCTAACGGGAAGCACTCTCTGATAACTCTCTTAACGTCGTCGTTAACGATAACTGAAGCGCTGTAGTACTTACCGCCGTGGAGTACTCTGTGACCTACAGCTGCGATCTCGGAAACGTCAGAGATTACGCCGTGCTCAGGATCAACGAGTGCATCGAGGATCATGCGGACAGCAACCTTGTGGTCAGGCATGGGTTCTGTTGAAACAAACTCATCCTTGCCGGCGGGCTTATATGTAAGCTTACCGTCGATTCCGATTCTCTCGGCATTACCCTTAGCAAGAACATCGCCTGTGTCGATGTCGAAAAGCTGGAACTTAGCGGAAGAGCTTCCGCAGTTGATTACTAAAATCTTCATAAGACTTTTCTCCTGTCTTTATACTTAACTGGTTTTATCAGCCCTGTGCCTGAGCCTGAACAGCTGTGATAGCAACTGTACCAACGATATCGTCAGCATTGCATCCTCTGGAGAGGTCATTTACAGGAAGTGCGAGGCCCTGGAGGACAGGTCCGTAAGCAGGAGCCTTAGCAAGTCTCTGAACGAGCTTGTAACCGATGTTGCCTGCTTCGAGTGAAGGGAATACCAATGTGTTAGCGTGGCCTGCAACCGGTGATCCGGGGGCCTTCAGCTGGCCGACTTCCTCAACGAGAGCTGCGTCGAGCTGAAGCTCGCCGTCAACTACGAGATCAGGATACTTCTCCTTAGCGATCTTAACAGCGTTGGATACCTTGTCTACGTCAGCGTGCTTTGCAGAACCGTAAGATGAATATGAGAGCATAGCTACCTTAGCGGGAGCGCCGATGAACTGCTCGAAAGACTCAGCGGAGAGCTTAGCGATCTCAGCGAGCTTAGCAGAATCTACGTCTGTGTTAACTGCGCAGTCAGCGAAAATGAAGAGACCATGCTCACCGAGATCACAGTTAGGAACGTCCAAAAGGAAGAAGCCTGAAACGGAAGAAATGCCGGGCTTTGTCTTAAGGAGCTGGAGTGCAGGAAGGATCGTGTTGCCTGTGGAGTGGCATGCGCCGGATACAGCACCGTCAGCATCGCCGCACTTGCACATGAGGCATGCATAGTACATGTAGTCGGAGTTCATCTTCTCCTCAGCCTTCTCGGGTGTGATGCCCTTCTTCTGTGCGTCAGCGATGAGAGCAGCTGTCTCTTCCTCTGAAAGGCCCTTCTTCTCAGCCTTCTTCTTAGCAGCTGCTACCATGGTGTCTACACCACGGAGTTCAACGAACTTGTCGATGTACTTCTGCTTGTTGGGATCGTTGAAAGGGTCAACAAGTGTTGCGCCTGTAATATCAAAACCTTCGGAGTTCTTAGCGATCTCGTCGGGTGTACCGATAATGATAAGATTTGCCATATCTGCCTTAAGGATCTTCTCGGCAGCCTCAAAAGTTCTCTTGTCCATAGACTCAGGAAGAACGATAGTCTTCTTGTCTGCTTTTGCCCTGGCCATGATGTCATCAATAAATGCCATATATATTCATCTCCTTTTGGAATTTTTAGTCGTCAAAAGTATACTCGTAAACCTATATTATTTCAAACAATAAATAAGGGTTTTATGAAGTAACGAGACGGGTGCTGAAATTCTCCCTCGCATAGAAGACATATCTCTCGCCCTCTTCCCTGAAGATCATGTAAAGAGCAGGGCTCGTAGACTTGGTTGCAACCCTCTTGCCGAGCGTGTCGGTAAGCCTCTCGTAGAGGTCCTTGTCGCCCATGCAGTAAGCGATCCTCATGCCGTCTGTATAAGCACCCATGGCCTCAACACCCGAATAGTTGCCTGTCAGCATTACAAACTCGGAATATATCCTTCCGTTATTCATGACGTTGCCCTTAAACTCGGCATAGGACTCGCTGTCAAGCTCGTTTACCTCAGCTAAGTTCTTCATGGTCTTAACATTCTGGGCAATATCGATCGAACCGATATTCTTTCCGGTGTAAATGTAATCACCGCAGTCCTGTGCTCCGGAAGTCGCATAAGCATAGAAGGAATAACCTCCGCCTGCAAATCCGTCCTTTACGGCTTTCAGCGCCTTCTCGTAAGCACCTGCTGCTATAAGACCGTTTGTCTCCAGGTCCCTTATAAGTCTGAGATTGAGATTGGACAGCAAAACGCCTTCAACATCTTCCATCTCCTCTTTGCTGTCGACCAGTTCGCTGTCGGAATCTCCCGAGAGCGTTCCGTAGCGCTGCTCCAGGGAACCTGCGTCACCTTCCTTGATGCTGCTTGTGTCTTCAAGCGCAACATAGAGCGTATCCGCATATTTGGCAACTGAGATCTTCTCAGGCTTAAGTTTTCCCTCGTTATCGAAAAGTGCCTCAATAAGGATCTTGATCTCCTTATAGTCAGGCTCACTTCCGTATGTGACATAGTATTCGAGCATCGCATCGAGCCAGTCGATCATGGCAGAAACGGTAACCACTTCTCCGGCCTTTGAAGGATCCTTATAAACATATGCCCTGTAAGAACCGTCAGGAAGCTGGAATTTCTTTATAACAGCTTCTTTAACAGCTACGGCATTATTTCGGTCTCCTGCCCTGACATAACATTTAAGGAGCAGAGCCTGATCTGACAGTCCGTAGATCCCGGAATTAACCGCTTCCTCTGATACAAGGCGGCCTGCGATCGTATAGGAGGTAGCTGCGAGAACGCCGTCGCCGCCCTTCTCGACAATTAGCTTTTTGGATCTTGAATAGAGATAATCGCTTACGATGTTATTGCCTGCAGCAAGGCTCGTCCACTCGTAACTCAAATGCGCAGGCTCGGTGATCTTGATCTTGTTGCCGCCGCCGAATCTTCCGGAATAAAACATATAGAAAACGGTAGCGCCAAGAACAAGCGCGATTATTATCGCCCACGTTACGATCTTGCTGGTAGTAAATCCCGCGATTTCCTTGCGTTGCATAAACTCCGCCTTATGAAATATAATCTTTACAACCAAAGATTATACCAAAAGCAGAGGATTTACATAAATTGCGGGTTATAGGAATTGTTGCGGAATTTAATCCATTTCATAACGGTCACGAGTACCTGATCAAAGAGGCCCGTAAGATCGTAAATGACCCCAGGGCAATAGTTATGCCCGTTATCTCCGGCTTTTTTACCCAGCGTGGTCTTCCCGCAATATGCCCGCCTTCCGTCCGTGCGAGACAGGCGCTCTTATGCGGCGCTGATGTTGTGCTCGAACTCCCCTTCAGTTTCTCCTGCGCACCATCTTCAAGATTTGCCGAAGGCGCCATCTCGGAACTCATATCAACCGGTGTCGTAACCGACATCGCATTCGGCGTTGATACGGACGATACAGATCTTCTTAAGAAGCTGGCAGAGATAGACTTCACCGGTGAAGAATTCAACAACAAACTTAACGGATATATCTCAACAGGCATCAGCTTCCCGCAGGCAAGAGCTCAGGCCATCATGGATCTGGCAAAGGCTCAGGGCATCGAAGGCGATCTGGACAAGGCACTTGCAAGCCCCAATTCGATCCTTGCTCTGGATTATCTTGTCGCTCTTAAGAAGTTCGATAAGAAAACCAGGATCAATATCATCATGATAAGACGCGAAGGTGACGGCTATCACCAGGCTGATGCGGCCGGCGATTTCGCGAGCGCCACAGCGATCCGCAAGTTAATATCCGGAACCGCTGATACTTTCAGCAGATCCGAGATCGCATCCAGACTCACAGGTCTTATGCCCGATATGGCTCTGGGCGTTATGCTCGCAGCCAATTCAAGCGGAGTCTTCAGCTTCCCCGGCTATGTTGATTACATCAGGGACTGTATGCTGAAAGCCGCAGGCACCTCCATCGGCAACACCGCCTACATGACAGATGACCTGTCTGGCTACATAAAGAATTTTGCAAATGATATAAGACCTGACACTATACCTGATGACGATCATGACCTTAAGGTTTTCGAGAGCAGGATATCGACCAAAAGATATACACTGTCCAGGATCGAGCGCGCCCTCGCGAGCCTTATTGCCGGACAGGATGAATCATGCCTTGCGATCAAGCGTCCGCCCTACATCAGGGTTCTTGGCTTCAACCAGGAAGGCAAATATTGTCTTAAGATAATGGGAAAGTGTGCCAGAGTTCCTGTCATCAACAGGCCTTCTGACTGTCTGGAGCTTCAGTCATCAAATGAAGCTCTCAAAAAGATATTCGAGCTCGACATGAGAGCTGCTTCAGCCGGCTGGAAACTCTATGGCCGCGATACTGCAGCTGAGTGGGAATCAATACCCGTAATCGTTAAATAAGCAGAATAAAACCGTCCGCCGGCAAATACCGACAGACGGCTCTTGTTATTCTCTCAAAAACTAATTAAGCCTTAGCAGCGTTAGCAGCCTTAGCAAGTCTGGACTTTGTTCTGGAAGCTGCGTTCTTGCTCATGTGGCCCTTAGCAGCAGCCTGGTCCAATGCCTTCTGTGTAGACTTGATTGTAGCATCAAGATTCTCGCCGTTAGCGATATCAGCCTTTGCCTTCTTAACAGTTGTGCGGATAGCACTCTTCTTGCTCTTATTGGCAGCAGCCTTCTTCTCGGAAACGCTTACACGCTTGATAGCTGATTTAATATTAGGCATCTCGTTCTCTCCTTTTTAGAGTTATATCTTCAAATTACCGAAGAATTGTATCACGATTGTATTTTATTCGCAAGCCTTTGTTGCTTCATAAAGTCCTATACTTGCGGCAATTGTAATATTGAGGCTGTCGATGTTGGACGAATGCTCGATCCTGATGGGCCGGCCGATGTTTTTAAACGCCGGATCAAGGCCTGTCGCCTCGTTTCCCATAATGAGCGAAAACGGTTTATTTATGGTCGTTTCCTGAAGTTTTGTACTGCCGTCGAGCATGAACGGATAAAGATTGTTCTCAGGGAACCTCTTCTGGTATTCGGAGAACTCGTCGAAAACTTCGATATTCACGCTGGCGCATGCACCCATGGACGCTCTTATCGTCCTGGGGTCACAGGGATCGGCTGAAGTCTTTCCCACAATGGCAATATCAGTAACGCCGAATCCAAGGCAGCTCCTGACGATCGTGCCCAGGTTGCCGCAGTTGGACGGATTAACAAGGACCATGTGGTTGCCGTCGCGGATCTTTACCTTCTGCTTCTCTATCACAACGATCACAAAGCAGTTATCCTTTTTGGAGAGGATATTAAAAGGCTTCTCTTCCGTTGATACCGGGATGTCGCTGCCGCAGATGGTCCTGATCTTAGCGATCGTTTCCTCCGATCTGAAGCCCGGATGAAGGATCACAGCCCTTACAACTTCTCTCTTTTTGAGAAGATATTCCATTGCAACGGTTGCGCCCAATCCGTATGTGTATATATTGTCGCTTTTGTAACTGGTAACTTTAATCAAAATGTCTTGTTCCTGTCTAATATTTATATGATATTATAACTTAAGCGGTTAATAATTGTTATATCGCGATATAACGCTTTTCAAGTAAAGGAGCATTTACTATGGCAGACAATCAGACACAGGTCAACACTTCAGAGCAGCTTCCCTCCAACGCTAAGTTGTTCTCAATCCTCGCTTACATCTCAGTTCTCTGGCTCTTGGGCCTCTTGATCACACCTGAGAAGACATCACCTTTCGTAAAGAACCATGTTAACAACGGTATCGTTCTTTGCATCACAGGCGCTATCCTCGCTTGCATTCCTTTCATCGGCTGGATTGCAGAGATCGCTGTTGTTATCTTCATGGTAATGGGTATCATCGCTGCAGCTAAGACTCAGTACTACACACTTCCTCTCTTCCTCGGAAACTTCAAGATCGTTAAGTAATACTGAGATTTTTAAGTAAATAAGCGGACCCGCATCACATGGTGCGGGTCTTTTATTTGCAGATAATCTTCAAAACATATATAATTACCGCCGTAGACAACGAGGTGTAGCGCAGTTGGTAGCGTACGTGCTTTGGGAGCATGGGGTCGCAAGTTCGAGTCTTGTCACCTCGACCATAATCAGCTCTGAAATTTCATAGGGGGAAACTTATGGAATCCGCTAAACAAAAAGAGCATCTGATAAGATTTATGACAGTCTTTATGGCTGTCATACTTTTTATCAGCATAATTCCGGTTCTCATCTCATCTTTTTACTGTCATCCGTATGCTGATGATTTCCATTACGCAAGAAGCGTTTATCAGGCAGTGAATAGCGGCCAGGGCCCGCTTGGAGTCCTATCTGCCTGTTTCCATGAAGTCGGCAATACATATATGACATGGCAGGGTTCTTATTCCGCTGTTTTTATCTTCTGTCTGCAGCCGGCAGCATTTTCAGACAATCTTTACTTTATTACGACATTCGTGATGCTGGCAGCACTTATTTTTTCGACAGTGTTTTTTATTTATACAGTTTTTAAAGAGTTTAAGTTCGATAAAAAGCTTGGCCTCATCACATCCTTCATTATCCTGTTTTTGTCTGTCCAGTTTGTTTACAGCAAATTCCAGGCATTCTTCTGGTGGAACGGATGCTCTTATTACACGCTTTTTTATGCTTTCTCACTGCTGCTTTTTTCTTTTCTGATAAAGATGTATTTTGCATCAGGAAAAAGAAAGACCGCATTTTTCATCGCTTCACTTCTGCTTGCTGCCATAACCGGCGGCGGCAATTACTCAACTGCGCTTTCTGCTACAGTTATTCTTTTTACTTTGTCTTGTTTTATCTTTTCGAGAAATAAAAAACAGTTGCCTTATTACCTTGTTGTCTCCGGTGTATTGGCTGCAGGACTCATAATAAGCATGATCGCTCCCGGTAACAGCGTGCGTGCTGCAAGTTCAAATATGCAGTCACCTGTAGATGCAGTCATTGGCTCTATAGTCTATTCGATCATACTGATCGCCAGATGGACTGATCTGGCCCAGATCGCCGGCTTCATAATCATCGGTGCGATAGCAGTTATGGTAACAAAAGGATCACGCTTTCAGTTCAGGTATCCTTTGCTGATCATGCTGTTGACGTTTCTGTTATTTGCCACACAGCTTACGCCTCCCCTTTATGCTATAGGATATCCCGGTGCCGGCAGACAGATAAACATCTATTACTATTCTTATTATCTGCTCGTGTCGTTTAATATTTTCTATACAGCCGGATGGATCAACCGTAAAAAGCTTATAGAGATAAAGAAGGAACAACTAAAGCCGGCTTATATCATATCCGCTCTTGTATTGATACTTTGCCTGTTTGCCGGAGGCTGCATTAAATATGGTGCGGAGAACCTGACTTTTATTGATACTACATCCGCTCTATCCAGCGGCACAGCCAGGATATACAGTGAGGATTATATGGAACGCATAAGCGAACTCAAAAACGGACAGACCTCAATTTCAGAATTGGATACTGTCCCGGATTTCTTAACGCGTTTCGACATTTCGAAAAATCCGGAATACTGGGTAAATCAGGACATGGCTGCTTATTACGGCCTTGAAGAGATCACGGCAAAACCCGCTGACTGATCTTTCACATTCCGAAAAAGGCGATCTTCTTTTCCGCCATTTCATCTACTCTTTCGATATATGTAAGAGCATCCTTTATGGTCGGACATCTCTCGACCCTGTGCTTATAGAGCTCGCCTTCCTGGGCAAAGCATCTCTTGCTCATTCCGCCTGCACCGAAAGATAATACATCCCTGCAGTCGCTCATCATGGCAACATTATAAAGGCTTCCTGTGTCGCCTTTTGCAAAGCCCGTATTCTCCAGGCCGTGGCCTGTATCCTTCTGGCGGTACATATAATACGGATGATATCCTGCCTCCATGAGGAGCCTGTAGCTTTCTGCCACGCACTCATCCAAAGTGTCACGGGTCTTTTCCTTATCCATAACGGTGTCGCGGCTCATGGCAGCCCTTCTCTTCTTGTAGAGCGTATGTATGGTTATATTCGCAGGAGCAAGTTTTATCAGGCTCTTTGTCGACTCCACATGCTCTTCTGCATTCTCATAAGGAAGTCCTGCGATAAGATCCATGTTGATCAGGTCAAAGCCCATTTCGCATGCTTTGCTGTATACACGGACAGTATCTTCAGCAGTATGCTTTCTACCAAGCCTTAAGAGCGTCTCAGTTCTCATGGTCTGCGGATTTATGCATATCCTGGTAATGCCGTGTTCTCTCATCGCTTCGAGCTTGCCGTCCGTAATCGTATCCGGTCTTCCGGCTTCAACTGTAACTTCCGCATCAGAAGAGATCTTCAGATTTGAATAGATGCAGTCAAGGAGTGACGCAAATTCCCGCTCTTCAAAAACCGTCGGCGTACCGCCTCCGACATAAAGAGACGCAACCGGGCGGTTGATCCTTTTCGCGATCAGCTCGATCTCACGCTCAAGAGCTTTTCCGTAATTTACGAGCCTGTCCATATGACACGAGATATCGGAAGATACAAATGAACAATACTCACACCTTGACGGACAGAACGGAATGCCGACATAGATATTAAGACTGTCTTCAGGAACCTTGGACAGGATCCTCTGCTCTTCCCTGGATGTCTCGAAAGCAAGCGCTGCCTTATCCGGCCTTACGAAGTATTTGTCCTCAAGATCTTTCGCGCTCTCTTCCTCGCATGCAACCAGTGTCGGTCTTATTCCGGTAAGGCATCCCCACGGCATATCCTTCTTCGTGATACCGGATAAAGCCATATAAAGTGATCTTTTGATCTCTCTTCCGGGCTCTAAAAGTGCGCCTTTGAATTCGTACTCTTTACCATCGAAATATGTGATCGATCTTCCGTCAGGAAGAAGCTCATTTATGAGTGTAATGTCAGGTCCTTCAGGGGCAATGACTTTGCCTTCGTCCTTCAGTTCTTCGGGCACTCCCGCGAACATCCTGACGACATCTGATACGCCATAGTATTTGTCGTGACCTTTAAGTATTACTTCCAGCATTATTTACCTGCGATATGAGTAAGATAGAACCTGACATAGATGCTGTCAGGTACGGTATAAGTTACCACGCCTTCTTCACCATTGGATTTTAAGAATGCATCATTAACCCTGTCACTGGTCTCTTCTATATCAACACCGGACCAGTTGTGAATGCGCTCGATCTCGTCTTCGATGCTCCACCAGTATATGCTGTATGCATCAAGATCCCTAAATACGGCATCCATCTCTGATGTGTAGATATACTGCGGGCAGACCTGGCCTGTCCCGTCAGCAATCTCTTCAGTCATGTAGTAGAGATCAAAGAATATTCTCTGGAAACCGCAATACCTGAAATCTGCTCTGGCTGATGAACAGCATGCCAGAGTGGCCAGAAGATTGCAGTCGGTCTCGCTCGCATATCCTTTTGCATGACACAGTTCATGGCAGACGGTCGCCGGGAACTCTGTGACATTCATATCATCGGTATTGATGTTGGCCTCTCCCAGGAACATGTCATACATTCCGACAATACCTGTGTAGCTCCAGTAATGACTCAGCGATACGGGCTTTGCCCTTACATAATTCCTGCTTAAAGGAATGCCGTATTCATCACTGAAGCTGTCTAAAAGACTGCATGCGTAGAGCGCAGTATTTTCGAAGCTGCTCTGCATATGTGCAACGCCGTTGAAATCTTCACCAAGATGGCTCCTGGCTTCTATCATGCCAAGATAAGCCCATTTAAGAGCAGCACAGTAATCCTCATAGGTGAGCTCTGCCTTGTCCGTGAGCTTCAGTTCCTTCTCTATGTCATCACGTCTGTAATTGATCCCGTGCATAGCCTGGAAGATAACTGATCCGATTATGAGGATTATCATTAGATTTCTATATGACATGTAAAGATATGCGGCCGTTCCTTTGGTCATCATTTTCTTTATAAGGATCACGAGCCAGCTTACAAGACATACAGCCAGCAAAGGAAAGCCGCACACGACTATTCCCTCAGTCAGTGAGTTGTGGAAAAGCATGTTAATACACCCGGCAGGCATTGAGACATACGGGAACACCTTTGAACTGTAAAAGTTTGCAAAGCCTGACGGAATGAAGCTGTTAAAAGCAGATGCAAAAACAAACAGTGCTGTCAGAATTATGAGCAGTACTATCTTTAGTATTATCCTTCTCTTTTTCTTCCGCTTTATCTTCATTGTGCCTGACGTATTAACCAGAAGATAACAAACAGGATTCCGTAGATTACCGGCTGATGAGAAAGATAGATTATAAGTGAATGTCTGCCGATAAACTCCACAGGTCTTGAAATAGCACTCATTACTTTGCCTTTGCCGGCAAAGAGTGTCTTCTTATCCTTATAGCATGTCCTTCCTACAACGCAGCCGATCAGGAATACACCAAGCCACGGGAACAGGGGCATATAGTCAGCCATATAAGGTGCGCCTTCAATATCGAAACCGATCGGGATAAAGAGCAGGTTATCCGTAGAGTAGTTCATATAGCCGATATCGCATCCGCAGATAACGATATAGAGACCTATAAGTCCCATAACAAGATTAACGATCATCGGATTGACGCCGGTCTTGGATTCAATGAACTGTATAAGCGCATAGAGGAATATTCCGCAGGTAAGGACAGCCAGAACATTAAATATGATCAGACACTCGATGCCTGTAACCTTATAAATGATAAGTGTTCCTATATCAAGCGCGAGCGTCGCAGCCAGGATCTTCAATCCTCTTTTAACGTTGCTTCTCGAAAATGTGCTGCATATTCCTGATACTCCTACGAAAAGAACAACGATCACAGGATGAACAAATGACCAGAACCAGTTTGCCTCAAGATAAGAAAAAACAGGAACACAAAATTCATATCTGAAATCCCATGACATATGCATGAAGAGCATCATTATAAGAGCGATTCCTCTTAAGAAATCGAGCTCCCAGGCACGGTCTTTTGCTAATCTCTTTCCGCCCACTATTAAGCCTGCCCTTCTGCAAGACAGCTGCCCAGAGCTGTAGCGAAAACCGCGTCTTCAGGAACGATCATGTTTACGCCGTAAAGATCTTCAAACGGGATCAGGTATTTCTGGCACTCCTTAAGACCAGTCAGCTGGCCGGTAAATACGATATCCTTAATGCCGCACTGCCTTGATGCCATAACTGCAACAGTACCGATAGACTGATATACAAGATTGAATACTCCTGCCATCTTATCTTCTCTGGAAAGATCATCGGCAGCTTTACCGAAATTGGATGCCGTAACATTCATCGGAAGTCCTGTAACTCCATCCTTGGTAATATCACCGATCGTAAGATCGCACTTCAGGACATCACCTTCAGTAGCCATGTCTGAAAGCTTTATGGCGTCACTTGTGCCTGCAACGGCAAGACCCAGACCTACAAGGGTTCCTCCGCCGACACCTGAACCGATAATGTGTCTTACTCCCTCTTTACGTGCTTCGAGATAAGCAGTACCCGTTCCCATGCTGACTACAACAGCATGATCAAGTCCTGAAAGATAAAGACCGCCAAGACCCGTAGCCTTGAATTCCTCAACAGCTACTGTCTTGATCCCGAGAATAGGGCCAGCCGGGAATCCGGATCCTACACCCGTTATATTGATCTGTTCGATATCACTTATCGAAAGTGAATTGTCATTGATAAGTTTTCCAACTGCTCCAAAAGCAGATGTGACCGGATCTGCGGCTCTGACTATATCCCTGGCAATGATCTTGCCTTCCTTCATTCCGACGATCTTTGTCGTACTGCCGCCAATATCCAATCCGACCTTGATTTTCATAGATCCTGTCTTCCTTATTTTTTTAGTAATTCTATCAAATTAGAGCATAATTATAAACCTTGCAGGGAAACGCAGTAAGACAATAAAAAAGGCTCTGCAGAAAAAACTGCAGAGCCTTAATTATTTATCTTAAGTAATTAACCCCAGAGGTAATTGATTCTTGAATAATAAGTAATCGTAGGATGTGAGGAAGTACCTTCAAGATCAGATTTGATCGAATCCAATGCCTTCTGGTTAAGAACACCCTGAGGATCCTTGCAGAAATCTGTCATCGTTGCCTCTGTCATAGGGGAAGATGATGTGTCTACAGAAATCTTTCTGTTTGCAGCTTCCGCTCCAGCGAGCTTTGCTCTCTCGTAGAAACGAGGTACCCAGAAGCTTCCATCATATCTGTAGATATAATCTGTTCTTGCGTAATTATCCTTGATGTAGATACGGTACTTAACAAGAACTGAATTGAATGTCTCTTCTGCTCCTGATGCAGCCTTCTCTTCTACTGCGTAGAACATGATTACTGACCACTTGGAAGGTGTGGAGCTGTTACCGATGAACTTAGGTGTAAATACATTAGTTGCAGCTGCACTGGGCTTCTTTACCTTAAGTAAAGGTGCACCGCTAATGCCCTTGGGATTATCGATATACCATGACCATGTCTTACCCTTAGAGCCGGCACCCTGTGTGCAGTCAAGGAATGAATTCTCGAAAGCCTTAGCATATAACAACGCATAGTCAGCAGAGTCATCAATGTTATATGTAGTAACGAATGAATTAGAAATCGAAACACATACTCCGCCGATTACACCGCCTATCATGCAGATGATAGCAAGTGACAAAAGCATTTCGACTAAGGTAAAACCTTTTCTGTTCTTAATTGTCTTCTTCATTGCTTTTCACCCCGCTCACTTACTGACCAGAAGGTTTTGTGCCGCCGCCGAATGTTCTGTGGGCACCGCCAACCTGTCCGATAATATCGCTTGCGCCTAAGCCGCTAAGATCATAGTCATCAGCTACCTGGTATGTAGGAAGAACTACCCATTCATACTTAGGATTGCCGTTTGAATCTGTGGAAGTATAGTCTACTCTGATCGCGATCTTATACTTTGATGCATCAGCAGCTGCTCTCCAGTATTCCGGATAGTAAACGATAGACTTTCTGTTATCTACCAACTCATCAGAAGTACCATAGTGATTGCCGTCCTTAGGTGCATAATCTGCACTCTGGAAAGGCAGTGTACCAGGAACTGTATTATCCAATGTATATTCGGATACAACTTCAACGTAGAGGGGCTCGAGCTTGTAACTTGCGGGACAAACAAAAGTTAATTCCTTTGTGGATACACCGGTTCCGAGCTTCTGCTGACGGCTTGTCGTACCACGGTTAGGTAAAGAGTTATGCTCTGCAACTCGGCTCATACATGCTGCATAGTTATTAGCGCCTGACTTACTGTAAACTGAAGTCTGATATGAATAACCCATTGTAGCGATGAAACCATTTATAAGCATTGTTGAAATAACAACGAGAATAAACGTAGCTAAAAGGGTCTCAACGAGGGTAAAACCCTTGCGATTAGTTTGTTTAACAACGCGTTTCATATTTATGCACCTCAATAATTAATTAGCAAATGAGTATGCGGCAAGTGTATTCTCACCACTATGGATCTGAGCACTGAGTGACTGGGAGGAAGCTACAACTGCATCGTTTGATTTGTTCGCCGTTCTGATCAGACCGGCAACGCCAGCACCAACGACACCTGCAAGTATTACTATAATAGCAACAACGATTAATATCTCTAAAAGTGAGAAGCCACCCTTGGATACGTGTCTTTTATCTACTCTGCGCATAAACCCCTCCAAATATAGAGTTTAATCTAATTCTTCCTTATTTGTATTATACTGACTTCCGTGCAAATTTCAACTGGAAAGTTAATAATTTGTTAAAATTTTTCATAATTCATTAACAAATACAAAAAATAGCGGAGAACCGAAGTTCTCCGCTATTATTATTGCTTTTTAATCAGCAATCAGTTCTAGTTTGGTTATTAGCCGAGAACTGCTTCGATCTCGCTGTTAACTACTTCTACAGAGCTGTTGTGCTCAACTACGGAAGAAGCTGCTGCCTTAGCCTTGTTGAGGTAAGCACCGATACCAAGAACGAGAACTGCTGCAAGGATAACGATGATAGCAATAACGAGTACCATTTCTACGAGGGTGAAACCCTTCTTTGACTTCTGAATCTTCTTCATTTTAGATTCCTCCTGTAAGTTTTTGAGTTTGTAGCCTGATTATACAAGCTATTTTGAACAATTGCAACACTTTTTTCAAAATTTTTCAATTTTTTGTCACAATTAGTTCTTTTTGGTGTCCTGAGCCTGATCCTGAGCCTTCGGAGCTGCGCCGAAGTTCAGCATCTTCTTCATATTTCTTTCATTCTTTTCATAAGCCTGGTTAAACAGGTAGTTAGCCCAGTATGTAGCGAACGGCTTATGAGCCTTGTAATCGATGCTGACGTTCTCGCAGCCATACCACAAGCTATTCTCGTTATCACAGATGTAACCGAATCCGATGAAGCCGTTACACTCGATAGCAGATGCTTCAGGTCCAGCCCACTTGGTGTAAGGTTCTGTGCTGTTATCAATAGAAAGTCTGTTTCTGAGGCTTGTGCCGTAGAAGCTGATCTCAGCATTGAGTTCGAGATAAGCATTTACCTGAATAACTTCTACAGAGTTAACCTTGATGCAGGACTTATTTGCAGCGTTGATCGTCTTAACTGCTTCGATGAACTGGTCGTAACCTTTTCTGGGAGCGAAATCAGGATTTCCCATCTGCTCCTTCATCTTCAAAGCTACGACAGCAGGATTCTCTTTTGCACCGGCTGTGAAGTCAGGTGTTCTGTTATATCCGGGAACTGTATAACCGTCAGTAGATACGTATTTAACGTTGATCTTAAGACATACAAGTCCGTCAGGTGAATTTGTTCCGTCAGGATATGTAACAGTAGGCATACCTGTATCAATAGCTGTGATGTTTGTAAGGTAAGGACAGCCTGCATCTTCAAATGTCTTAAGGACATAGTGCTCAATAGTCTCAGACTCAAGCACGTCGATGAAGGATAACTCCAACTCCTTATTAGCTTCTTCGAGAGCCTTGATCTCTGTCTCCATGCTTGCATTGTTAGCTCTGATCTGTTCGAGATGTGCTTTTCTCTGCTCGAGAGCTGCTAACTGCTTCTTATAATCTTCGTATTTATTATTAAGTGTTCTGATTCCGAAGAAATAACCAAGGACAACGATAATCAACAAAGTGATTACATACATGAAGCCCTTTTCTCTTGCTGTAAGATTATTCATTGACTGTTTCCTCCTTTCCGATTAACCCTGAGCGGCAGGTGCTGCTGCCTGGCTGGTAACAGGTGCATAGTACAATTTAACCTCAGCGTTCTTACGAGCGACATCAGTAAACTTGCCATTTGCAACTATCTCAGCAAAGCTTGCTTCGTCAACGATAACGTCATCAACGTAGATCTTTGTGAGCTTGTACTCAACACCGGCATAAGTGAAGTTGGAAACATCAATATCATAAGAATCGCCGGCCTTAACGCTCATGTTCTCAGCCATACCGAGAACCTTTGTAGAATCAGCGACATCCTCATAACGGATAATATTGATGTGCGCATTGCTTACCAACATTCCGGAAATAGAGAACTTATAGTATGTGTTCATTACATCAACAGAAACTGTCTTTGTCTTAGCGTCATACTTCTCGCCTGAAGACTCTGCTTCAACACGCTCTGTCTGGATCTGAGGTCTTGCTGTGAATACGTTCTTCTGATTCAGCAGGTAGATCATTTCAACAGGACTGTAATAAACGAAGGTATAGCCCTCGATGTCGAGCTGTGAACTTGTGATCAGATAATGTGAGATATATGAATCACTGGGAATGCACTTAGCAATTACATCAGGAAGATCTGTAGGTGCAGCATCGATCTCATCTACAGTCTTACGCATCTGTGTAAGAGCATAGTTGTAATTTGACATTTCTGTGAGTCTCTCTGTCAATCTCGCATACTCTGCTTCAAGGGTTGCATAATCAGGACTTGCAAGGAGATTCTCCATATCTCTGATCTGACCCTTAATAATAGTATTTCTAATAAAGAATGCGACAATAAATGCAAGTACTACAAATACTACCAGGACACCGGCAGCAACACCGTATCCGAGCATTCTTGCAGCCTTTGCAGCATTAGCCGTAAACTCGGCAAAGAAGTTCATATCCTTCTTTGCCAATAATTTTTTACTTACTCCGCTAGCCTTTGCCATAACGTGTACCCCTCCTTAATCGTGACGAATCAAAGCGCCACAACAATTTACGAACTGACCGAGTACAAAATCCTTAGGACCGTTAACAGTGCTAAGAGCCTTGAGAATCTCGACCTGCGTTCCAAGCTGACGCGCAAGTTCTTTGTCTATCTTCTTGTAGCCTGCACCTGAACCATAGAGGAAGCAAGTGCTGATAGCATCAATATGATACTTAGCGATTGAGAACTGAGCGGTACGGGATACTGCATCAACAAGGCTCTTGAAGTATGCGTTAACAGCACTCTGAAGAGCAGGTGTCTCTGCTACTGTCTCGTTCCAAACATCGATATCCTCGATCGGTACGCTGGATTCAGCTTCCGATGTCGTGATATTAAGTCTTCTAGCCAAAGAGGACTGCTGGCTTCCGCTCTGGAGCTTCTTTACGGAATCAGCAACCTGTCTGATGTTGCCGTGACCGAACTGAAGTCTTCTGGAAAGAACCGGGAAACCCTTATCAAGAACAGTAACTGTTGTTGTCTTGCTGGAGAGCTCGATCAAAAGGATCGTAGCCTGCTTGATGTTAACGTTACCGTTGATGATTCCCTGCTCGAAAAGCTTTCTTACTGCGTTAGGGTTAACGTCAAGGGATACAGGTGTGAGGTCCATGTTCTTAAGGAATTCACGGTAATCCTTGATAACGTCTGTAGGAATAGCTGTTGCTCTGACCTGGATCTTATCAGCGTTTGTCTCAGCATCCTTTGTTGTGCCGTAAACGAGATAATCGATAGACATATCTCTGTTGGAGCCCTGACCGAGGATCTCGTACTTAACCATGTCCTTGAGCTGCTCTTCCTTAACTACAGGAAGTTCAAGGTCTCTGCTGTGTACGAAAGCACCTTCAGTTGTGAGGATGCAGCTCTTCATTCTGATGTCGAGTCTTGCAAGAGCGTGCTTAAGTGCCATTACGATTCCGAAAGAATCTGCAACTGCACCATCGTTGATAGCGTCACCTTCGAGAGGTACAACGCCCATTTTATCAATTGTAATAGTTCCTGACTTGGGATTGTAATTTCCCACAGCGACTTTGAGATCTGAGCTGGAGCAATCGATTACCAGTTCATTTGATCCTCTTCCTAATGAAAAATCCATTTATTTTCTCCTTTCAAAACCTTGCGGGAATTAGATAATCCACTGAGCCATTGTGAAGATAGGCATTGCGATACCGCCTACAACTACACCGACGATGATAGCCATGATGATGATCATGATAGGCTCCAAAGCGGAAACCATCTTTGCTGTAGCTGCGTCTGCCTCGTCTTCAAAGTAGTCAGCAGCCTTCTGCAAAATCGTATCCAAAGTACCTGATTCCTCACCGATAGAAACCATTGCGTAGATCATCGGAGGGAACTCAGTGATATCTCTGATGGATCTTGAGAGGGATGTACCCTTTCTGATCTCGATACGAGCCTGAGCAAGCTTCTTCTGAAGTATAACGTTGTCGAGGGACTTCTCTGTGATCTCAACTGCCTGGAGTACTGAGATACCTGACTTAAGAAGCGTGGATACTGTTCTGGTAAATCTGGCTGAAGCATTCATTCTTGTTGCTTTACCGACTACAGGCATCTTGAGCATGATCTTGGACCATGTCTCGGAACCCTTCTCAGAGTTCTTCCAGAGTGTGAAGCCGTAAATTGCAAGACCGACAACTGCTATATAAATGTACCAGAAATGCGTAAGTGAACTGGAAATGTTAAGCAAAGCCTTTGTCAGTTTCGGCAATTCACCGCCGAGGTCCTTGATCGTATCACCGATCTTAGGGACAAGGAATGTTAACAAACCGATTGATACTGCTGCAGTAAGACCAGCAAGGATCTTAGGATATACCATCGCAGAAGAGATCTTGTTCTTGAGCTTAGCTTCCTTAGCGAAGTGCTCAGCAAGTCTTTCCATAACCTCGTCGAGACGTCCGGATTCTTCTCCTGCTGCGATCATACTGATCATGATGTTCGGGATAACGCCCCTCTGTTCCTTGAAGGCTTCAGAAAGGGAACGACCGCTCTGAACTGATTCGTAGATCTCACCGACACACTTCTTAGCCTTCTTGGATTCAAGCTGCTGATAAAGCATATCGAGTGATCTTACTACGGTAATACCTGCAGACAAAAGTGAAGCAAGCTGTCTGGAGATGATAACAAGATCCTGGGTCTTAAGCTTAGGGCTTCCGACCTCCATGTTCATAATGCCCTTACCCTTGTCTAAGGATAAGCTGGCAATATATTTGCCATCGGATTTAAGCTTTCTGGATGCTTCTCCAATAGAAGTAGCTTCGACTATGCCTTCAGACATTTTACCGTTTGAATCGATAACTTGATATCTGAAATTAGCCATCTAATATAACCCTCCTCTTATCAGAATTCTTTTTTAGCGCCTTTATCAGGCAAACTCGAGATCACCGAACAACGGGCTGTTCGTCTGACCTGCGTTATTGATGAAACGCTTAAGATCTTCAGGGATTCTGCATCTCTGGAGAGCAGTATCTCTTGTGATCATATTACGCTTAACAAGCTCTGCAAGATAGAAATCGAGAGGGCACATACCCTGCTGAAGGCTCGTAGCGATCGTGGAGTCGATCTGATATGTCTTACCTTCACGGATATTATTCTTAATAGCATCGTTGGAGATCATGATCTCGAAAGCAGCACATCTGCCTCCGCCGATTCTCTGTACGAGTGTCTGACAGATAACGGCAACAAGACATGTAGCGAGCTGAACTCTGATCTGATCCTGCTGATGCGGCGGGTAAACGTCGATGATACGGTTAACTGTATCAGCAGCTGAAGACGTATGGAGTGTTGAAAGAACGAGGTGTCCTGTCTCGGCTGCGGTAATAGCAGTGGAAATTGTATCGAGGTCACGCATTTCTCCTACGAGGATGATATCCGGATCCTCACGGAGAGCAGCTCTAAGAGCGTTAGCGAATGAAAGTGTATCCTCGTGAATTTCTCTCTGGTTGATCATAGCTTCTCCGTGCATATGGAGATACTCGATAGGTTCCTCAAGAGTCAAGATGTGGCACTTCTTGCTCATGTTAACGTGACCGATCATTGCAGCCAGTGTTGTGGACTTACCGGAACCCGTAGGACCGGTAACGAGGATGAGTCCTCTAGGTCTCATAACCAATTCCTTGAAGATGTTAGGAAGACCCAACTGCTCACATGTAGGAATCTCATTTGTAATAGTTCTTGCAGCAAGAGCATATGTACCACGCTGCTTGAACACGTTACATCTGAAACGGCTGAAGTTCTCAACAATGTACGAGAAGTCGATCTCACCTCTCTCGTTCAGATACTGCTGTCTTGATTTGTCGATCATTGACTTGCAAAGATACTCAGTATCTGCAGCTGTAAGCGGCTGATTACCTAACGGCATCAACATACCGTCAACACGAATCATAGGCGGCAATCCTACCGTAATATGGGTATCGGATGCTCCCATCTTTACCGATTCAGCCAAAATCGATTCGATCGATAAACTAAATCCTTCCACGTTAAAAAACCTCCTTATCAGTCAATCGTGTAAGCAACTCTGTTGAGCTCGCTGACCGTCGTAATACCTTCAAGTACGAGGTCTCTTGCGGAATCCTGAAGCATCTGTGTGCCTTCAGTGACAGCGAGTGCGCGCATCTCATCTTCGCTTGCTCTCTTCTCAAGCAAAGCCTTCATCTTCATTGTAATGATTACGATCTCATGGATAGCAATACGTCCCTTGTATCCCTTTTCATTACATTCTGTACAACCCTTACCACGATAGAGCTTCTGGCCCGGATCGAGTCTTAAGTACTCTCTGTCGTAAGCTTCAGGTTCATAAGATTCTCTGCAGTTAGTGCAGATACGGCGAACAAGACGCTGGGATACAACGCCAACCAGGGCTGAAGATACCATGTAAGGCTCCAGACCCATGTCGATAAGACGGTTGATGGAAGATACAGCATCGTTCGTGTGGATAGTACTGAATACAAGGTGTCCGGTGATAGCAGCTCTCATAGCGATCTCAGCAGTCTCACCGTCACGGATCTCACCGACGAGGATGATATCAGGGTCCTGACGCAAGATGGATCTGAGGCCGCTCGCGAATGTCATTCCGGCCTTAGCGTTAACCTGGACCTGGTTCAATCCGGGGATCCTGATTTCTACAGGGTCCTCAACTGTGATGATATTAACTTCGTCTGTATTCTTCTCTGAAAGGAGTGTGTAAAGGGTTGTTGTCTTACCTGAACCTGTAGGGCCTGAGATAAGGACGATACCCTGAGGGATCTTGATCATCTTGTCGATCATCTCATTGTTACGATCGCTGATACCAAGATACTTTCTGTTCAAGTTAGCGTCATTCTTAGCAAGGATACGGATAACGGTCTTCTCACCGGTAACGCAGGGAAGAATGGATACACGCATGTCCACGTCCTCACCATTGATAACTGTCGTGATACGGCCGTCCTGAGGAATACGCTTCTCGGCGATGTTCATACCGCCAAGGATCTTGATTCTTGTTGTGATGGCGTCTTTTGCGGAAATAGGGTTGCTCATAACTTCCTGCATGACACCGTCGATTCTGATACGGACTCTTACTCGGTCTTCGAGAGGTTCGATATGAATATCGGATGAGCCTGAACGGATAGCATATTCGATCATTGAGTTAACGAGCTTAACAACCGGGGCGCTGTTAACTGCTTCTGAAAGTTCGTTGTCATCATCAAGGCTGTCATTTGCAAGGCTCGTACCGAGCTCTTCTGCAGCCTTGTTGGCGTTCTCTCTTCCGTAATGTACTTTAATAGCATCAATAATAGAAGTATGTGTTGCAAGCATCAGGGATATCTGGTATCCGGTCTGGAACTGCAACTCGTCTTCAATGGTAATGTTCATCGGGTCATCGATAGCAACTACAAGGGTGTCACCATCGAAACCAATCGGGAAAACAACGTTCTCTTCACAGAATTTCTGTGTTAAAAGAGCTGTTGCCTTGGGGTCAACATCAATACCTGACAGATCGATAATCGGATAATTATACTGGCTGGAAACCGCCCTCAAAATGTCGAATTCCGACATCAAACCGCTCTCAACGATAACTTCACCAAGACGTTTGCCGGTTTCCTTCTGAATACTAAGTACTTCTGCAAGTTCGGTAGCATTTAAGAATCCGCTCTCGACCAGAATATCACCTAATCTCTTCATCGAACCCTCCCGATAATTCTAAAAGAATATATACTCAAGTAATGCACACAAAACAAACAGGCGCACTTCGCCCAAGCATAGATGTTAGAACTATACAACAGAATTGAGTAAATAACAAGTTTAAAAGACAAACTGCACAAAAAATATATTTGACAATCTTATGTCGGAGGAATGACAGCCCCTAACTTTTCATTTGCTGTTTGGTATCTCCATAAAAAGATTGTATAATATTTGATTATATTAATAAGATTACATTTGGAGGAATGTTAATGTCAGGTCATTCTAAGTGGAGCAACATCAGAAGAAAAAAAGAGGCATCAGATGCAGCTAAGGGAGCTGTATTCACAAAGATTGCCAAAGAGATAGCTGTAGCAGTTAAGGCCGGAGGTCCTGACCCTGATGGCAATTCAAGACTTAAAGTAGTAGTGGCAAAAGCAAAGGCTGCCAATATGCCTAATGACAATATCAACCGCGCCATTAAGAAGGCTGCAGAAGCCGGTGAAGGTGACGATTATGAAGAGATCACATATGAAGGTTATGGTCCTGCAGGCGTTGCCATCATGGTCAAGACTCTGACCAACAACCGCAACCGTACGGCAGCAGATCTCAGACACATCTTTGATAAGAACGGCGGCAACTTGGGTGTTGACGGTTCCGTTTCCTTCCTCTTCAACGAGAAGGGTACCATCCTTATTTCCAAGGAAGATTATGAAGATGAGGATCAGGTCATGGGCGATGCGTTGGACTGCGGCGCAGCTGATTTTGATTCAGATGACGAATACTATATCATCTCTACTTCCCCTTCTGATTATTATTCAGTCCGCGAGGCTCTCGAAGCTAAGAACTATGTGATCGCTGACTCAACTCTCGGCCCTGTTGCCATGACTACCGCTGAGGTTACAGATCCCGATGCGATTGCCCAGCTCGAGAAGATGCTCGACATGATGGATGAGAACGAGGATATCCAGGAAGTCTTCCATAACTGGAACGGTTAAGGACACTAGAATTGGACAACCATGACGAATTAAAACAAGAGCAGATCCAGACACAGAGCGCTCCGGCAGCGCGAAAGACTTTGTTGTCTGAATTTCGTGGAACTCTTAAACGATTCGACAGGTCTAATCCGTCAAACCAGAATACCTATTCAGACCCTGCCCAAAGCTTCGAACGTAATGCGGAGCTTATACTTTCGAGCGAACAGTTGACCCGCGAAGTGTTATCAAACATCGCGGTCATTGCTTTCGTCGGTGCTTCAGGAACCGGTAAAAGTACCAGGGCTATCAAGGTAGCCAGAGATAATAACATCTATTACATAATTGACGACGGTCTTCTCATTAACGGAAGTCGTATCGTTGCCGGCACTTCTGCCAAGAAGGCTCCGACCAAGATGGAGTCCGTAAGGCAGGCGATCTTTGTCGATCCCACAAGATCCGCAATGATGCGCCGTGCATTGATCGAATCCATGCCCAGAGCTCTTATGATCCTGGGCACATCAGATTCCATGCTCAGCAAGATCTGCGAAAACCTCTGGCTCAACCAGCCATCGATGCTCATCAGGATCGAAGACGTTTCCACCGAGGAAGAAAGACGTCTGGCACGTACAACCAGAGTAACCGAAGGTATGCATACGATCCCTGTTCCGAGCATGGAGATCAAGCACGAGTTCTCCGGATATTTCTCGGATCCTTTCAGCAAACTGAGACAGAGATTTGACCGTGAGCGTGGTGTTACTCCCCTGGCTCCTGATTCAGACAGGACCGTAGTAAGACCCACCTTCTCTTCACTGGGCTCTTATTCTATTTCGGATGAAGCTATCCTCGATCTGATAAAGATCGTTTTAAGAGACGTTCCCGGTTTTGCGGAAGTTACTTCATTTAAAACTGAGAAACAGACTTTCGGCGTTATGATCAGCCTTGATCTGGCGCTTTACTACGGCTACGATGCCCAAAAAGTTCTGGAGACAGCACAGCAGAAGGTTGGAAACGCTGTCGAGGAATTCACTTCTATAACTATGAATGGTGTAAATGTCAGGGCGAACCGTCTCATGCATTTACCTAAACCATTAACACCGGAGGATAATTAATGGAAAAGATCTACATGATCCCCGTCAACGATGCTTATAACGAGCATGGCGGTTGCCCAATCTGCAGACTTCGTGATAAAGCTGAGAACAATTATCTCGAATATTATCTCGGACCTTCGCTGATGGAACCTGATACCCGTAAGATCACCAACAAGACAGGTTTTTGCCCTGTTCACATGGGCAAGCTCAATAAAGCAGTCACCAACAGGCTGGGCTTGGGCCTTGTTATGCATACGCATCTTAAGGATTTCAATGAGGAATTGAATCCAAAGCTTCAGTCTGCTATTCCGGCGAAGGCCGGTCTGTTAAAGGGCAGAAATTCCGAATACAAGCAGAAGCTTAACAATGTAGCTGACCTCCTCGAAAAAAGGATCAGCCTCTGCCCTATCTGCGATAATCTCAACGATGCAATGGGACATTATGTTGAAGTCATTTGCTGGATGTTCTCACATGATAAGGACTTCAAGGATAAGTTCATAAATGCTGAGTTCCATTGTCTGCCTCATACTGCTTTACTGTTAAGGCAGGCAGCAAAGCTCTCACAGAACGAGGCATCTGATTTTGTTGAGGCGCTTTATACCAACAACACTGCAACATTTGATGCCCTGATCTCTGATGTCGAATATTTCACGCTTAAATTCGACTACAGAAATACTGACAAGCCTTGGGGAACCAGCAAGAATTCCATCCAGCGCTCTATGCGTTTCTTATCTTCCGACGGGAGGGATTTTGATGAACAGCAATCCAAGAAACAGTCTTGATTATCAGGGAGCTCAGCTGGAACAGCTGTCTGATGTGTCTTTGCTTGAAGTAATGCAGGAAAAGACTGATGAGGAGACTTCTACAAAGTATGTGCTCATCAAGCACGATTTCTATTCATCTGATTCAGATCACGGACGCGAACTGCTCTCCGGTTTTCTTGACGGTCTGAGCGAATCATCATTTAGTTCAGTGGTCGTATATCTTATAGATAAAGGAACAAAGCTTCTTGATGAGACAAATCCTCTTCATGACAGCATGCTCCGTCTGATTGAGAAATCCGAGATGGTTATTGCTGCAGCTGATAGCATCTCTTTTTATGAGGTGACATATGACAGCAATTCCAAAATAGTTGAACAGTCTTCACGTTCTATTGCTGAAGACATTATTTATTTGCCCGGTCTTTTTGTTCTGGAATAATTAATTCTTAACTTTCGGTCTTTACTAAATATATCTGCAAATGAATAGGGGCTGCTCCATTGGAGCAACCCCTTTAACTTTTAACTTAAACCGCTGTCAGTTCGTAACCGTATTAGTAGTAGTAAGTAATATCTGCTACAGAGTACTTAGATTTAGCGATTCTCTTCTTAGGCATTGTGTCCTCAGATGTCGGCTGCGGGCAGTAAGGCATTGCGAAGTCACCTACCGGGTTATCATAACCAGCGATTGCAAAAGATGCATCCTGCTTATATGTATGGAATTCCTGGCACTCGATTCTGCCGTAGATCTGCTGGCATTCGCTTGCACCGTCGATAGGTCCGAAGCAGGAACCGCCATAGAGACCGATGTATGCTTCAAGTGTTACGCTCTTACCGAGGCAGATAACGTTATTCTTTACACCATAGATGAACATAGCAGGCTTAACGATGTTGTCATAGTACTTGGAGTAAGTAGATCCGGCCTGAGTTCCGTTGTAATCTGTGTACTTCGGATTCTTAACTGTCTGTGCTTCTGTGTTGTATGTCTTTGTATGAACATAACTGATCATGTTAGCAGAAGTGTCACAGCCAGGTCTTGTAGCTACAGAAAGGAATCCTGCAGAGCAGAGGCAGTGGCCGCCGCCAAGACCATCGTTGTTGTGTGAAAGCTGAATCTTCGCACCATCTTCAAGGATGAAGAGAACAGGCTTGTTTGAATCTGCGTTAAATACTGCAAATACGAGACCTCTGAGGAGGAAGTTATGTCCGCCAGCGAAATAGAAGCGGTATTCGTCTCCTCTAGAACCATCGATAGTAAGAACGATCGGGTTGTATCTGTAAGCTTCACCACCACCGGTTACATTTGTACCGTTACCTGTTACATAGTAGTAGCCGGGCTCAAGATACTGTGAAGAAGAAACAGAACTGAGGTTAAGTGTCTTCTCATAATTTGATCCGTTCTTTCTATATGAAGGATAGGATGTAGTTACAGGGTTAACAATGTACTTTGAGCCTGCAGGAATAGTCGTATTAGCATTATATGTCTTAGAACCATCCGGGCTGTAAGTTGTATATGAAAGTACTGTATCTGCAGCTGCTGTAGTAACCTTACCATCGGGGCAGAGCTTCTTAAATACTGTGGAAGCTGACGGGAATGCATTGGAAGAACCATAGTTCCAGGAGAGATATCTCTTAACGTTCTTCTTACCATCAGTGCTCAAAGCGTTTGTCTGAGCATAGTTGCTGATCGTGTAAGAGAAGGAACCGGAAGCCTTACCCTTTGCAATATCAGGGCTTGCGCCTAAGCTGTTACCATTGCCGTCAACGAAGTAGATCTTGTGAGAGTTGTTCTTTGTAAGAGCATCATAGATCTTCTTGTTTGTGTCGTTATTATCGTTCTGAACTTTTCTTCCTGAGAAGATGAAGCTGTTCTTCTGGCCTGCGAGGTTGTCCCAAAGACCAGCCTGGCTGGAATCCTTAAGTGCCAAGCCGGCGCTCTTATCTGTACCCATGAGGTAAACATCACCATAAACCAAAGCGCTTGAACGGCAGTTCATCTGTGCGCCCTGGAGGAAGATCATCTTTCCGTAGAATTTCTCACCACCGCCGAGCTGGACGTTGGAGGAATCCTGACCGAATACTACGTCAGAGAAGTAAAGTGTGGAAGATGTCTGGCCCTTGTAGTTGCCTCTTAATACGATAGTGTTGTCTGTAGGTTCAGAGATCTTATCCTTATTCCACATACCAACGCCTTTTGTAAATCTCAACTCGCCGATACCAACGCCGCCTGCAACTTCTACCTGGTTCTTAAACTGTGAACCGTAAGCAGGCTCATCTTCTTCAGCCTTAAGAACTACCTGAACATTCTCGGTGCTTGAACCGATAACAGTTGTGAAATCGCAGTAAAC
Source organism: Oscillospiraceae bacterium (assembly GCA_902782235.1). Taxonomy (GTDB): domain Bacteria; phylum Bacillota; class Clostridia; order Saccharofermentanales; family Saccharofermentanaceae; genus Saccharofermentans. Next base: position 47,166 of record CACZML010000001.1, read on the forward strand.
GTAATCAGGAGTGGATGCACTTGTATAAATATCAAGCCATGTGCAGTTGTCAGTAGCTTCAGACATACCAGGAACGCCAGGAACAACCATCTTGACTCTTGTCGCGCCGGTACCATGAGTCTTGTTCATGATCTTCTCGAGCTGGACGTCGGTGATTTCCTGTGTCTTAAGTGCTTCCAGGAAAACTTCGGAAGCTGATGTAACCGTAAGTCTTGCCTGGCTGGACATTGTCTGTGAATACAGACGGCGTCTTGTAGCCTGGGTAAGCATCATAGCGGATGCAATAAAGATCATTGCAAGAGCCAGGATGAGAACAACGATTACAAGGATAGCACCCTGCTTGTTCTTCTTTGCCTTATTCAATCTTTTAATCATAAGAAGCACCTTCCTTCTTTATGGTCTAAAGTTACTTATTTACTGTATTTAGCGGGAATACCCCGCACAATTTGCCTAATTATCTGAGCCTATTTTAAGGCATATGAATTCAAATTTCAACAGAAAATTCGAATTTTGCTAACTTTTTTTACATAGTTTGTTAACATTTTGTTTACAAACTATGTTTCATTCTCTTCTTCCTCGGTTTTCTCGGCAGGTTTGCCCTTTTCGCCGTATTTATCAAATTCTTCTTTTTTAGAAGCTACTAACCAATAATCATTCTGTGTGGCAAATCTCATTACGGATGCTGCGTAGTAATTTCCTGCCCTGTTCTTCTTGACCCTGGTCCTTGAGAACAGCTCTCCGTGTTCCCTGCACTCGAGCAGTGCATACTGGGATTTGCGGATCCTGAAGCTCGGGATCTTTACGGTAAGCTTGCTGTTGCAGAGCGGGCAGTTGGTCATGAAATTCTTTGAAGTCGCAAAAGCGCTTACAGCATCAAGACACTCGGGACCAACAAAGCTGAAATCTGAAGGGATATCCGGATCGATAGATGAACTTGAGATCGCAGATATTACTTCTGAAGGCTTGTTATGCTTAAAGATCTCTTCAAAGACCGCACCTGTATAATGGGCGTCGGCAGTAGCGCTGTGGAAGATCTCATTCTTATCTATATTATAGAAATCAACGGCAGCCTCCACGCTCCTCTGAGTTCCCTGAAGGCCTGCGAAAAGCGAGAATATTGGCTGGAGATCAAGGAAGAACAGATTTAACTTGGGATCCATCTCAAAGAACTCAAGGTTCATCTTGAGCATGGACGGGTCAGAACTTCCCCACCCTACCAGGATAGCGTCACCGATGAAACTCCTGAATTTCCTGTAGGCATCCTGAAAAGGCTCACCCTTCAGAAGATCTGCATTCTTTTTATGAGTTACTTTTTTAACGTGGTAATGAAGCTTGGTGTATTTTACGGGTGCGATATCCACAGAGAATGAATCCTTGTATAACAGTTCTCCGTTATCGTATACGTACTTGAAAGCACCAATCTCAATGATCTCGCCGGTGAGTCTGCTGACATCAAAGGGGTATTCTTTACCCGGCATCGGCTGATTCCATTCCATATCGAACACAACGAACTCGGTGCCGTCTATGATCTTCTTGCTAAGCATTCTTATTGTTCCCTTCGGCGCATCTTCTCTTCTTTTCATTATACCTTTGGGATATAGGAATTGCGACAAGGCATAAAACTGCGAGAACGCTCAATATGGTTCCGGGCAGGATACCGTTTGCTTTCTGCTCAACCGAGACTTCCATCTGTCCGTTGCCGCTGTAGTTAAACGATGCACAGAGTCTGCCTGCATATTCGAATGTTTTGCAGTAGCTTCCGTTTACCTTAACCTTTGTATCGTCAAATGTATAAGGCAGGATGATCGTGTATTCGCCCGCTTTGCCCTTGGGTTCGATCTTGAATCTGGAAGAACCCGCATCACCTGAATAAGCAAGGAGGTCGCTGTAAGCTTTGCTGTTAAGCTTGAAAAGTGCGATATGGCAGATCTCTTCGCCATCTGATTCGATCTCGAAATTGAGCTTTACCTCACCCGAATCAGAATCCAGCTCTGTAAGGAACGGTCCGGTAAATACCCTTGCGCCTACTTCTTTCTCAGTCTCGATATCGACCGCAGCTCCGCACATTGCAGTGCAGTATAAGAAGATGCGCTCGTCAGTGCTGATCCTGAAAGGGCTGAACGGCAGATAATTAGTGCCCGCATCAAGACCGAATCTGTCAGGATCCTTCTGGTTAACTTCTGCATCTGCTGAAGGAGTAATGTAGATCTCGTCAAAGAGATTGACTCCGGAGATTCTCTCTGACAGGAAGTTTACGTCGTCGATCGGATAGCTGCCGCGTTCATAAAGGTCGATGTCTTCAGGAACTATCAGGTAATTGCCGCCATTTAATGCAGCAAGCTCAAACTCATCGTCATAGATAAGAACCTGGGCATCCTCATCACCATATTCAGGCTGGAAATATTCATCGGTGGACATTTTCGAGATCGTATTATTGAACATTATGAATGAGGCGTTGACTCCGACAAAAACGAAGCCCAGAACAAGAACTGTTACCTTCGCAAAACCCGAGAGCTTATCCCTTGCAATGCCGTAGACCAAAAGAGCCTCAAGAATGACTGCAATAAATGTGGTTATAAGGATGACACTCGAAAGGGACGTTTGGGAAGAAGAATTATTCGAAACGATCAGGAATGCAAGAGGAATAAGGGCGACCGCAATAAATCCGCCTCTTTCAAGGCTTCTGATATTCTTGAGGCCTATTCCTGCAATAACGAAAAGCAGTACCTCAAGACAGATAAGTCTGGAGGATGTAATCAACGGTGAAGTTCCAAAGATGCTGATCGTCTCGTTTACGAATGTTGAGCAGCAGACGATGTAGAAAACAGAAGTCAGGACTGCTGCAGTAACCTTAAGTCTCAACGGTATCTCTTCATTTATCATGAAAGCCACTAAGGCAGCCAATGTAAGAATTCCGATATAAAAAGACGAGACCATGTTCGCTGTTATGCTGCCTGAACGGAGCATGAACATTGCCCTGAAAAGATCCATAACAGTATAGGAGACTTTCGCATTTTTAACGCTTTCTGCAAGGTTGATATCGACCTTCATAACAATAAGGCCGGGAATGGAAAAAGCTGCCGTCGTGATAAGACCTGCAACCAGACCGGACAGTACCTTGAGCCAGGAGTTAAAGGCCATCTTTGAATTCTCATAAAGGCCGATGGCCATTAATAAACTGATAAAAACAGCAGCCGGTATTCCTGTAAGAAGTCCGTAACCGCCGGATGCGCCGACTGCAAATGAAGCGATCCAGATAAACGAAAAAGACTTCCAGGTTCTGGTCTTATAATATGAGTCTATTGAGGACAGGAGCACAGGCAAAAATATAGCCATGTTCATGACCGATGAGAACTGCGCTGTGAAAATGACCTGCGAAGAGAATGCGTACATAACGGCAAACAGTGCAGCCGGGAGCTTTGAAAGCTTAATGTGCTTATCCATGAAGTAATACATTGCCGAGCAGCAAAGGCCGAACCTTACATAGAATCCTGCCATGAGAATGGTCTTGGCTGCCTTAGGGATCAGCAATGCCAGATAGAAGAACAGATCCAGATGGATAAACGTAAGAAGTCTCCAGACATTCTGGCCTGCACTGCCTGATCTGATGAGACTGATGTCGTCCAAAGCGTTGTCTATTCCGCCGAGGATATTCTCGCTGATCTTGTCAGTACGCATGGTAAGACCTTCCGGCAATATCTTGCCGGGCTCAACGTTACGTCCGATATAAAGCGCAATAAATGCTATCAGAACTGCTGCAAAAAAGCAGAAAAGCTCGCCTTGATATGCCTTCAGTTTTCCTTTGGTGTTATTCATGGTCCGCCTCCGGCTGCTCTTGAGGATCAGCGTCTCCGCCTTCATTCTCATTCTTCTCTGTATCTTCAGAAGGAAGGCCCGTCAGGGCTTCTTCAAAACCGCTGTCATCAACGGCTTCAGTTCCCGGGATAACTTCGGTAACAGGAACCTCTTCTATGGATGCTGAAGGAGCTTCTTCAGCTGCAGTGCCTGCAGCAAGAGCCTTTGCGGCTTTCTTTTTGCCGGCAACAGAGGAGATCATTATATATGCTGCAATAACCGCGATTGAAACTATGGTTACGATGCAGCCGGGCTTAAATCCTGCCGGTGTGTACTTGAGCTTAATGTCGTGGCTTCCCTTCTGGAGCTTTATGCCCATAAAAGCATCCTGGACAGATGTGATCTCACCCTTTTCGCCGTCGATCTCAACAGTCCAGCCCTCTGCATAAGGGATCGAGAGGAACAGCAGTCCGTCTTCCTTGACATCTACATGTCCGGAAAGTGATGTGGAGTCATAATCTGTTACCTGTAGCTGCTCATCGGAGAACTTCGCGAGCATCTGTTCGTAGCCTGCCCTGTCGAGCTGGTATCCGTAAACAGCAAGTGATGAACCGGGATTCTCGGAATACTTGACGTTGATGTTAATGGGAGTTCCGTCGAAAACGCCTGCCGTGATGATCTGGAAGCTTCTGATCTCGAACCTTCTTGTGGTATCACCGCACTTGATGGTGACGGTTCCGCCCTTCTTGGAATTGGCGTAAATGTATACATCAGAACCGATATCGGCATTGTCGACGGTAAGGTTATATGAATACTCATTGCTCTGCATGTTGCTTGTGGAAGTGAGATTCAGGACCTTGCCGCTGGTGGTGGCAGAAGCAAATCCCTGTGAGCTTTCCACGTTCAAAACGACCGGCTTATACACATCTCCGGCGCCCATGCTCTTAATCCAGGCATTTGTCTTATCGAAAACATCGAGATCATTATCATAATCGGGCGCATAATCGATAACGGCGGTATCAGTCATGTAGCCGACGCTGAGTGCGTCTTTGTTAGCCCAGGAAGTAATGGTGCCGTCTGTGTATTCCTGCTCGAAAAGATACGGAACCGCCTGCGTCTTGTCGATCTCAACCAGGTTCCTGACATTAAAAAGAGTTGCCGTAACGCGTGTAAGACCGGCATTTCTCAAGCCGTTGATATTGTTGTTATGGAAGCCGTAGTTCCTTGTGTACTTAACGAAGCTCTCTCTTGCCGTGGAAGAGAATATGGAAAGACCCTTTACGTTATAAAGAGACTGGAGGTCGCAGATATTATTCGGGAAGAGCTCCGAACGCTCGAAGTTCATATGGCCTTCAGATCCTTCAACCTTCTCCACATATGCGTGGACCTGGGTATAGTTTCTTCCGTAAGGCTTATAGCTCGTGAAGCCCTCATGGTTGCAGACAAGACCTATCGTGATGAGAGAAGCTGCAAACATCTCGACCATCATCGTGACAGTAAGGAGTGTCTCGCAGAAGAAGCCGGACTTTTTGGTATGGATATTGCTTACCGTATGAAGAGCAGCGCCCTGGATAATGAGGAACAGAAGTGTCGTGCCGATCTGAAGATAGCCCTCGTTGCCTGAGCCGAACTTTTCGTAAAGTATAAGGAAAGCAGCCATGCTGAGCACTGCACCCGTAATGTACTTAACGCCAAGGCTCCTTATTCTCCTTATAGTCAGGAATGCAACAAATACAAGGAGGAAGCTCATTATAAATGACTCTCTGTAAGGGATCTGGTTCGGGAAGTGCATTCCGTGCCAGATGAAATTGAGAGTGCGGTTCGAGAAGCTCAGATACATGATGGCAATGAGAAGTCCGAATACGATCTTGTGCTTGAGCTTGATGCCTGTTCTCTTAGGAAGAAGGAAGAACAGGGGCAGCAAAAGAGCGATGACGATGCCGCTGTATACATTGGCCATACCGTCTCTGATATTCGGATTTGCCGATACCATGAGCCTTCCCAAAAAGTCGAAAAGATTGTTCTGGAGCGCATAATCAACCTTAAGCTTGTCGCCTGTGGCAGAGCAGTTCTTAAGGATCAGATATGTCGGAACAGTGAGTGCAGCTGATACGCCGGCCGCAATAATGCTCGAAAATGCAAAACGGAGCGCCGCACCGATAAATGTCTTGAAACAAAGCCTGCCGGGATCGCCCTTGGGCTTCTCTCTTGAGAACAGGCAGATATAGTAGGAAGGCGCAAAGAGCACCATGAAAAGGCAGAGGAAGTAACCTGCGTAATAGTTGCTCAGAATGGAAATTGCAAGAGCAACCGTGTAAAGAGTGCATTTGCGTTCCACAAGCAGCATGCGCAGGCCCAAAGCGATCAGCGGGAGCATTACGACGGCGTCGCACCACATAATGTTCCAGAAGAATGAAATGAACCAGCCGCAAAGAGCATAAGATGAGCTGAATATTACGGTAATATTGTCGATCCTTCTGTTATCGTTGGAGGATAAGAAAAGGAGCATGAATACTGAAGCGAGACCCGCACGGAGGCATGTAACGAATTCGATGAACACCGGCATGGTCTTCGCAGTAAAGAACAATGAGAATATATTAAGCGGGCTTGCTGCATAGTTGGCATAAGCTGCGTAATATTCCTGTCCCAGACCGTCATTCCAGCTGTAGAAGAGCGAATCGCCTGAGAGGACCTTGTCCCTGAAAGCGACAAGGAAAGGACAATACTGGTGATAAAGGTCAACTGTAAGAATAGTTCTCTCACCGAACGGAAAGCATCCGGTAACCGCAAATGCTGCAAGAACTGTAAGCGTCGGGAACAGGAATGCTAACAGGAACTGAGGCCAGTTTGCTTTCAAGCGGCTGAAAGTGCCACTTTTTTCTTTCAATATTGGACTAGGTTTTCCCCACATAAATACCCTTTATTTATTATTTTTAGATTACAAACGTGTTAATAATAGCACAAATTGACCGTGTTGTTTCTTCTTTTATGATAAAGTGACACTAACCTGTATCTTATTTAAAGGGGAGAATATGAAGGGTAAACGTAACAAGAACAATGACAATAAAGCCCGTAAGCCTGAGGTTAACGGGGAGATTATAAATTCCGAAGTCCTTGAGTCAAAGGAAGGCACGCCTACCGATGATTTCATGGAAGGACCTGTAGAAGCACCCAGAAAGAGTGTTACTTTAAGCGAACTCGCAGACATCGATCCCGAGCTCCTTACCGGTAAGTCACAGGATCTGCCTGTAGCTCCCGTTATTCCTGCTCTGCCTGATACCAAGGACACCAAAGCTGAGGTATCGTTATCCGAAGAGATCCCTACCGAGATCAACCTTGATAAGAATGAGAGCGCTTTTGACGATCCGAACTTTAAGCGCAACGCCGGATTCGCCTTTGTTATCCTGGGCGTCATCATTGTTGCGGCGATCGCAGTCATGACATTTTTCCTTGATTCCGGAATGGACAAGTCGTTCATAAGCCCGTTGACGATCAAGGACAGGGATATCTCGAGCGCTGAATTCAGCTTTATGTATCATTACGAGCTCTTAAGCGAAGGCGTCGACCTTTTCGCTGCCGACGCGGAAGAGAAGCTCTCCTCCCCTTATCTTGATGACGAGAATTTCGCAAATTACAGAGAATACTTCAGATTCGTAACGGCTCAGGACCTCCAGAAGATGGAGATCCTTTACGACGATGCCACAAGCCAGGGCTATAATATCGAGCAGCCTCACTACGACCGCGCCAACGCCTATATCAACTGGCTCAAGGGCAAGGCTGACGAACTCGGCGTTCCTCTCGACACTTACATCAAGGGCGTTTTCGGAAGCCAGGTCGATGAACAGTGCATCATCAACACATTAGCAAAGAAGTATTTCACAGAAGACTATGCTGACGGCGAGAAGCTCATCCAGCTCTCAGCATCTGATGAGCAGGCCGAAGAAGCATACAACCAGTCCAGAAATATCTACGACCTCGTAAGCTACAAGATCTTAAGAATGACTTTCGAACAGAGAGACAAGTCATTTGTTGATACAGCTAACCTCAGATGCCAGAAGATCATCGATGCAATGGACAGAGATCCTTCCAAGTTCGAATCCTGCGCAGCTCCTTACTTCTCAGGCGTCGAAAAGAACACTCTCGAGCAGAAGGACTCCACTCTTGTTCCCAACTGCCGCTATGAGGATATCTCCCATGACGATTTCAGGGACTGGCTCTTTGACGAGGCCAGAAAAGACGGTGATTCCGTAATCCTTCACGATGAGGACGGATTCCCTATTATCCTTGTATTCGTATCAAGAGTACGTATGTCAGAGCAGCTCCGCAACTGCTACATCATCGCTGCAAATGTCCAGACGGGCGAAGGCGATCAGATAGCACCCGACATCGTAGCAACACAGGCTCTGTCACAGGAGATCTACGATTGTATTGATGATGCAGACAGCTGCAACGAAGTTGAGAACCTTTATAACGACTATATCCTTGCAGGCCAGATGTCCGTAATTCACGACAGCCAGATCTACAAGGCTAAATACCAGGCTGCCCTTGCCGACTGGATCTTCGCTGCTGACAGACAGCTTGGCGATAAGACCCTGATCGAAGTTGACGGCACATTCTACGTCATTTACTTCATATCCGAATCGCCTAATCCCGAATGGTATGACATGGTCAACAGCTTCCTGAGCATGAACAACCTCCAGCAATTCATCCAGTCAAAAGCCGGTGAATACATCTGGAAGTTCAATAACGACGGATTAGCCCAGATAAAGGATGTTCCTTAAAAAGTAATAGTGATTACTGAATGCCGCTCATGCTGAGCTGCTGGATAAGTACGACTATGATCGCGAAAACAAACGTCAGGAGCATAGCTCCGATCAATATCCAAGCCATGATCTTGGTTCCTGCTTTTTTGCCGTCTGTTCTCATATAAGTACTTCCTTGTTCAGATTATTTATTCATTTGCGTCGGCACTGTCACCGATCTCGATGGTGCGTGTCATCTCTTTGCCGTCACGTATGATAACGGCCTCGATCACGTCGCCGACCTTATGCGAATCGCGCACCTTAATAATATCACCGGTCTCTTTTATTTCAACACCGTCAAGCTTGAGCACGATATCGCCGATCTTCAGTCCGGCCTTCTCAGCAGGACCGCCGGGTACCATCTTGGCAACATAAACCCCGCCCTGTGCTCCGAAATATGCATCCTGTGATACATAAGTTACGGATACACCAAGATAAGGACGGCCGACTACCTTGCCGTAGTTTATGATGTCCTCAATGATCTTCTTTACGGAATTGATCCTTATGGCAAATCCCAGATTCTCAGATGTAGAGGATATGATCTTGGCGTTAGTGATTCCAATGACTTCACCAAATGAATTGATGAGCGGGCCGCCGCTGTTGCCGGGATTGATGGCCGCGTCAGTCTGGATGATGTCAACATAGTAACCGTTTCTGTTGATCTCTCTGGAAGGAGCCGAGATAACGCCTACCGTTACAGTATCATCCAATGTGCCCATTGCGTTGCCTATTGCAACCGCAAGCTCGCCTGCCTGGAGATTATCGGAATTGCCGAGAGTAACGCAGGGAAGCTTCCTGTCTGTATCAACCTTGAGGACGGCTATGTCGGTCTGCGCATCGCTTCCGACAACCTTTGCCCTGACAGACTGCTTCTCATCAGGAAGAATGACCGTAACGTAATAAGTGCTTACGGCTCTGTCTGCCAGAACTACCACGTGCTGGTTGGTAACGATATATCCGTCTTCGGTGATAATGAAGCCCGTACCTGAGCCAAGCTTTGTCTCCTTGCCGTCATCAACTCCGACAACGCTTAAGGAAACGGTCGCAGGGCTTACGAGCTTAACTATCTCTACTGTGGAGAGCTTATTCTTGTTAACTGAAGCTGCCTCTTCCAGGGAAAACCAGGGATCCGGAAGATCTTTGGTACCCGCATTCCTCGACTTCTCAATAGCTTCGATGGGATCGGCAAATTCTTCGGAGGTTTCTTCAGTCTGTTTGTTGTAGTAATTGTTATATGTAAGTATGCCCTCCAGGCCGCTGTTCATCCTGAAGATATAAAGTGTCTGAAATCCCGAAAACATAACGCATGCCAGAAGAAGCACCGCCATAATGATCAATGCCTGACGGTATGTTTTTTCTTTTTTGGTAGGTTCCGGACCTCTTTCAGGTCTTTTTATCTGCTCGTTATTCTCGTTTTCCATGACACTATTCCTTTTGTGATACTTAACTTAATAAGTCTATCCCGTTTGCTTCACTTATTTTGGGCGATTTTAGATCAAATCGCAAGTCAGGAGAGCGGAACTTTGGGTCCCTTCATCAGGAGTTTATCCGGGTCTTCCAATACCAGCGTGCCTCCCGTTAAGTCCAGGCAGTACCTCTTGATATCATTTTCAGCTTCTTCAGGAACAAGAATATCAAAGGCGACATCCTGGCCGTATTCGATGTTTTCGACAGTCCATCCGGAAGATGAGGCTTTTCTCGAGAGCATCTCGAAAGCAGGATAGGAACAGTTCCTTCTCCATTTGAGAGCAGGGATCAGGGTTACGGGTTCACCTGCTTCAAGTGCCAGCCTGCCGCTGTCGGTATAAGCTCTTCTAAGGCCGCCCGTTCCAAGGAGCGTGCCTCCGAAATATCTGGTCACGCATATCATTGAATCTGTAAAACCGTTTGAGGTAAGAAGTTCTAACAAAGGCTGCCCTGCCGTTCCCTGAGGCTCACCGTCGTCGCTCGATTTCTGTCTGGAATTCTCCCCTCCGATCACCCATGCATAACAAAGGTGCCTTGCATCAGGATATTTCTTGCGTTCCTGCGCCAGGTATTCTGCTGCCTCTTCAGGGGATGTGATATGGAAGCTCCTGCCAATAAAGACCGACTTCTTAACTTCGATCTTTGAATCACCGGTCTTGCTCAGAGTAATGTTAGGGCTCAATCCTTAATGCTCTCCCTGTACTTCTGATAAGCCATCATAAGAAGGGATTTATCCTGACTGTATGTGATCTCATCAAGCGCCTGTCCCACTTCAACGAACTTGCAGTCGACCGTGCCGGATTCAGCAAATGCCTCACACTGGTCGCTCTCTGTCTTCATAACAAACCATGAGATATTGTTATGGACAGGCTTTCTTCTGGAAATCGAATAGAACTCGTAATTGGTCTTCCCGCACGGAGCTATGACTTTTGCTTCGACATTAGTCTCGATACGGACTCTTTCTCTCGCAAAGTCGGAAAGAGACAGATCTGCCGTTCCCTTAACAGCGCCTTTGGGGAATCCCCATTCATGCTTATCATTGCAGACAAGGAGGACCTTATCCCCGGTAAATACGATTCCGCCTGAACAATTACGAACGATCATATCCTGCTAATCCTAGTAAAATCAAATGTTTATACCCCGATTTTATCACACGTCCACAGGCTTTGCGTGGAGTTATTTGTTCTTTTTGAGGCAGGTCTGTATAATTGTCCTATGCTAAATAATAATAACTTAAATAACGATCCTACTAATCCGGACAATCTTGAGCTGGCAAAACTCAGAAGATTGCTTACGATCCTGCTCTCCGTGGCAGCGATCCTTGCTGTCGTTCTGGTAACTTTGGGAATCACAAAGATAATAAGCCACGTCAACACCGGAGAGACTACTGTAAACATTCCTATCCTCGTAACTATCAACTCTGAGAGCACGACTGTTACAGATCCCGTCAACTATCACACAGAGCAGTTAGTCTCATCCGAGCTTGCCGAGAGTTACTGGCGCCCGCTCCCCGAGATCGCGGAAGAGGATGTTAAGAAGCCTGAGCACTTTGAGGTAAAAGGCCTTTATATAGGAACCTGTTCCAACCTTGATAAAGCCATCGAGCTTTGCAAGAACAGCGAGATGAATTCCGTTGTAATCAACCTTAAGCAGGAATACGGTATCCCTTTCAAGACAAAGAATGAGACAGCCAGAGAGATCGGTTATGTCTGGGACGCTTATGACATCGACAAAGTAGTCAAGAAGTGCCATGACAACGGCGTCAGGGTAATCGGCCGTGTCGTTTGCTTCAACGATTCACTTGCCGCAGAGCACTTCCCTAAAAGAGCCATAACCGATGTATCAGGTAATGTCGTACGATTCAGCAACGAAGGAAACAACCCCTTCTTAAGCCCCTATAACACCGAGAACTGGGATTACCTGATCGAGATCGCCTTGGAAGGCGTTGAGCATGGTGTTGATGAGATCCAGTTCGACTACGTGCGTTTCCCTGCAGGCTCCACCAAGAACAAGGCTAAGCCTTACTATGGCGAGGAAGGCCAGACACCTACAAAGGCTGAAGCAGTTAACAGATTCCTTCAGGAAGCAAGGATCAAGATCCAGGATACACACGGCATTCCCGTATCAGCAGATATCTTCGGTATCGTTCTTACTTCAGAGCTTGATGCCGGCATCATCGGCCAGGATTTCGCGACTTTGGGCATGACCGAGATCGATTCGTGCTGCCCGATGTTATATCCTTCGCACTATGCTCTTGGAACGATGCTCGCAGGCCATGTTTTCAAGACTCCGGACAAAGAGCCTTACCTTATCGTCTACAGCGTACTTCATGAATGCCGGTCGACCTATGTCCAACCCGGCTTTACGACTATGAGGCCGTATCTGCAGGCTTTCACAGCGTCTTATATCGGCAAGGGCAATTACATGGAATACGGCTACAGAGAGATCAATTCACAGATCAAGGCGATCCATGACGCAGGTATAACAGAATTCATCCTGTGGGACCCTAAATTCAACTATCCGTCAGGCAACTACGACGGAAATATGTCAGTTCAGACAGATTGAAACTGACGGCTTCAAAGACTAAAATATGTAGGTTATTTATATAAGAGGTGACATCATGCTTGATATTAAATTCTTACGTACCAATCCGGACATCGTTAAACAGAACATCAAGAACAAGTTCCAGGACGAGAAGCTTCCCCTTGTAGATCAGGTCATTGAACTTGATAAGGAGTTCAGAGAGAGCAAGACACGTGCTGAAGCTTTAAGAGCTAACCGCAACAAGGTCAGCAAGCAGATCGGCGCTCTCATGGCTCAGGGCAAGAAGGACGAAGCTGAAGCAGTTAAGAAGCAGGTCACAGATATGGCTGACGAGCTCGAAGCACTCTCTGCAAAGGAGACTGAGCTCGAGGAACAGATCAGAAAGATCATGCTCGTTATCCCTAACATCATCGATCCTTCCGTTCCGATCGGCAAGGACGATTCCGAGAACGTTGAGATCGAGAAGTTCGGTGAGCCTTTCGTTCCTGACTTCGAAGTTCCCTATCACGTTGATATCATGGAAAAGCTTGACGGTATCGAGCTCGACCAGGCAAGAGAAACATCCGGCAACGGCTTCTATTACTTAAAGGGCGACATCGCAAGACTTCACTCTGCATGCCTCTCTTATGCAAGAGACTTCATGATCGACAGAGGCTTCACATATTACATCCCGCCTTACATGATCAGATCTTCCGTCGTTACAGGCGTTATGAGCTTTGCTGAGATGGAGAACATGATGTACAAGATCGAAGGCGAGGACCTCTACCTCATCGGTACTTCCGAGCACTCCATGATCGGTAAGTTCATCGACACGATCACAGATGAGGACCAGCTCCCCCAGACACTCACATCCTACTCTCCCTGCTTCCGTAAGGAAGTCGGTGCTCACGGCATCGAGGAGCGTGGTGTTTACAGAATCCACCAGTTCGAAAAGCAGGAGATGATCGTTGTCTGCAAGCCTGAAGATTCCATGACATGGTACAACAAGCTCTGGCAGAACACAGTAGATTACTTCCGTTCACTCGACATCCCCGTAAGAACGCTCGAGTGCTGCTCCGGCGACCTCGCTGACCTTAAGGTCAAGTCCTGTGACGTTGAGGCATGGTCTCCCAGACAGAAGAAGTATTTCGAAGTCGGTTCCTGCTCCAACTTGGGCGATGCTCAGGCAAGACGTCTCAAGATCAGGATCAGAGGACCTGAGGGCACATACCTTGCCCACACTCTTAACAACACATGCGTTGCTCCTCCGAGAATGCTCATCGCCTTCTTAGAGAACAACCTCAATGAAGACGGCTCCATCAGGATCCCTGAAGCATTAAGACCTTACATGGGCGGCAAGTCCGTAATCGAAGTTAAGAAGTAATTCTGTTAACAACATAAGACTTAAAAGGGGTTGTCTCAAAATGAGCAACCCCTTTATTTTTCCTGCCGTCTGTAGAATTCCTTAGTTCCAACTTTCACTGTTTTGTTGACTAAGTCGTGCGGGAAAGCCAACTTTTCCTCAATGTTGACCGTTTGGGTACCTGTTTTCGCTAAAACAGTCAACCAAACAGGTACTTTTGCCCAATGTTGACTGTTTGGGTACCTAAATCTCGAAAAACAGGTATCAATTTAGTCAACAAGGGGGCGCTTGTTGCAGAAACTATCCGGTCATATGCAAAAAAGAGGTCGCCTCATATGAGACAACCTCTCGGATACTACTTTAGCAAAGAACCTTACGCTCTTTCAACCTTGCCGGAACGAAGGCAACGTGTGCAAACGTTCATTGACTTGGGGGTGCCGTCAACAACAACCTTAACTCTGTGTACGTTAGCCTGCTGCGTAGTAAGCGCGCGTCTTGAAATCTGTGAACGCGTGATTCTAATCTTTCTGCCGAAGAACATATCTTTCTGGCAAACTTCACACTTAGCCATGCAAACACCTCCTGTTAGAATTCAAATGCCTAAGAATAATACCACAACCGATTTAAGAGTGCAACAAGTTTTTCGCTTATTTTCAGGTTATATTACCTTACTGCTGAATAAGCGTCTTATCGTTACGATTCTTTCGCATATTGCGTCGCCGGAAGAGAAGTTGCGGAGCTTCAACGTGGTCCTCGCAGGCGAGAGCATAAAGAGCGTTCCGGTATCGGTGCAGACGGCCATCTCATAGATCTTCTTGTCGTTCGGATCCTTTGGATTCGACAGGAATAATATATCGCCCGGCAGGATCTGGTCGACCATGATCTTACCAGTAACGGCATCCGGTTCAGGGACGATCTCTGTTCCCGCCTTTGCCTGTTCTTCCATAGTTCTGGGGATCCTGATACCGTTTACTTCAGCGCAGACATAAACAATGCCGTTAACTGAAGCTCCGTTTATGGACATGCCGTTCTGGATATATCTGCTGTTAACGAACGTCAGCACCGAGCTGACGAAGTAACGGCTCGATACCTCTTCGGTCTCTTCTCTCGGTGACAGCTCGATAACGCCGGATGAACCGATCCAGCCTGAATCTCCGCCCGGGAGCGCAACCTGATAAACGCCTTCTCTCTTGATATCAGCGTAGAGCACCGTGTTCATCATGACCTTCTTGATCAAGGTACCGTTGCTCGCGTGCGTCATGACGTTCTTGGAAGGGTCAGACACTATGAGCTTGTACTGATGTAAGTCAGGCTCGATGGAATTTTTATCCTTTACAAGACTCGATTCCTTAACAAAGCCGGAGATACCGTCAGCTGTCTCTATCTTGCAGTATCCGTCCTTAGCGGGAGATACATATTTTACAGGCTCATTGTAAAGGACTTCGGCGATCCTTGCAGAAGCAGGATCAGGTTCGGTCATGAGGGCAATTGTGCTCTCCTTTACTACCCTGTAGCTTTCATCTTCGAATTCGAGATTAATTACAGGCTCAACGAAGAGTTCGATGTTGGTACCTTTGAAGAGGTCAGGCAATACTCTAGGGAGAATGTAGAAGACGCCTACGATAAGAAGGATAAAAGCAGCGATCGCAATAGCGAGGCTTACGATCTTCCTCTTCTTGACGCCGCCTAAATTGGCCTGCTTCGCGGAAAGCCCCCACTTCTCCTCCATGTCCTCTGCGCTGCCGTACTGTTCCTTGTCCTCATCCATATCCTTAAGGAAAGGCAGGTTTACAGGGCGCTCTAAGTGCCTGATGGTCTTGGTTGGCAGTTCGCCGCCTACCTGAGGCTTTTTCTTGGGCTCGAAAATCTTGAAGATTCCGCCTGATTCAGTTGTCTTCTCGCGTCTCTTCATCAATCCTTCTCCACCAGCATTACGCAGTAAGCAGCTGCCATTCCGCCGTCATGGGACAGGCTTATCGAGACAGAACTCATTCCTAATTCATCTGCATGGGAAAGTGCGCCGCCGTAAAGCTTTATCCCGGGCATGCCTCTCTCATCTTTTATAACTTCTATATCGTGCATTCCGACGCCTTCGCTCAGAAGTCCCGTGCCAAGAGCCTTGCCTACAGCTTCTTTTGCAGCCCATCTGGCCGCAAAGCGCTCTGCCTTCTTCTTGAGGTCCTTGGATGAATTGCAATAAGCGATCTCGTCTTCCGTAAAGCACTTATCAAAGAAAGCCGTGTTACCGTCTTCCAAATTCTTTACAAACCTGGTGATATCTACGATGTCGATTCCGCAGCGTACTTTCATCGGAAGTGTTCTTACCTGCCTTCCGAAGAAATCGTCTTTGCAGACTGGAGCTTGCCGCTGATCCTCATGTCGCACTTCTTGATAAGTTCAGCAACAGGGAAAGGCGTAACGAGCACTGTCGGAAGCTTGGATGCAGCTCTGGTCTCCAGAATGGAATTCAAAACAGAGCCTACGTTGTTATAAAGTGTAACGCTGTCAGCAAAATCATCGATTATGAGGAAATCAATGTGCTTGATATCATCTAAAGTATCTGTGCCGATAGATGCCAGATCCTCGCATTTTGCGTAATATGCGCTCTTGCCGAGATTAATGGCAGTCTTGCAGACAACTATAGCAAGGAATGTCTTTCCGGTCTGAGGTGCAGCGGAAAAAACGCATAAAGGCGATTCATTTTCTTCATTCTGACCGGACATGAATCTTAAAAGTTCACTCCTGATCTTCTCGCGTTTCTTTGCATCACCTAAATAATCGGCTCTGTAATTCTCGATCTTATAAGAAGAATAGTCAGCCATTCCGCTGTGTTCATAGCAATCATCAAGTTCTTTGCTTCTGCACGGACACACCTTCTGGAAGCCCTTGCTGTTAACATAAAAACCTGTATCGTTGCACTTCTCGCACAGACACTTCTCCATATCGAACTCAGGATCGATATTATTCCTTGCGATTATCTTGTCGCGCTTGGCGAAAAGTTCTTCTTCGGCAATATCAAAGCGCTTGATCAGCCTCTCATCGTTATCGATAACGGCAATAAACCTGCTGTTGCGGACATCAAGGATCTGATCATCTATATCCTTCAGTTCAGGGAACTGCTTATAAACGCGCTTAATGCTGTCCTGCCTCCTGATATCCTTGGTGGCAGCGACTTCGGTAAGGCTCTCTCTTATAAGTTCTTTAATCGTCTTCATCTTAATCTCCAAACATATTGAGGATATCGTCAGGACCATCACTGTCGCCGTCTGCGTCCTCAGAAGCCTTTTCCTTGCCAGGTGCTTTTATCTCAGATGCACCCTTATTTACTATGCCGGCCTCTTCGCCCGTAGCCCAGGCAGCACCGGGATTTGCCTTCCTTCTTGTAGCCTTGCGCTTATTCTCTTTATGTTCTTCCTCACTGAACCTTGCAGCTTCCTCAGCGGTCTTAATGCCCTGGTCGTGCCACTTGGTAAGAGTGTCGCCGACATTCTTCAATGTCAGGATGCCTCTGTATTCATTCTCTTTGAAAGCAAGGTTAACGAGTTCCTCTGTAGCGCCAAGTTCTTCAGCCCACTTGGAGACTCTGTTGATATCGAGTTCGTTAAGCCTCTTCCTGAGAAGCCTTCCGCAGAGCTTTATGAGAGCCTTTGTGCGCTTGTTGATCTCGAGCTGCTTCTCCAGGCTCTTGATATCCGTGTAGCCGTTCTTATACCATTTGCTGGCCATGTTCTCCATGAGAACGTTAGATCTGTGGATGGACTGGTCGTAGCCCTCTTCGAAAAGCTTGTAGCACACGATACTGTCAAACTTATACTCGTAAAGGCACTTATCGATAAGTCTATAGAAAATGTAAGGGAGTTCGCCCTGATAGAAGGTCTTGGAGATGGAATCAGCGAGCATCGCCCTTTCCTTCTCATCGCTGTTAAGGACAGCATCCGGATCAGTACCTCTGGCATTCTGTGCCTGGATGTACTCTTCCACTTCCCTTCCCTTTATGTCGTCGAAAAAGTAAGTCTTATCCTTGCGGCTGATAAGTCCTGATGCCATAAGATCAGCCAATGCCTTCTCGATCTCTTCATCAGGGATTATCTTAAACTTCTTTACGGTATTCTCGTCAAAGTTCTCCTTATTCCCGGTCATGTTAAGCCACAAGTATACGAGCAATGCATTCTTGCTCAGCTCATGGGCGTATCTTACAAGGAATATATCGGGCAAAAGACTGTCATTTATAAGCAGTCTGGATAATTCTTCTTTGCCATTGCCGTTCTTCATACCGTAAGTTGGAGACTCCTTAATTTGCTTTGCTAATTATAGCATGGATTAAGCCCCCTATTGGGTAAAGCTTAGGGCAAACTTTTCGATTTTAAGGACAAAAAACGGGGCTGCCTCATCTTCTTGAGACAGCCCCGCAGGACTTTTAGTTAATTCTTAGGAATTAAGCCTCGTTAGCCTTCTTAACATAAGAAGCATAACGGTCTCTGGAATCCTGATAGCATCTCTGGAAGAGGCCGTCAACAACGTCTGCATCATACTTCTTGTAGAGAGAGTTGTAACGAACTTCTGCCTTGAGGAATTCGAAGAAGTCTGCTGTAGGCTCCTTGGAATCGAGTGTGAAAGGATTCTTGCCTTCTGCTGCGAGGGAAGGATTGAATCTGAAGAGGTGCCAGTAACCGCACTCTACAGCCTGCTTCTCTCTGAGCTGAGCAACCCTGAGGCCGCCCTTGATACCGTGGTTGATACAAGGTGCATAGCAGATAACGAGGGAAGGTCCCTGGTAAGCTTCTGCTTCTGTGAATGCCTTGATGAGCTGGTTCTTGTCAGATCCCATAGCAACCTGAGCAACGTATACGTAGCCGTAGCTCATAGCCATCATACCGAGATCCTTCTTCTTAACGTGCTTACCACCAGCAGCGAACTGAGCAACAGCACCCTGAGGTGTGGACTTGGAAGCCTGTCCGCCTGTGTTGGAGTAAACCTCTGTATCGAGAACGAGAACGTTAACATCCTCACCTGTAGCGAGAACGTGGTCAAGTCCGCCGTAACCGATATCGTAAGCCCATCCGTCACCACCGATGATCCACTGTGATCTCTTCATGAAG
>CACZML010000002.1 GCA_902782235.1 Oscillospiraceae bacterium
GCAGAAACGCCCATTCTCTCGAGTGATCTTACTGTGTATACGAAGTGTTCTGTAAGTCCGCCGGTATCACCGTCGAAGATGATAGGCTTTGTCGTAACTTCCATGATATCGTCGATAGTTCTGAATCTTGATGTCATGTCAACGAGCTCGATATCAGGCTTGCCCTTGGCCGTTGAATCGCAGAGAGATGAGATCCACATAGCATCGAACTGCTCGAGCTTGCCTTCGTGCTCAACGACGGTCTTCTCAACGATAAGACCTGTAAGGCCGCTGTGAGCCTCCATCGTCTTAACGATAGGTGTCATCTTGATAAGCTGTCTTAAACGCTTACGGCGGTATTCAGGCATAGCGAGCTTTTCGCGAAGCTGCATGTCGATCTTCTTAACCTTCTCGTTATATGTGTAAGGAATGTCGATAAGTTCACCGCCATATTCCTTAAGGAGTGCTACAACATTCTCGCGGATGGCACTCTCAGGACCTGTCTTCCAGTTATCACCATGGATGACATAATCAGGCTTGATCTCAGCGATTACGTCGTTATACATTGAATCCTTCTGTACAACTACTTCATCAACTCCGTCGAGCTCCTTATAGAGCTTGATCCTCTCTTCAAGAGAGATCGTTGGGAATTTGTTGTATTTGATGCGGGCATCATCAGCAAGAGCACCGACAACAACGCGGCCGTACTCTTGTGCCTTCTTGATGATGTTCAGATGTCCGTCATGGATAACATCAGTACAGAAACAGGTATAAACAGTTTTCATGGTTCAATTCTCCTAATAAATTAAGGGTATCTGAATGGCATAAGTTCTCAGTGCTTCATCGGAAACTGCGAAAAAGTCCTCAATAAACTTTACAATTCTGAATTGCCTAAGATCTTATGATACAGATAATCTATAGATTCCTTATCAAGTGCAATCGGATGATTCTTAAGTCTGTCCACGTTTACAGATGATGCGAGAAGCATATACTCAGCTTCATTTGCAGAAGGTGTGGACAAATTAAGTCTCTTATATAACTCATCGAGATATGTGCAGACAAGCTTGGGGTCGTTGAACCCAAAAGTCTCAGCTATATAATCCAGAACTGACTTAAGATAATCCTGTCCTCTCGGATCAATGCATTTATCCATATTTTCGAGCATCCACGGGAACAATGACTTTACGCAGAGCATAGCCGCATGACCGTGAGCAAGACCATAAAGCGATGTGATCTTATAGCACATAGCATGTCCTGCTGTCGTCTGGGTTATATTGATCGCCTTGCCTGCCTTATAAGCTGCATTAAGCATCTCAAGGTTAGCAACCTTGTCATTAGCCAGATAACCGTCCAGGTTATCCAGAATAAGGTGGATTGCCTCACTCGCATACGCCTTGCTCTCATCAGTGCTGTTAACTGACCAGATGGACTCGATCGAATGGCAGAGCGCATCGAACATGGTGCACTTTCTCTGATAGAGAGGCAGCGTCTTAAGAAGACTGCTGTCCATAAGAACAGTCTTAGGGATAATGCTCTCGTGGTTGATGGACTGCTTCGCACCGTTATAATAGATGACCGCGAACCTTGTAGCTTCAGAACCGGTTCCTGCCGTTGTGGGAACAGCAAGGAACGGAATATCGTTCGGAACGATCTCCTGCTTAAGGAAGTTCTTATCAGGATCCATGTTGGAGAAAAGCTTAATGCACTTCGCAACGTCCATTGCAGAACCGCCGCCGATCGCGATAATTGCCTGGCATTTCTCCCTGTTAAATACGCTTACGCCCTCAACAACGGAATCGTATAAAGGATTAGGTGAGAAATCGCTGAACGTAACGATCTTAACGCCAAGTCTCGGCTCAACGCTGTCCAGATATCTCTTGATGGGCATAACGTTTATAGAAGGACCGCAAACGAGCATAATCTGTTTTGCACCGGTGGAAGTGATCCACTTATCGACCTTCTCATAGTTATTCTCAGCAGTGATTATTCCCTCAACGGATTTCCAGACATTAAGCTCAATATCACGATTATCAGGATCAGTGAGCTCTCCGCTGAAAGTATTCTCAATAGATGCATATTTGGCATCAGCAGCATATGGGAACTCAACAAGTTTTCCGCCATATTCAGAAAGAAGGCTTATTACTTCGTCCCTGACCGGCTTCTGATAGCCTGTCTTCCAGTTATCACCGTGAACAACGATATCGGGCTTATATTTCCTGATATTGTCTGCGTAAGACAATGTATCCTGGTCTACTACTCTATAGACACCTGCGATGCTTGCAACGAGAGCTTTCCGCTCTGATCTTGGAACGATCGGCGCACGCTTGTAGCTTGAGACTACCTCGTCGGAAAGAACGCCTACTGTGAGCTTTCCAAGCTTTGCTGCTTTCTTGATTATCGCAATATGTCCGCCGTGGATAACGTTTGTTGAGAAAGACATGTAAACTGATCTGTTCTCGACTTCCTTAAGTCTTGCAGATACGACAGCAAGATCCTCAGGATTGTCGATCTCGGAGCAGAGTCTGTCCTTAACATCAAAAGCAGCGATATTGCACGCGCCATTAAGCTCATTAAGTGCATTCTCGGCGTAGCACTTGCGGTTGTCGCTCTCACAGAATTCGATGATCTTATCAAGCCAGAGCTTCCAGTCTTCACGCTTAAGCTTATAGAGGGCCTGCGCTTCCATCGCGTCATCGAAGAAATTAATGCCGACCTTCTGTACGAGGCCGTCCTTGATAACAGCCTTGAAATCCTTCTCCGGCAACGGGATCGTGGAAGATACCTTCATGCAGCTGGTAGGACAGTTCAGTATGTCTTCAAGCACAGAAGCCTCGAAAACAAGGTCTCCGTGCATGAGTACGATATCATCATCCAGGAATTCTCTTGCGCAGTAAATGCTGTAAATATAGTTGGTCTCAGCATAAAGCGGGTTATTTACAAAGGTGAAATTCATCGGAAGGCCTAATGAGTGGCAGTAATCGACCAGAACTGTATCAAAATAGCCCGTAGTCATAACGACGTCTGTTACGCCACAGTCAAATAAGCACTTCAATTGTCTGGATAAAATGGTCTCTGTTCCTGAGATCTCGGTCATGCATTTCGGGTGTTCTGAAGTAAGCACGCCCATTCTGTGGCCAAGACCGGAATTTAATATCAATGCTTTCACGATATATGCCTCTATTCCATAAATTCACGAGAATTATAACATAAGCTCTTAAAATAAGAAAAAGGGGCACTTATTGTGCCCCTCTTGATTCTCGTACGGTTTAAGCTTTTTCGAGCACTGCTTTGAATGCTGCAACAAGCCTGTCGTTGTCTTCCTTATTTCTGATCGCGATCCTTATGTATTTGTCATCTCCGAGCTTGACCGAGAGGTCTCTGATAAGGATGTTGTAATCGAGAAGTTCCATGGAAAGCTTATGAGCAGAATAGTTTGTAAGCTCGATCATGAGGAAGCTTGCCTGTGACGGGAAGATCTTAAGGCCGGGAATCTTCTCAAGTTCAGATCTGAATCTTCTTCTCTCCTGTCTGAACAAGACCTTGGCCTTGTCATAATCCTTCTCGTACTTCTCGTAGATCTGCATGTAGAATTCGGCAAATGAGTTGATGTTCCAGATGCAGACATCCTTCTTCATCTTCGCGATTATTTCCTCATTTCCGGATGCGAGGACGCCCAGGCGGAGTCCCGGAACGCCGAACGACTTGGAGATGGACTTCATAATGAACAGATGCTTATTTGCAGATACGATATCCTGAAGCATCAATGACCAGTCGTCTTCATCAGCAAAATCAATAAATGACTCGTCGAGAACGATATTTACGTTATTTTCTTTTCCCCATTCAACGACCTTGAGCATGTCTTCTTTATGAATGAAATTTCCTGAAGGCATATCGGGATTTACGATTACCAGGTTCTCAACAGGATTTGCAGTAAAGAAATCCATGATGTCCTGTGCAGTATATGTATATCCCTGAGATGTTGTATCGAAGAAGACAGCCTGTCCCTTCGCGAATCTGTTGGGATATTCTTCGAACATAGGTCTGATGAAGCCGGTCCTGCCGTCAAGGAATCCCATAACGCTCTTAATAAGTTCGGAAGAGCCGTTGCCGATAACGATGTTTTCCTGACGGATATTGAAATTTCTGGAAGCCAGGAGCGCGTTTACCTTCATTCCGGAAGGATACTGGGTAAGAAGGCTCGGATAGCTTGCGATCATCTCTTCGACCATTCTCTTCGGCGGGAAATAAGGATTTACGAGATAGTAGTAATCCAAAAGGCCCGGGAATCTCCAATAACCGCCGTAAGTCTTGTGAAGACGGTCAAGCTTCTCTTCCTTGTCTTCACAGAATAAGATCTCAACGATCTTAAGATCTTCAATGTCATTTATCTCATACCAGAGCTTGCCGTTAAGCTTAGACACCTTGATCTGAGGGTCATCGAGCATCGTAATTACTTTAAGATCATGCTGGAAGATATCACTGTTGCCCAAAGCGCTTGAATATGCCTCAAGGAGCGGAACATATACCGAAGAAGAGAAATCCTTGCTGAACTTATAGACATTTACGGGCTTATAGTAATTGCCTGTCGATTCGAAATTGAGCCTTCTTTCAGAAGTAAAGCCGGTGATGTTATCCTCTCCGTCTACCGTGAGATAAGTTCCGTCCATCCAGTTCTCATACTTATCGACAAGAACGAGAGAATCTTTGGGATCTGCAATTACATCTTCGATTATTCCGTTTTCGAGGATAATGTCCGACTCAAAGAGCAGAGTGTCGTCTTCCGTCAGATAATCCTTGGCCAAAGCCAGCGAATAGATATTATTAGTCTTATCGTAAATGGGGTTCTCAACAAAAACAACAGGGGTCTTGATATCAAGTGTTCCAACGTAATCGACCAGTCTCTTTCCTTCATAACCGACAACGATTACGATCCTGTCAAGGTTCTGCTTCTCAAGCTGGTGAAGCATCCTGTCGATCAGGGAAACACCATTCACCTCTACCATGCACTTGGTATTGTTACGGGTGAGTTCCTTTAATCTCTTGCCCATACCTGCTGCTAAAATAACTGCCTGCATATATTTCTCCTCTGATGCGCTATAAAAAACAAGTAATATTATACACTTAAGGATACGATGATAAATATCCTGTCATATCTGTCATGGCTTTTGATGCTGTTACCCGGCTTCATAAACATATATTTCAGCTGAGCTTTCCTGACAATTCAGCCATGATCTCTGATTCAACAGCCATAGCATTCTCCCTGTTATCTGCTACCACGCTTACATATGTCTTGAGCTTGGGCTCAGTACCGGAAGGTCTTACGACTACGGAAATATCCTTAGTGTAGAACTTAAGCACATCAGACTTCGGCAGACCGTTCAAGCCCTTGCTGTAATCTTCTGTCTTAATAACCTCCTGGCCGGCGATCGAATCAAGTCCCTGATGGAAAGATTCCATGATGGATCCCATCTTCTCCATTCCTGCAGAACCGGGGAATTCAAATGAATGAAGTGTATTTAAGCAATAACCGTATTCTTTATAAAGTTCATTAAGCTTATCGATAAGGCTTATGCCTCTTGTCTTATAGAAAGCAAACATCTCAGCGATAATGAATGCTGCATTTACGGCGTCCTTATCCCTTACATAAGAGCCCGTAAGATATCCGTATGACTCTTCAAAGCCGCAGATATAGTCAGATTCCCTGCCCTTGGCTTCCATTCTTCCGATAACTTCTCCGATGAACTTAAAGCCGGTAAGAACGTTAACAGTCTCAACGCCGTAGTGGCTTGCGATCTTCTCAGCAAGATCCATCGTAACGATCGTCTTGATGAATACGGGATGTTCAGGCATCTTGTTATGCTTGATCCTCTGGCTGCAGATATAATCGAGCAGCAGGATGCCTACTTCGTTGCCTGAAAGCAGCCGGTAGTCACCGTCTGCTGTCTTTATAGCGATTCCGCATCTGTCAGCATCCGGGTCAGTCGCGAAAAGAAGATCCGCGCCTGTCTTCTCACAATACTGAAGTCCAAGCTCCATAGCTTCTCTGATCTCAGGATTCGGATAGGGGCATGTCGGGAAAGCTCGTGTAACAGGCTTTAATCCGGTACCGTTCAACGGTGAATATACAATGGTTACGTTCTTATCGATCTCATCTCCGAAGAGGACTGACTGGCTCTTAACCGCTTCAATGAAGCCATCCATTACAGAATCAGGAATATATTCGATCTTGCCGTCAGCAACAGCTCCGTCAAAGTCAGTTGTCTTTACGTCAGCGAAGATATCCAGCTTCTCGATCTCAGAAAGGATCGTTGCAGCAGCTTCGGTTGTGATCTGGCACCCGTCAGCTCCGTAAACCTTATAACCGTTATATTTAGCGGGGTTATGTGATGCTGTTATCATAATGCCCTGCGAAGCCTTGAGATCTCTTATTGCAAAGCTTACGGTCGGAACCGGATTTAATGTAGGCCAGATCCAAACTTTAAGACCGTTTGCAGCAAATACTGAAGCAGCAACCTTGGCAAAAAGATCAGATTTGATACGGCTGTCATAGCCGACAACAACGCCAGGCTGACCTTCAACAGTCTTTAAAAGATAATCAGAAAGGCCCTGGCTCGCCTTTGCTACAACGTAGATATTCATACGGTTGGTACCGGCGCCGATCGTGCCGCGGAGTCCGCCCGTACCGAATGCAAGGTTCCTGTAGAATGCATCCTCAACCGCAACATCGTCCATACCCTTAAGTTCGGCATTGATCTCACTGTCTGTTGCAAGCTTTAACCAGCGTTCATATTCAGCTTTGTAATCCATCTTTATAACTCCTGTTTTGTATTGTTTTCAATTATATCTGCGATCTTCGAATATTCATTCTCATAGATCTTATCTGACCAGCCGAAACTGTCCATCTTCTCAATTACTTTGCCGATATCCTTAAGTTCATCGACCTTAATGGAAATCGCAAGCTTTCTGTCCTTTAACTGGTTAATGGTCATGGTATCTTCAGCTGTATCGTCACGCTCAAGCAACGCAGTTCTTACACCCGCCGTAACAAACTCTGATACTGTAGACCAGCCTGCCTTTGCGATGCAGTAATCTGCCGCAGCGACATAGTCCTGAGTATTGTTTGTCTTCGGATCAAGATACTCAACATTATCGCCGATAAGCTTAAGCGCCCTTGTTACGATAAATGAATAAGGGAGTTTGCTAACGTCGATATCAAAATCAAATCCTGAATTGCTCGCACCGCAAGTAATAACAACGATAGGCTTATCGTGCGCTTCTCTTATTGCTTTTACCTTCTCAGGATCAAAAGGTCTGGCAGAAAAGCCCACTTCGATGCCTTCGCCGAAGAACCGGCGCGATGATTCATTTGCCAGATCGAAATATATGACCTTATCAGCCTGGTGGTAAGCATCTTTGTAGACATTTACGAGTTCTTCCGGAACAAAGGGTTCATACTGCTCGATCCATGTAAAGTTTGTCATGAGAAAACTTCTGATGCCCTTCTTCTTTGCAGCGATAACAGCCCACGGGCAGATATCGATGACATAAGCATCAGCATCCACGCTTTCTTCTATAAGGCGTTCCCACTTTGAGACATGTTCCTTTATCTTAGCAACAGTTGCGTCAGTGTCGATGATAAGCGAACCGGGAATTACAACAAGGCCGGCGTCAGTATTCTCGACGATTATCTCAGCTTTGTGGTCCAGATAGTCATCTGTCACTTCAGCCTGCTGTTTTCCTGTGACAACAGTTACTTTATGACCTCTTCTGATGAGCTCTCTCATAACGGGAAGCTCTCTCATAAGATGGCCGAACCCGTGATCGGTAATATAATAAGCAAATTTCATAATCAACAACTTACATCCAGGATCTGTGCCTGACCGTGGAGCTTCATTTCGATGCTGCTCGCAGGAACAAAGATGCAGTCTCCTTTAAAGAAATTGAGCATAAAGCCGTCAGCTGCTATTATTCCGCAACCGTCAACGCAGAGCAATGCATGGAACGAGTTTTCTTCAGTCTTGTAAGATGCAAGTTCCCTGTTAACCTCTGTGTTAAGAAGGAGTCTCTCGACCTGGAAATACTTGCACCGGCATAAAAGCTCACTTGCACATCCTGACTTATATCTTAAGACTCTCATAGGCTGGCGAGGAGCTGCGGAAGCCTTAAGTTTAGCTACTTCCAGGCCCTTACCGATATTCAGTTCTCTCTTTTCGCCGTTCTTGTCGACACGGCCATAGTCGTAAAGACGGTATGTGACGTTGGAATTTTCCTGGATCTCAGCGACAAGGCATCCGGAACCGATTGCATGAACCGTGCCGGATTCAATGAAGAAAAGATCGTTCTTCTTTACCGGCACATGATTCAAGAGATTGCCTACCGTACCGTCATCTATTGCCTGCTTTACCTCATCAGCTTCAACATCACGGTTAAAGCCATAGATGAGCGAGGCATCCTTCTTGGCATCAAGA
The DNA here is from genome assembly GCA_902782235.1 of Oscillospiraceae bacterium. Classification (GTDB taxonomy): domain Bacteria; phylum Bacillota; class Clostridia; order Saccharofermentanales; family Saccharofermentanaceae; genus Saccharofermentans. The sequence goes on from CACZML010000002.1 coordinate 8,448, forward strand.
ACATACCAGAGTTCTGTCTTGCCAAGCTGGCCCTCATTTGCAAGGCTGTATTCATCGTCGGGATGAACCTGTACAGAAAGGTCCTTATTTGCATCGATGAGCTTTATAAGGATCGGGAAATGACCGTTTGCAACCGTGGAAGCATGTGTTCCGATATATTCAGGATGAGCTTTTAAGACCTCTGTTAATGTCTCTCCCGTAGTGAGCACAGAGCATCCGTCAGGATGCGTGGAACATACCCAAGCCTCTGCGAAAGGATCGGCATCCATGCCGAACTTGAAGTCATCATTAAGCCTTGAACCACCCCAGAGGTAGTCCTTGGCAGCAGGCTTTAACAAGAACGGCTTGTTATTCATCTGGTCTCTCCTGTTACAGTTCGTACTTATGCTTGTCGGCTACGTTGATATCTTCGCCTAACTGGACTTCGATAAGCTGGATTCCTTCATCACCGGCAAAAACAGTGTGCTTGCAGCCGGCAGCCATTGTAACGACGTCTCCGGGCTTTACGAGCTGTTCCATTCCATCAACAACCGTACGTCCGGAACCGGCAATAACAGTCCACACTTCATCACGCTTATCGTGGCTGTGATAGTTCATCTTATTACCAGGATTAAGTGTTACCTTAACCGTCATGGATGACTCTTCGACATCAAGGACTCTGTATGAACCCCAGCTCTTCTCAGCAAACATTACGCGCTGGACGATATCATCGACAAATGGCTTAATATAGGAGCTTTGCTCCTTATCGGATACCAGGATTCCCTCAGGGCTTGCAGAGATAACCATATCCTTAAGTCCCATTCCAATGATCGGGATACCAAGCTCATTAATTATGTTTACATTGGAGCACTTTTCGTTAAGCGTGCCGTCTCCGATGATCGGATCTGTCATCGCTTCAGTCAGCGTGTTCCATGTACCAAGATCTTTCCATTCACCGTTATAACGGAGAACGTCTATTGAAGTCTCTGCCTCAACTACAGCATAGTCGAATGAGATCTTCTTCAAGTTCGCATAGTTCGAAAAGAGCTCGTCATAGTTATCGGTACCTAAAAGCTCCTTACTCTTATCGAGAACGTAAGAAAGCTTGTAAGCAAATACGCCGCCGTTCCAGAGAGCACCGCCGTCGATATATTCCTGGGCCTTCTCGGCTGTGGGCTTTTCTGTAAAGCCCCATCCGTCAGTACCGTCATCGTTCTTCTTAGGCTTGATGTAGCCATACTTCTCTGAAGGATAAGTCGGCTCTATGCCCATAAGCGTAAGATTCTTCTCACCCTTCGAAGCAGCTTCATAGAGCCTGTTTACGCACTCGAAATAAGAATCCTCAACATAAGGATCTACCGGGCATACGACGACCGCCTCATCTCTCGGAACATTCATTACACAGTTAAGATATGCCGTTGCGAGTGCAATAGCTGCAAATGTATCCCTTCTGCAGGGCTCAACAGATACACCGATATCCAGGCCGAGCTGGTTATGGATAGCGGACACCTGTGATTTGGATGTGGCAACAGTAACAACAGCATCAGGGTCGACAGACTTGATCTGGCCGTAGATCCTCTGGACCATTGATTCCAGTTCGCCGTTCTCTTTTTTGAATATCTTGATGAACTGCTTTGAGCGGATGTCATTGGATAAAGGCCAGAGACGCTTTCCGGATCCGCCTGATAGAAGGATTATGTTCATAAATTACCTTTCTGCTCTCATGGGGTTTTCGAGGAAGTCCTTATAAGCAAGTCTGATGCCGTCTTCAAGCTCAGTCTTGTATGTCCAGCCGAGCTTTGTTGCTTTCGAGACATCAAGAAGCTTTCTGGGAGTTCCGTTGGGCTTTGTCGTATCCCACTCGATACGGCCTTCATATCCGATTACTTTTGCAACGAGCTCTGTAAGTTCCTTGATGGTAAGCTCCTTGCCTGTTCCGGCATTTACTGTCTCATCACCGCTGTAGTTATTCATGAGGAATACGCAGAGGTTAGCAAGATCGTCTACATATAAGAATTCACGCAAAGGTGAACCGTCACCCCAGCATGTTACGGATTCCTTGCCCTCGACCTTTGCCTCATGGAAACGGCGGATAAGAGCCGGAAGAACATGGCTGTGCTCCGGATGGTAATTATCGTTAGGTCCGTAAAGATTTGTAGGCATTACGGAAATATAGTCAGTACCGTACTGGCCGTTAAGATATTCACAGTATTTAAGACCTGAGATCTTAGCGAGTGCATAAGCTTCATTGGTCTGCTCAAGTGAAGATGTGAGAAGGCATGACTCAGGCATAGGCTGGGGAGCCATTCTCGGATAGATGCATGAACTGCCTAAGAATTCGAGTTTCTTGCATCCGTTCTTCCATGCGCTGTGAATGACGTTCATCTCGAGGATCATGTTCTCATACATGAAGTCAGCCTTAGCCTTGGCATTTCCCATGATGCCGCCGACCTTTGCGGCAGCGAGGAAAACATACTCGGGCTTCTCCTCTTCGAAAAATTTCTCGACCTGATCCTGCCTGGTAAGATCAAGTTCTTTATGTGTTCTTAAAACGAGATTGTGATATCCCTGACGCTCAAGCTCTCTTACGATAGCTGAGCCGACCATGCCTCTGTGTCCGGCAACGTAGATCTTAGCATTTTTGTCCATCATATCAGAGCGCCTCTTTCATTGCTTTCTGCTGCTTAGCGAGCATTCTGTCGTGCTTAGCCATGATCTCAATGAGTTCCTCATATGTTGTCTTCTGAGGATTCCAGCCGAGAACCGTCTTAGCCTTTGTAGGATCGCCCCAGAGGTTATCAACGTCTGTAGGTCTGAACCATGCAGGATTTACGCAAACGAGCATCTTGCCTGTCTTAACGTCATAGCCCTTCTCGTCAACGCCTTCGCCCTCCCAACGGATCTCAATGCCGTTAGCTTTGAAAGCCTTCTCTGTGAAGTCACGTACTGTGTGCTGCTCGCCTGTTGCGATAACGAAATCGTCAGGTGTCTCCTGCTGCATGATGAGCCACATGCACTCAACATAATCCTTTGCATAACCCCAGTCACGGAGGCTGTCCATATTGCCGAGCTCCAAGTGATCCTGAAGTCCTTCAGCGATCCTGCCTGCAGCTAAAGTGATCTTTCTTGTAACGAAGTTCTCACCGCGTCTTTCAGACTCATGGTTAAAGAGGATGCCGTTTACAGCGAACATGCCGTATGCCTCACGGTATTCCTTGATCATCCAGAAGCCGTACTGCTTTGCAACAGCATAAGGGCTGTAAGGATGGAAAGGTGTTGTCTCTCTCTGGGGAACTTCCTCTACCTTGCCGAAGAGTTCTGATGTGCTTGCCTGATAGATCTTGCATGTCTTCTCAAGGCCTAACATTCTCATAGCTTCGAGAAGTCTTAATACGCCGATGGCATCAACATCACCGGAATACTCAGGAACATCGAAGCTTACCTGAACGTGGCTCTGGGCTGCTAAGTTATAGATCTCATCAGGCATAACTTCCTTGATAATGCGGATAAGTGAAGTCGAGTCTGTAAGATCGCCGTCGTGGAGCTTTATCTTGTCCAAAATATGCTCAATACGGCCTGTGTTAGCAATGCTTGCACGGCGTGTGATGCCATGAACTTCATAACCCTTCTCGAGCAGGAACTCAGCCAAATAGGAACCGTCCTGACCTGTGATACCTGTGATCAATGCCTTTTTCATTTATGAATCTCCTCCAAATTTATAATCATTAGCACAAAATGGTTCAAATACTTGACCATAATAAAATAAGCGAACCGCGCTAAGAATTCATCTTTTTGCAATTCGCTTACATTATATAGCTTTTTTGTTACCACTGCTCACGGTAAACTGTAGGAGATACTCCCTCGACTTCTTTGAAAACCCGTGAAAAGTAATGAGGCGCGCCGATTCCGACTTCATATCCAATCTCTTCAACGCTCTTATTGGTGAATCTCAGGAGCTGTTTTGCATGTGTGATCCTGACCGATAAAAGATAAGAAGTGATCGTCATGCCGAACTGCTCTTTGAATGAATGCGTCAGATAATGCTTCGAAATGTAGAACTTCGCACAAAGACTGTCTAATGAAATTTTCGATTCGTAATTCTCATCAAGATATGTCTTAACTTCCAGAACGCTGGCTTTCTTTACCGGTAGTGCCTTATCTTCAGGATGCCATGACTCAGCCATTATGAGCCTTATAAGCGTGGAGAGCTTCTCATTTATCAGCATATCCCTCAGGTGTTCCGAACTTTTCGAGAGATCTATCAGCTCACAAATGACATCAGTAAAAGGCTTTGTATCAGATGGCAAAAAAGAAGATCTGCCGCCTCTCTCGCAATATTTGTTATAGATGGAAGACAGCGTTGGTCCGTAGAAATGACACCAGGACAAAGTCCAAAGATTATCAGGGTCCGGATGATGTGAATACTTCTTACGGCAGTCTATGAAAACACACGAGCCTTCACTAAGCTCATATTCCCTGCCGTTATATTCAAGGATCCCGCTGCCGTTCTCGACAATAAAGAACAGATAAGACTGGAGATTTGATCTGGAAGAAACGTGTGGTTTAAGCGCTTTAAGCCTTCCGATCTCCTGAAGGTGGAAAAGCGATGACCTTGCAAAAGTCGATGCCGTATAGAGGACTCGGTCTGAATCTACGACCTTTGACTTGCTGTTGGTAAAATAGTTTTCCATTTGGCGGGTTCTCCCCTTTATCTTGCCTTGAGCCTAAGCTTTTCCTTTAACAACCTAAGTGTATCCTGTTTATCCAGATGCTTGTACTTAACTGCCAGAGCCAGTGAGTATGCGAGGAAAATGTAATTGTTATCCAGGAAGGATTCGCAGAGCATTACCACAAACAGACAGAATAGAAGAACAAGGATCAGCTGTGATTTTTTATTCTCCTTATCAGATGCCGTAATGAATACCATAAGGAGGAACACGAGATATCCGGCAAGAAGGATAATGCCGCCCTGGATCAATATATCGAAGAACAGATTGTGGGCATTTCTCATGATGCCGTTCCACTTGATGATCCAGCCCGAATCAAAGTTGCCGTAACCTGCCAAAGGGTGTCTGGCGATCATCTTAATGCACATTTCCCAGATATATGTCCTTCCGGAAAAAGTAATATCTTTATGAAGGACATCCTGGATGATATTCCGGAGCGGCGGGATCATGCCGGCATAAACAATAAGCATCGTGCAGCCGAAATATGCTACGAGGAGCGTTTTCATATTTATGAGTTTTGATCTGAGCTTCGATCTATGAATAAATACAACATAACAGAGCATGACAAAGAAGCTTCCGATTCCTGTACCTGACATCGTAAGAAGATTAGTAGCGCCTCCAATGACAAGGGATATGACACGAAGGACTCTGTTTATCTTCTTATCGGGCATCATGAAAGATGTCGCGATGGCGATAAGCACAGGCAGCGACAGACGGTTATCTACTTCCAGGAAGTTGACACGGTCAAGCTGTTTAAAAGCCATGTCTTCTGAATAAGTAAGCAAAGATGATATGCCTTCAGGCTTTAGGATCAGAAGCACGAGATTTACAGCGAGAAGGATATTTAAGAACCATGCCGTTACCTCGATCAGGCAGTTATCTTTCTTTCTGAGTTCGTAGGATACGATCAAAAAAACTGCTGCAAGATGCACACCCGAACGGATATAAAGCTTATAGTCACCGCCGTGATATACAACAAGCAATAATCCTGCCAGCAGATAGATAACAGCACCTAAAGTAATTATATTTTTCAGATTCTTAAAACTGCATGTTGCCGAGAGTATGATCGCAAAGAGCAAAACAACGCATTGCACCGGGAAAAGCTTGTTGTAAAACGACGATATGACCGGAATAAACTCAAAAGCCCTTGGCGTAAAAAAGACCAATCCAAAGAACAGTAAACCGATAATTTCTAAGAATCTGCTTTTTCTCATGCTTACCACTCTTTATTTATCATATGCTTTAAGTTCCAGATAAAAGCCTTTACTTTGATAAGCGGGCTCTTTTTCTCCAGGCCGTTACTGATCTTGACGTTGTAATTATCAAGGATAGTCCTGTAGTAAACTTTATTGGAAGTTCCCTCAACAGAATAAACACAGACAACCCTTTCCTTATAAAAAAACTTATATCCCTTCAGATAAGCCTTAAGGAAGAAGTCATAATCAGCACAGATCTTGAACTGTCCGTCAAACTTTATTTCGGAGAATACTCTCTTTCTCGTAAAAGTCGCCTGATGGCAGAAGAACTTATAATCACGAAGGAGTTTAATGTCTTTATCTGCTTTATCAAGCTTTTTCAGATCACCTTTTACCCTGTAACTGTCACCATAGACCACATCATAGCCGGAATAATCACAGTCTCCAAAGATATCCTTTAATACCTCAGGATCCGAGAACCTGTCATCGGCATTCATAAAGATGATCCATTCACCGGATGCCAGCCCTGCGCCCTTGTTCATCGCATCGTAGATACCGTTATCAGGCTCGGAAACATGCTTATATTCAATGCCTTTTGCGCTGAATGCGTCATCAAAACCTGCGATGATACCGTTTGTGTTATCTTTTGATTTTCCGTCTACGATAATATATTCAAAGTCAGTAAAAGACTGCGACAGAACTGACTCTATCGTATCTCTTATTGTTTTCTCTGCATTGAAGCAGACTGTAATGACACTGACTTTAAAACTCATATTCAATCCTTTGTTCAGATCTCGAAAGAAGACTTACCGGGAAGGATCTTCTCGAAGCTCCGGATCAGCTGATCCCTGGTCTTCTCAAAATCATTGCCCTTATATTCGTCGTTTATTACGAGAACCTTCTTCTTACCTGATTCAATGACTTCACATATTTTAGTCACATCGTCATCATTAATCTGGGTATATCCGAAGCATTGCTGAGACTTTACTGTGAAGTTTCCTTCCATGAGATGCCAATATCTCATAAGCCAGATGGAAATATCCTCTTTAGATCTGAATCTCTTGTTCTGTGTTTCCTTAACAACAGCAGGCTCTGCTTCCCAGACCTTCTCGAAATCACTTTTAGTAAAGGCGGTCGGAACATGGTAGTCACGAATGCCTGGAAATGTCGTCCATGGCTTTGCAAGCTTAAGCGTACGCAGTAATGATTTAGGGTCTTTTAAGCTGTACCATTTCGAGCGGTTAGCAGAAATAACCTGCTGTTTATTAAAGTGCCTGTTGATAGCAAGCACATTATTAAGCCTTATATATTCGAAATCATTTGAAGGCGTAAGGCAGTCCAAAGCCGCATAATCACAAGGGACTCCGTTAACGAAAAAATCTTCGGGCGTCATTGGAGCTACGGGGAAAAAGTCGTCATTGAATAAAACAAAATTGTTACTGAGACCTTTTATCTTATGAATACCTATTCAGCCATTCAGGCTTCTGACCGCAGGTAACGAAATAAACCTTGCGGACCCACGGGGCAAACTTCTCAACACCCCTGAACCAATAGCGCATGAGATCCCAGTCACGATATCTGTTCTCACCTGAATTATCCCCGGATGTAATGTTTCCAAGGAATTTAGCGCGTGTATTCTGCCATTCCGGATCGTTTCCGTCGACCCATGTAACTACAAAATCGATATCGTTAGCCATTTTCTACCGCTCTCTTATATAAATCTTCAAGCTTTCTTATATTAGTACTTATATCGAAACCTTTTTCAATAAAGAATTCTCTCCGGTCACATCTTACATTGTATTCTTTCATCATGGCTTCAGTCACGTCAGCCCAGACAGAAGGGCTCGCGCTAAGGCTTAAGGACTTAACTTTCTCCGTTAATAATGCAACTTCAGATATAGTATCTGATACAACACATATCAGGTCGGCTGCCTGAGCTTCAAGCAAAGCTATTGGCAGGCCCTCATAAAGAGACGGGAAAAGGAAGATATCAGATGCCGTAAGAAGACCGGGAATATCATTTCTGTTGCCCAGGAAAAGAACATCTTCCCTAAGCCCAAGCTCTTCCGCTTTTGCCTTTATTTTGTCCTGTTCTTCACCGGTACCAACAAGAACAAGCTTGTAAGAATCATCTCGCTTATGAAGTTCATTGAATACATCAATGACCATGCCGTGATTCTTCTGGGTACGGAACTGGCCGACATGAATGATCACTTTCCTTCCATCAAGGCCTAATTCCTTCCGCACGGCATTTCTAGTGTCTTCATCATAAGCATATGCCGACGAATCGATCGAATTATTGAGGAGAAGGTATTTATCACCATTGCATATCTTCTCACCGAAGAGCCACTTGCCAGCTTCAGGAGAACATGCAACGAAATATCCGGCATAGCGTCTTAAAAGGTGCTTCTCATAGATCAGATAACACTTATGAAGATGATCCTTTAACCCCTTGGGATTATCAAGCTGGTCAGTGTTATGGCTGTGTGCAATAAGTGCCTTTACGCCATGCTTTTTCGCTGCCTTAAGAGCCTCTTCACCGATCGCGTCCATATGAGTATGTACAATGTCGTACTTGTGGTCTCTGAAGAACTCATCAAGCTCCCTGTTATGAAGCTTTCTGTCTACGCCTCTTGCCGTTATCTGATAAAACCCGCATCCTAATGATTCAAGATATTTCTTATCATCAGACTGATCAGGTGTCTTATCGAAAATAAGGAAATCAATATGGAATCTGTCACGATCGATATTCTTCACGATATTGATCATGACATTCTCTGTACCGCCCTTTTTTAACGGACAACCGAAAACAAAAAGTATCCTTAAAGGGTTCATACAAGTTCCTCGTAAAGCTTCATATATGCCTCGTATGTCTTATCCTTCGGGAACCTGAAAGAGCTTACCTCTATCCTCTTACCTGCATCACAGATCTCTCCGATCTTCAGGGCAACATTCTTAAGGTCATGAGGTTCAACGATATATCCGTCATTCTCCGTCATGGTCTCAGGAATTCCCGTACAGTTATATGCGACAACAGGTGTTCCGCACGCAAGAGATTCAACATTAGGAAGACCGAATGTCTCTTCCACGCTCGCATTAAAAAAGACATTGGAAGCGCTGTATATCCCGGCAAGTTCCTTGGGGCCATCTGTCCTTCCGATACCGATCATGTTGTCCGGAAGCGATGCCTTTTGCTTATCATTAAGTCCTACAAGAACGATCTTATAGCGTTCATCTAAGATCTTCGATAATTCAATAAAATCTGCAAGACCTTTTCTAGTGTCCCAGGTGCTCGCAACGCCTAAAACGATACGCTTATCACCCACATTATATTTGATCCTGAAATTACCAGAAGAAGGCTTAAAGACGGATGTATCTATGCCGTTATAGATAACTCTTGAGGGAATATCTTTTAAGAATGAAGCCTTTAACTCGTTATCAAGCCACTTCGAGACACAAACCAGGTGAAGGTTCTTAACGGAATGGAACATCTGATTCTTTTCACTGAAATTCTTAGAGGAATTATCCTTGAAGATACTTGCCGGATAAGCTTTCTTCTGAGGGCATTTGCTGCATCCGTGGGTCTTCCATTTCTCACATCCTGCCATACTGTAATAGCAGCAGTGACCTGTATACGCCCAGCAGTCGTGAAGAGTCCAGACAACTGGCTTACCGGCATCCTTAAGATAGTCAAACAACATCGGGACATTTATATAATATCCATGAAGATTATGCAGATGAATGATATCCGGATCGTATTCTTTGATCTGCTTAATGAGTTTCTCCGTAGCACCTTTTGAATAATGGCCTGCTTTGTCAGTCAGCCTGGTAAAAACTCCGTCAGTATAGACCGATAAAGGATTTCCTATCTTGAAAGACGGAACATCACCAGGGACTTCATTTCTTGCAAAAGCAACAGCGCCCTCATGCCCGCGCGCTCTTAATGTGCGGTAAATATCAACGGCTATCTTGCCGGTGCTCAAATTTCCGAATGTGTTTATCTGCAGTACTTTCACGCTGTATTCACCTGGATTAATCAGAGCTTTGATATCACATCTGTATATTTCTTAATGCTTATGTCTTTTGTCAGGTTCTTAACGAGATAATCATGTCCCCTGTTGCCCATTTCAGCCAGCTCGCTGCTGTCTGCGTTATCGATGAACCATCTGATATTATCTTCAACAGCCTTGTAATCACCGGGCTCAGAAACCTTTCCACAGCCGATTTCATTGATCAGCATCTCGACTTCAGAACCCTTCTCGAGAACTGCAAGAACAGGCTTCGCAACGCCTGCGATTCCATAGAACTTGCTCGGACACGATACTCCCTTGATTCCCTTGGCATTTACGCACCAGTGAACGTCAGCGGCATTGAGGCTGTAGATGAGCTTGTCCTTATCCTGGTAAGGGATGAAAACAACTGAATCCATATTGTGCTCTTTAACGTAAGCTGTAAGCTTATCAAGCACGCTTCCTGCGCCTACGAATGCGAAAACAACGTCTCTGCCGTCGGGCGTCTTGCTGCCGTTAAACTTTTCGATGACTTTGATAAGGCCTTCAAGATCGTAATAAAGGCCGATATTGCCCGAATACATGATTATGTATTTATTCTCAAGGCCGTACTTCTGCTTAAATTCCAGAATGCCATGTTCAGAAGGATCCAGAGGATATATCTGCTTCTCGTCGATCCAGTTGTTGATCATGGTATGTTCAGGAACTTCTTCGCCCTTAAACCTGTTTTTCAGCGTATCAACGAGGTCTCGGCCTACTGTGATAACAAGATCAGACTTCCTGCAGGATTTCTTATCAAGGCTCATGGCAACCTTCAACACAGGCTTGAGCTTTACATATCCTGTAGCCAGGATCTGCTCAGGGTTATAGTCCTGAATGCAGTAAATGAACTTGGGGTGTTCACCTGATTCAGTCCTGATCTTTTTCTTGCCGTAAACACCGAGCATACCGCCCATAATAGGAGGCTGAGATATCGTGAAGATATAGTCCTGCGGACCAACCTTCTTTGTTACTTTCCTGGCCTGTGTGTAGTATGCGAGGAGATTTTTGATCCTGCTCTTCTTGCTTGCTTTCGAAAACTCAGGAACAGGAACTCTGTAAAGCTTTACTCCGTTTAAGGACTCTTCGTAGATCTTCTTTTCCTTATATTTCTCATCGATCTTTCCGGTATAAGATGGCACTGTGCAGATAACCGTAACGTCAAAATCATCCTGCATTCCTTCAGCCATATCCTGAAGGATCTGGCCTGTAGATGCTTTATCCGGCGCGTAATAATGCGCATATATAAGGATTTTCTTCTTCATCAGGAGTCTCCGAGCTTTCTTATCACTCTGCCGGGATTACCGACGATTACCGAACCTGCTTCAAACTTACCTGAAACTACGGCACCTGCACCGACTACACAGCCGTCGCCAAGTTCCGTTCCTTTTAAGATAATTGCATTGCAGCCGATGAAACAGTTCTTTCCGATCTTAATGGGTTTTGAAGGAACAAGATCGCTGTCTCCGCCCTTCTTGTCTGCAAGAAGCTTATTTCGAGTCTCAGCTTCAATAGGATGGAAATCGTTGTCCAGGATCTTCGTATTGCCGCCGATCGCAGTATTCTCGCCGATCTCAATGCCTTTTCTGGCATAGATAGTAACGCCGCTCATACCGACGTTATCGCCTATTCTGATATATGCGCCGGGAGCACGTGTAACAATAATGGTCCTGCTGTAAAGACCGACCAGATTGGACAGGAATGAGGACTTGATAGTAACGTTATTTCCAAGTGTGAGCTCTGCGCCCTTCTTGTTGAAGATAACGGGAACGCCCTTTAAAAGAAGGCCTTTGCCATATTTGACCTTAGCAGCTTTCATTACAAGCTTATACCAGTTGCTGTTCATGACCCCTCCTAAACGCTCCTTAAATACCCAAATCCTATATGCTTACATCGCACCTTTTCCGGTAAAGACTACACCGATCGTCTTAAGCAGGATCTTAAAATCAAGACCCAGGCTCCAGTTTGAGATATATTCCGTATCGAGTCTTACTACTTCTTCAAAGTCTGTGATCTCAGATCTTCCGCTTACCTGCCACATACCTGTGATGCCGGGCTTAACGGCCATTCTCGCGCGGTGATGGTAATGATATTTCTCATACTCATCGATCGTAGGCGGTCTGGTACCTACTGTCGACATGGAACCTGTTAATACATTGAAGAACTGCGGGAATTCATCAAGGCTCGTTCTTCTGATAAACTCACCGATACCGGTCTTCTTTGTTCCGTCAGGAAGGATCTTGTTGCCGATGATCCTCGGATCAAAATCCATCTTAAACATCATTCCGTCCTTAACGAGGTTATCGTCCATAAGTTCCTGTTTCATCTGTTCAGCATCCATTCTCATGGAGCGGATCTTGTAGATCCAGATATGCTGGCCGTTCTTACCGATTCTCTTCTGCTTGAAAAGAATAGGTCCGGGTGACTGGATCTTGATGATAGGTCCTACGATAATCATGATGAGCACCGCAATGATGCTTCCGATTATGCCTGCGAAAATATCGAATAAACGCTTAATGAGGATCTGTACAGGCGTTGCATAGTTAACTGCTGTAGTAAGAACTGATGTTCCGCCGATCTTCTCTGAGAATCTCTTAACTCCGGAACGGCCCAGGTAAGGAACGTGATAATGTGTCGGAACAGCCATCGTAGCGCACGCATCCATAAGTCTTACGACTGCCCTGTCATTGATGGGCGCATCGATATAGACTGAATCGACCCATTCTTTTGCAATATACTGTGCGGCCTTCTTCATGTCAGATACGACAGGGATGCCCTGAACGCTTTTAAGATTGGAATTCTCGAGAAGGATGATTCCTGTAACATCGTAGCCGGCGCGGTTATCGCTTAAAAGCTGCGAGATGATCTGATCAGCATTCTTCTCGGAAACAACAACGAGCATATTATTACGCTCTCTCCTGAATCTGCTGTGCTGGAGTATAGCCTTCCAGAGCGCTCTGAAGCAGTATCCTGCGACCACATACATAAGCGCGGTTCCGCCAAGAACAAATCTCGAATAATAAACGTCCTGCTGGGATGAGACCAGATAGAACAAAACGATAGCAAACACATAAATGCTGTGCTTTCCGAATTCGATAAGCTCTCTTGTGTAGGATCTCTTAATAACGTCGTGAAGAGAGTTATTAAGAACGATAACCAAAAGGTCAGCAAGCAAGAGTAATATGCCCAGATTCCTGTATGAATGGTTAAAATAAACCCATTCATGGAACCTGAAGTAATATACGAGCATATATGAGAGCTGATTGATAAGGATATCAAGCAACATAAAGTCTATGTGCTTTGACCAGCCCTGTGCGTTTCTCTTATACACTTAAAACCCTCTTTTTATTTCTTGGGCGGGAGCTTATCGATGATCTCAAGACCCACCTTGATCTCTCTGGGACCACCCATAAAGTCTGCCCTGATAATAGCGATCCTCTTGTGACGGTTGACCTTCAGGATGCTTCCTTCAAGGCCGTGCAAAGGACCGTACTTGATAATGATATTGTCACCTTCGATAACGCCTACAGATTCCTGTGCAATGTAATCGTCACCGATAAGTATTCTCAAAAACTTCTCTTCATCGGGTGATATCGAACTATACCCGTAGCCTGTTCCCAGGATCTTCGTAAATGCGTTTATCTTTTTTAAACGCAGATAAAAACTCTCTACGTCATTTGTCTGGAAGAAAATGTATCCCGGGAAAAGCGGCATAGTAACCTTAGTCCACTCGCCCTTGATACTTTTTCTCCGTTCAAACAAAGGAACGAAGATCTCTTCACCATCATCTTTGACTTCGAGCTTTAATCGTTCTGCAAGCTTAAGCTCGTCGCCAGTGCGCACTTGAACTACGTACCACATGCCGATATTTTACCATTAAAGCCAAAAGTATTATAAATAATATATTTAAGGCAACTTGCGTCAGTTTTGGTGAAACTGTGTAAGAAAAATGAATGAATCCTCCGTGAAAGGGCTTCACAGAGGATTACTTCTAAAATAACAATGATTTTTGTGTCAGATTATGACAGCGCCAATGATCTTTGTTCCTGCGTTACCGATCAAAGCGATCTCATCAGCAACATTCTTGTACAGGGATACATTACGCTGCTCTAAAAGAACTACACCATCATATTCAGGAATAAGCTTAAGGATATCAGGGTCGCTGAACAGGTCAGGTCTGTAATCGCCCTTAAGACCAAGCTTCTTAACCGCTTCTTCCATAGCCTTCTTATCACCTGTACCTGTGATAAGGATCTTGTTCAGACCGGTTGTAATGTTGCTGTAGTTATTGGAGATGAGCTTTATGTTATTCTCTGAACTCATCTTTGTATCATCTTCAGACTTAATGTCGATATATTCAGTATATCCGCATCTTTTGCCGGAAGGCTTCAATACGCCGATCTTCTTTACGGACTTAAACTTGCCGAAGAACTGCGCCTGTGTCGTAATCTTCTTTCCGAATACGTATACAAGTACAAGGATAACGGTAACAACGCAGAAACCGGCGATGAAGCCGAGTGCACCAAACTTGATGCCGGGCTTAATGGTTCCCCAGAAACTTACATTAGTTTCAGCATCAGCTGCCTGAACACCGGAATCGTTTGCTTCCTGTTCATTTGCAAAATATTCAAGGAGGTCTTCCTTATCTGAAACACCAAGATCTTTTGCAATCTGGTCTAATGAATCGTTATAGCCGATGATCTGCTTCTGCAAAGTCTCGATCCTGGATGTCTGGTTAGCCTGATTGTCTCTTATCTGGGCATCGACCTTAACATTCTGCTGTACACCTACATTCGTAAGCGAATGATCTGCTAATGAGACCTTGATCCTGTCAGATTCTGAAAGGATCCTTTTCGCAACAAGATCAATAACTTCATCAGTAAATTCTCTGGAAGGTCCTACAACCCTTACATTAAATGAAGCAACCTTTCCGACCGGATTATCTGTAGAAAGGATCGCACCATCCGATACCTGGCTGTCAAAATAGATAACTTCCTTGATGTAATCTGCTTTAAGGCCGTTCTTATCAGCATATGCATCAAGATAATCTCCGCTTTGAACGGTATTCTGGTAAGCACTGATAAGAGCCCTGTCAAGACCTCCGGTTACATTATCCTTAAGAGTGATAACGAACTGGCACTTTGCCTCATAGACATTCTCAGCATCGATCTGCATATACACGGAATCAGAAAGATAATGTCTCTGATGATCTATCTGTGAATTCACCTTAGTGATAGCAGCAGCAATGTCACGTGCTCTGTCGACTTTCTGAATACGGTTCTGATAAGAGATATCAGACTCATTATCCTCTCTAACTCTCAGATCAAGCGTTCCTGAAGATACACCGCTCTTTCTGGTGATCTTATATGCGAAAAGAGCGCCGCCCAACAACACTGCAACGATCAAGATTATTCCTAGATTCCTTAAGACTGCATAAAGCAGATCCTTAAGACTGAGCATGGAATCATTATCATTGGAATCCAACATCAGAACGACATTATTGCCGTTAGTGTTAAGATCCGTCTGCTCTCTTTTATTCGAATCCATTATTATCTCCTTAAAAAATAATATTTTTATTATAAACTTAACGGCTTTTATCCACAAACGAGCAACCTATCCTATAGTGCACTCGATCATCAGACAACCTATCGGCAAATTGCCAAAATACTGTCTTACGACACTTCAGATTTTACCAATTGTGTTATGATTCAAAACAGAAAGAAACGGAGGCGTTAAATGGACAATCCCTCATTATCTGAATCAGAATTCAGTTTTCTCAAAAATCTAATTTCAATAGAAAGTACAGGCTCTTCACCTGTAGAAGACCCCTCTTACGGCACACTTCCCTACGGCACTAAACCCTTCTCTGCGTTAAAGTTCTTTTTAGACGACGCAGCTGCTTCAGGCATGCGCACAGGAACGATCGACAACCGTGTCGGCTGGTGCGAAGCAGGTCCCGAAAATGCCGACCTCATCGGTATTGTATGTCATCTGGATGTTGTACCTTCTGGCAACGGATGGAACACCGATCCTTTCGAACTGACACTTAAGGACAGTATCCTCTACGGGAGAGGAATCGTTGACGATAAAGGCCCTGCTGCTGCAAGTTATTTTGCAATGAAAAGACTTATGGCAAGCGGTTATGAATTCAAAAAAAGGATCCGCCTGATCCTTGGAACAGATGAAGAAAGAACCTGTTCCTGTGTTGAGACATATGCTGCAAAGGGCGAGATCCCTTCATTCTCGATAACTCCTGATGCCGAATTCCCTGTTATCTATGCGGAAAAAGGCATAATGAACATAAAGATCTCAGATGACAATCCGTCTGCAATTAAGGCTTCTGCAGGCACTGCTGCAAATATGGTACCTGCGCAGAGCTCCTGCGTAATTGGCGGCAAAGAATACATTGCCAAAGGCAAGACAGCACATGCATCAAAGCCCGATCTTGGCATAAACGCAATTTTCGAGATGATAAAGATGCTCGACCAGGATAACGCAGATTATTCTTCATCACCCATATTGAGCTTCATATCAAAGGAAATCGTCGGCAAGAGCGCCGCTGAATATACAGGCTGTGACGTAACTGACGAGTCAGGCAGTGTTACAGCAAATCCTTCTATCCTGAAGTGCGGCGAAGATGGTGAATCACTCGTTATCGATATAAGATGCCCTGTCAGCTACAGCATGGATTCGATCACTTCATACATCGCTATGAGAGCAGCTGAATACGGACTTTTCGCAGAGATCACAAACCAGATGGCACCGCTTTATAAGGCAAAGGATCTGCCTGAGATATCAGTCCTCACAGACATCTGGAAAGAGAACATGCCTTCTTACAGCGGATACCTTCCGGAATACCTGGAGACATATACAGAACCTATCGCGATCGGCGGCGGAACATACGCCCGTCACATGCCTAATACAATTGCTTTCGGCATTCAGACACCCTGGCAGGAAGACCAGTGCCATCAGACAAACGAATGCAGGGCTCTAAAGGATTTCGAGACCGATATAAAGGTTCTTACAGAAGCAATCAAGGCGTTATCCGAACAGTAAATACTTCAGAACAAAAAAATAAGCGCTGACCATTAAGATCAGCGCTTTTATTATGTCTGTTGTTATTCTCTTATCTTACACGTCTGATGTGTGCGATGTTCTTTGCGGAAGAGAACTTGTCTGCAACAACGCCGTACTTTGCACCCTTTGCGTGTACATAAGTATCATTTCCGATATAGAGCGCGGAGTGTTCCATTGTTCCGTCACCGTTACGGTCAAAGCAGATGATGTCGCCGCACTGGATGTCTTCTTTTGCAACTTCCTTACCCTTCTTGGACTGGCTTGTAGCGCCGTGAGGGAGCGAGATGTTGTAGTAGTTCTTGTAGCAGTACATAACGAAACCGGAACAGTCGAAGCCCTTAGTCGGAGAAGAACCGCCGGCTACGTACTTACAGCCGATAAAGCTCTTAACATACTTAGCGAAATCTCCGGACTTATCACCGACCTTGCCGGATGAGCTGTTGGACGGCTTAGGTGTATTTGTAGCCTTGGAACCAGAACCGGAGCTGGGTGCCTTGGTAGTTGTATAGCTTGCCTTTACATAGTAACCGGAGCTTGACTTATACCAGCCGTTATCTGTCTCGGCGACAACGGAAATCTTTGTTCCCTCCTTAATGGTAGAAAGCAAAGAATATGAAATACCAGGGCCTGATCTTGTATTAAGAGAAGTCGAAGCGTAAACAGTCTTGCTTACCTTTGTCTCCTTAACGCCGTTCTTGGTAGTCGTGGTTGAAGAAGATGATGACTTCTTAGTAGTTGTTGTCTTTTTCTTAGGCTTAGGAGTATTTGTAGGCTTGGGTGTAGGAGTATTAGTAGGAACTGGTGTGATAACTGTAGCTGACAGTTCTGTGTTCTTGATATAACCCTGTGTTCCGTCAGAAAGCTTAACAAGTGACCATTCCTTATTATGAGAGATCCTTACAACCGTATCACCGATCTTAAGCTTTTTCTCTTTATCAGCAGCTGCATCCTTCTTGGAATCTGCCTTATCCTCAGCAAACTCGGTAACAGCCGCATCATCAACCTTAAGCGGAACAAGGGAAACATTACTCTTAAGCCAGTATGTACCACCGTCATAAGTTACCGGATCTGCAGGATCATTGTTGTAGTCGACAGTTACATCAGCAAAAGAAGTAACAGCCTTAAAAGTATAATCATTGATAGAAACATTAGGATTACCAAGGCTTATCGAGACAACACCTGTCTCAGAGACCTTCTCATCTTCAGTCAGAAGACGCTCATAGAAATCCTGTGTTCCGGGTGCAAGAAGTGACGGACTCTGAAGACCGATACGGTCCTTGGAACCGCATTCATAAATGCAGATTGAACCGATGGCGAAGCTTGCCGCCATTACAGCTGATACTATGTTGAGCACTCTGTAATTCAATCTTTTGTTTCTCCTTCTTCACGCCTATTACGATTTGTACTGTGATTTTACCATTTTTGCTCTATGGATTTCCTGCAAAATTAAGCAAAACTCGGGCAGATGCCTATAAATGCCACAAAATTGTAATATAAATCGGCCAAAAACGATATTTTCGGGCTTAAATCCCAGAAAAAACCTCCGTCACTTACAAAGTGCGGAGGCTATTAACATCAAGTTGGTGGCTCACTGGAGGTTCGAACTCCAGACCCCTTGATTAAAAGTCAAGTGCTCTACCGGCTGAGCTAGTGAACCAAATTGGCTGGGGTGGCAGGATTTGAACCTACGAATGCGGGAGTCAAAGACCCGTGCCTTACCCCTTGGCTACACCCCAGTGATAAGAGGCAATTAAAAAATTGGGGTGGGATATGGGATTCGAACCCATGATATCTAGTGCCACAAACTAGCGCTCTAACCAACTGAACTAATCCCACCATGACAGCCAATTGCCTAAAAAGTATAATGTTAACTATGTTTTAAGTCAAGCAGATATTTGCACCTAAATACTAAGTTGTACTATAATGCGACAGATAACTAATAAAGAGGTTAAATTCATGGAAGAAGAATTAACTAAATCCTATATAACAATGCCTAAGGGCTTTAAGGCTAACGGCGTTTCCGCAGGCATGAAGTGCGCAGATCCTGCCAACATCAACGAGAACGATCCCAAGTCTTCTTATCTTGATGTCGGAATGGTCTATTCCGATACTCTCTGCAACGTTGCAGGCGTTTACACATCAAACCTTGTAAAAGGTCATTCACTCGTAAGATCCATCGGAATCATCGAAAACACAGGCAAAGCAAAAGGTATCATCGTTAACAGCAAAGTTGCCAATGCAGGCGTAGGCGCTGTCGGTATTGAGGACGCTGCAAAAGTTGCAGAAACAGCCTCTTCCCTTTTAGGCTGTGATGTTAACGAGATCCTTACCGCATCCACAGGCGTTATCGGTTCAAGACTCCCTCTTGATAAGATGCTCCCTGTAATTCCCTCATTGGTTAACGGCTTGTCTGAGTCTGAGGAAACCGCTCACAACGCTGAGTACGCAATGATGACAACTGATACTGTTCCGAAGGAAGTATCCGCCCAGATCGAGCTTACTGACGGCAAAACGGTTACCATCTCAGGCATGGCTAAGGGCTCAGGCATGATCCACCCTAACCTCGCCACCATGATCAGCATCTTCACTACTGACTGCGGCATTGATTCCGCTTCATTAAAGAAGATGCTCCAGAAGGCTGTTAAGTATACATTCAACAGAGTTTCCGTAGATGGTGACACATCCGTCTGCGATATGGTCGTAATCTTCTCTAACGGCGCCTCAGGCGTCGAGATCGCTGAAGGTACAGAAGATTATCAACTTTTCGAGGAAGCCCTCTGCAAGCTCGCTGAGGACATTGCAAGGATGTTAGCAAGCGACGGCGAAGGTGCAACCAAGTTCGTTGAGATCGAAGTTCACGGCGCTAAGGACGAGAAGGACGCAAAGCTCATCGTCACATCCGTTGCAAGATCACCTCTCTGCAAGACAGCTTTCTTCGGTGAAGACGCAAATATCGGCCGTATCCTTACAGCAGTCGGCTATTCCGGCGCTATGTTCGATCCTGAGAAGGTCGACATTCACTTAAACGGCCTCCTCATGTATAAAGACGGCGCAGCCGTTGCTTTCGACGAAGAGGAAGCATCCAAGCTTCTCGCTGAGCACGACCTTAAGGTCGACATCACTCTCTACGAAGGCGACGCTTACGACAGAATGTTCACATGCGACTTCTCATACGATTACGTTAAGATCAACGGAAGCTACAGAACATAAT
Source organism: Oscillospiraceae bacterium (assembly GCA_902782235.1). Classification (GTDB taxonomy): domain Bacteria; phylum Bacillota; class Clostridia; order Saccharofermentanales; family Saccharofermentanaceae; genus Saccharofermentans. The sequence continues at coordinate 28,687 of CACZML010000002.1, forward strand.
TAATTAGAATTCATTATTGTTTAAAGGCAGTCTTCGCAGGCTGCCTTTTATTATGTCTGTTTAAAATCGGACAGAATCCTGGAAGCACCTTACTTTTGCCGGATTTTTGAGCGGCCGCAGAAAACAGCCGAAAATACGGTTATTAATGCGGTAGCAGCCATATTAGATGCCGTATTTTACGCCGAAAATGCCCAAAAATACGGCAAATGATGCGGCAACAGCCATATTGAATGCCCTAAATTTCGCCGAAAACGCCCGAAAATACGGCAATTGATGCGGCAGCAGCCATATTGAATGCCGTATTTTTCCTTATTAGGGTCCGAAAATACGGTTATTAATGCGGCTATAGCCATATCAGATGCCGTATTCTGCGTCCATAACAAAAACACCCCGCAAGGACTAACCTCACGGGGTGCATTAATTCTGATTCTAAAGAAGAATTACTCTTCTGTCTTAGCCTCTTCTGCAGCGGGTTCTTCAGCAGCCTTGGGCTCAACCTTAACAGCCTTGGAAGCAAGATACTCAACTGTCTTACGAGCGCGGATGGAATCCTTGATGAATGCGGAATCCTCGCCGATGGACTTCTTAACTTCCTCAACATCGATCTTGTAAGAGTTAGCGATCTGAGCGAGCTCTTCGTTGTAATCCTCGTCTGTGACCTCAGGGTTGATCTTCTCTGTGATCTTCTCGATAACGAGTGAAGACTTAACTCTTACGCGTGCCATAGGCTCGAGAGACTTCTTGAAGTCATCCATGCTCTGGCCAACATACTGGAGGTACATATCAAGAGCGATGCCCTGGTTGGACATACGAGCTGCCTGCTCGTCAGCCATCTGCTCAACTTCGTTCTGAACCATTGACTCAGGGATGTCGATCTCGCAGTTGTCGCATACGGCACGAACTGTCTCGTTCTCGAAAGCTGCCTTGTTGTCCTTGTCAGCTCTCTCCTGCTGCTTTGCTCTTACGTCAGCCTTGAGCTCATCGAGAGTATCGAACTCGGAAACGTCCTTTGCGAACTCGTCGTCAAGCTCAGGAACGATCTCTGTCTTGATTGCGTGGATCTTAACGTTGAATGTAGCGTCAGCGCCCTTGAGGTCTTCTGCGTGATAATCTTCAGGGAACTTAACTTCGATCGTGAACTCTTCACCAACGTTGTGGCCTGCTACCTGCTCCTCGAAACCGGGGATGAAAGACTTGGAACCGAGCTTGAGGTTATAACCCTCGCCCTTGCCGCCTTCGAAAGCAACGCCGTCCTTAAAGCCTTCGTAATCGATTGTAACTGTGTCGCCTTCCTGAGCTGCACGGTCTTCAACTTCCTCGAGAGAAGCATTTCTCTTTCTCATGCGCTCGATCTCAGCGTCAACGTCCTCGTCTGTAACAACCTGATCCTTGAAAGGAACTTCAACGCCCTCATACTGACCAAGCTCAAACTCAGGCTTAACATAAACTGTGATCGTGTACTTGATGCCGTCTTCGTTAAGGTCTGTAACGTCCATCTCAGGTCTGGAAACTACCTTGAGATCGTGCTCCTTAACTGCCTCAGGATACTGAGTATTAGCGATCTCGTTCATAGCGTCCTCATAAAGAACGCCCTCTCCGTAATACTGGCAAACGAGCTGATAAGGAACCTTGCCCTTACGGAAACCGGGAACCTGGAATCTGCCCTTGTTCTTGTTGTAAGCCTTCTTAAGGGCTTCACTCCACTCTTCCTTGCCTGCCTCAAGGCTGATTACTACCTGAGAGTGCTCTTTCTTCTCAATTGTGGATGCCATGTTATATCCTCCAAATAATTATTAATAAATTAATAGCCGAGTATGAATTGTATCACAGGGCGGCGAAAAATTGCAATATTATAATACGGTTACTTGTATTCCCTTTAAGACATCAAGTGTTGCCTGATGAAGATCAGGTGCAAAAGATGCGGTAAGAGACGAATCGACGATTACCTCTGCTTCAGGCGCAGCAGCCTTGGCAATTACGGCATTGGATACAACGCAGATGTTGGAAACCAGGCCGCAGACTTCAATGCTGGAAATCTCCGAAGCGTTCTCATTAAGGTATTCTGCGAGCTCGACGCTGCCGAAAGTGAGCTTTTCGAAGCACTTCTTGCCTTCGAGCAGGGGCTTGAGCTCATCACAGAGCCCCCAGCCGTCTGAACCCTTAATGCAGTGAGGCACAGGAAGGTTCTTTCCCTCCTGAGTCTCCATGTAGTTCTCGAAATGGGTATCAAGCGTATAGACTATCTCATCGCCTGATTCTTCGAATTCCCTGATCTTGGATACGATACCGGGAATGATCTTGTCCGCACCTTCAAAGCCGAGTGCGCCGTCAATGAAATCCTTCTGCATGTCTACGACAACAAGAATCTTACGCATATGATAACCTCCTTCGGGTATTAAAAAAGCTGCCGCTTGGAGCAACAGCTTTGTATGTGGCGCGCCTAGCAGAGCTCGAATCCACAACCTTCTGATCCGTAGTCAGACGCTCTATCCAGTTGAGCTATAGGCGCGTATAAATGCATTGGTCTCCCAATAGCCTAATAATGATATTACTTGAAGCCTTGAATGTCAATCACGATTTAGTTAGAATACTTTCGATTAAATCATATGGGGAATAAATATGAGCAATTATAATCCTGATACACAGCTGGTAACCGGACTGGCTTTTGTAAACTGCCGCGATCTGGGCGGCATGCCTTTAGCAGGCGGAAAGACTTTTCGCAAAGGCATATTCTTAAGATCCGAATCACCTCAATGGCTCTCTCCTGAAGCGATCAAACAGGTCAAAGACTATGGCGTTAAGACCGTGATAGACCTTCGCGGCGAGGAAGAGATAAAGCAAGACGGCAACCCTTTCATGTACGATCCGGATGTCGATTACCACAATGTTCCGCTTCTTAACGGCAATCCGAACGACACCATGGACCAGACGATGGAATATTTGAGAACACATATTCTCGGCGATTATTACATCATTATCGCCGAAGAGATGGGCGACCGCCTGGTTGATATAATGCGTGTCCTTATTAACTGCGACGGTCTTGCGCTTTTCCACTGCCAGCACGGCAAAGACAGGACAGGCGTTGTTGCTGCTCTCCTCTACCTTATCTCCGGTGCTTCAAGAGATGACATAATCAGAAACTATGAGGTCTCGGAATATTACCTAAGAGATCTTCTTGCACCCATCATCAGAAAGATGCCGGAAGATCTAAGGCATGCCCTTAATTCCAACCGTGAGAACATGATCAAGTTCTTAGATTATCTGGACAGCAAGTGGGACGGAAATGCAGAAAAGCTTCTCATGGCAAACGGGCTCACATCAGATGAGCTCACCACGCTTAAATCCAAATGTATTGCTGATTAACCTACGGCTTCGCCGACAATGATCTTTTTTACGTTTCCGAAGTCATCGAAATCGAACTTAAGGACAAACTCACCGTCGACATTCCTAAACGAACCCTGGAAGTCTGACATATCGAACATCGGATAGATCAGAAGAAGCTCAGATACATTCATTCCGACATAGAGATCATCACCGAGCTTAAACTCGCTGGAATTATGGATTACGATCGAAGTAAGTCTTCCGGTTGTCCATTTACCATTCTTTATCTCTGCTGTAAGCCTTATGGTCATTCCCTTATAAGCAAGCGTTACGACTCCGTTTGCCGGTATCTTCATAACAGGCTCACCTAAGAGTCTGTACAACTCGTTCTGGCTGTATGTCGAACCTAATCTGAGCTTGTTCTCGCCATCCTTAACAAGACGGATCTCGTCAACTGAAGAAGTAATGTGGTCCTTAATACAGAACGTACCGCTCTTATACTTGCGGAGATCTACAGTCTTGGAGACAAAGCCGTCATTATATTCCGTGAAGACTTCAGGAATTACATATGAGATGTGCGTCGGCGAAAGGAGCTTCAGTTCGAAATCATCAGAATGAGTCCTGACCTTAAGCTTGTAGTATTCGCAGATGTAAGTAGCCTTAGCGTAAACAACTGAATTAAGATAAATGTCAGAGGCATAGGAGTCCTTTATTACTGCTTCCAGGCCATCGACATTCTCATCATCGATCATGTCGAAATAACGGTTTATGTATGCATAAGCAAACATTGAATCCGTGATATATCTTCCGGCGATCGTACAGCCGTTTTCAGTCTTGGAGATAGTGAATCTGACAGGCGAAGCCTTAGGATCCCTGTCTTTTGAATAGCAGAGTTCAACGACATCCATATCACCATATTCGTCTACAGTTGAAAATTCTTCACCCGCAAAGGCATCGATCGAACTGAAGTAAGATTCCTTCTCGGAATCATCAAGGAATCTGAAAGAATTTACCGTACCATGAGCATTCGAACTTTTTCTTAAGATCGAACAATACTCATAGAACACAGAATATGTAAGGCCTTCGAGCTGGTTCTCAGGTATCTTGGAAAAGCATTCGGATACATCCCTCTCGCTCATGATCGCATTCGTCACGATCAGCGCAAGTTCAGACTCTGAAAGCACCTTGGAGGACGTCTTAAAACCTTTTGAAATGCCTTTAAAGAGATTGCAGCCGGAAAGGCAGACTGTCATTCCGAATAACATCGAAAAGCACATGACCATAGCAAGGATCCTCTTAAAAGATCCTCTGATATTCAGCCTGCTGTCAACCTGCTTATTCAATCTCAGTCCTCTTTATGTCTCTTTGCCTGTGCTTCGAAAAGCACTACGCCTGCTGCAACAGCAGCATTCAGGCTGTTTACGTGTCCTGTCATGGGAATGGAAACCGTAAAGTCGCAGCACTTCCTTACTCCGTCTCGCATTCCGTCACCTTCACTGCCTATTACCACTACAAGATTACCAGAGTAATCAGCATCGTGGTATTCATAATCAGCATTCATATCCGTACCGCAGACCCAGAAGTTATCCTTCTCCTTCAGTCTCGTAAGTGTCTGTGCAAGATTAGTAACTCTTGCTACAGGAACATATTCGATAGCTCCGGCGGAAGCCTTAGCGACCATCGAATCCAAAGATACGGATCTTCTCTCAGGAATGATGACACCGTCAACACCGCAGCAATCGGATATTCTCAGGATAGAGCCAAGATTATAGGCGTCTTTTATCTCATCCAAAGCAACAAGCAAAGCCGGTCTTCCCTCATCCCTGCATTTACCGATTATCTCATCAAGATCGGCATATTTATGGGGTGCTACTGAGGCAATAACGCCCTGATGATTATGAGTATTACTCATCTTATCAAGGATCTGTCTTGTAGCTCTCGTAACGATTATTCCACGCTTGTTTGCTTCATCTAAGATCCTGATAAGTCCGTGATCTAACGGCTTATCGCCTTCAGGCTTTAAGATCCAGATCTTATTGAAGTCCCTACCTGCCTGAAGCGCTTCGGTTACGGCATTTCTACCCTCGAGCTTATCCGTGGAACCCTGCTCTGTAAAAGCATCGTCTTCGCGGTCGCGCTTAAACTCCGGTCTTCCCTGTTTTGCAGGTCTTCCGGGTTTTCTGTCCTGGTTAAAACGTCTCTTGCCTTTATCCATTCTGTTCAGTTTCCTTCGTTATTACGCCGTCACAGATATCAAAGCTCTTATAGATCAGATATTCCATTCTGGGTTCTTCATTATTGAGGAAGAGATATCCCAGGAGCGCTTCGAAGCCTGTCGCGTACATGTAATCAGCATGATTCGCATTTTTCGAGACCGCATGAGGATTGGAATTCTTGCCTCTTCTGAAGTAATCCGCTTCCTTCTCCGTCAGTTCATCCTGCAGGATCCTTGCACTGTTCGCCTGAGCCTCTGCAGATACATAGTGGACCGTATTATTGTGCATCTTATTGTTGCTTCCGGCACCATGTGTTGCAGATTTGCAGCGCGCGTAAAGCTCATAGATAGAGTCACCTATGTAGGCTAATACAAGAGGCGATACTTCGCGGAGGTCCTGTGCGATGAACGGTTTTATCATTAATTAGCCTTCTCGATCTTAAAGCCGCCCGGTACATCCTTTACGGTGTAACCCTTGGACTGGATCTCATCTCTGATCCTGTCTGCCTCAGCGTAATCCTTAGCCTTTTTAGCTTCAGCTCTCTTATTAGCGAGCTCCGTGATCTCTTCGGGGATCTCATCCTCAAGATCCAAAAGGATACCGAGGACGCCGGTAAGCTCAACGATCTTGTCTCTTGCAGCCTTGAGCATATCAGCAGATACCTTGGCTTCCTGTGCACTCGCGTTTGTCTGGCGTACAAGATTGAAGATATCCGTAATAGCATCAGCGCTGTTAAGATCATCATCCATATGAGCGATGAAGCTCTCACCGGCTGTCTTAATAGCATCTTCCAAGACCTTGTCAGCTTCGGCATCGCCTGCAAAGCTGCCATTATTCAATACGAAGTCTGCATTCCTTACGCAGTTGGAGATTCTTCCGAGGCTCGTCTGTGCAGCTGCAAGGAGCTCATCAGAGAAGTTGATGGGGCTTCTGTAGTGACCGAGCAGAATGAAGAATCTGATTACGTTGTAAGGATACTTCTTTGCGATATCCCTGATCGTGAAGAAGTTACCCAATGACTTGCTCATCTTCTCGCCGTCGATGTTAACGAAAGCGTTGTGGACAAAATAATTGCAGAATGCGCAGCCGTTTGCAGCCTCGCTCTGTGCGATCTCATTCTCATGATGAGGGAAGATAAGATCCTGTCCGCCGCCGTGGATATCGATAGTATCACCAAGATACTGCTTGATCATGGCAGAGCACTCAATGTGCCAGCCCGGTCTTCCTTCACCCCAGGGTGAACCCCATGAAGGCTCGCCCTCTTTCTTGAACTTCCATACTGCAAAGTCACCCGGATTCTTCTTGCCTTCATAAGAAGCCTTACGTTCGCCGCCGCCTGCCTCAAGTTCATCGAGCTTATAGTGTGAGAGCTTACCGTAATCAGCTTTCTTGGAAACGTCATAATAAACGCCGTCGCCTTCGATGATGTAAGTGTAGCCATTCTTTTCCATAGCCTTGATGAGGCCGATAATAGCCTTCATAGACTGGGTGGCTCTGGGCTGGTATGTCTGGTGCTTAATGTTAAGGCCGTCAGCATCAACGTAGTATTCCTTGATGAAGCGGTCAGCCAGCTGCTCAACAGTGATGCCTTCCTCATTGGCACGCTTGATCATCTTGTCGTCGATATCCGTAAAGTTCTGAACGAATGTAACGTCATAACCTCTGTATTCAAGATATCTTGCAAGTGTATCGAAAGTAACGAACGGTCTTGCATTGCCAAGATGGAAATAGTTGTAGACCGTAGGGCCGCAGGCATACATCTTGACCTTGCCTTCTTCAATAGGTTTGAATTCTTCCTTGTATCGTGTGAGTGTGTTGTAAAGTTTCATATATCAATTCTCCTTTTCGTGTTAAATCATTAAACCGGTCAGATCATGATTCAACATCGACAGGATCTAATGTTAATCAATTTCAGGTATAAAAAAACAGCACCAGCCTCAATATCATAGGCCGGGCCGTGAGATGCTGAATTATATGCATCAATATATTGTTCCATCATATTCTCCTTAAAACCCCCGAAACACAGCGGACTCTGATTGACACCCGGAAATCCAGGGCGGTGCTCAGGTATCAGATCTCAATAGTCCAACTTACAAGGCTTTACATCAAAAAGACAGGCCCAAGCTCCTTATTACGTCATGTAGGTCCAATTTAGAGGCCACCATGCTCGAGTTATCTATATTTTAATATAAAAAGCGGGATATGCCAAACTGCGATTACGCCAGTCGGAATATCCCGCTTAAGTTTCTTTTTTGTTCCGCTTACCAGTTGCTTATACTTTCAGCTCGACTTCACTTACTTCAAGGTCATCCCTGTGCGCTGCAATCAAAGGTCTGACACACTCGTTGAGGAATGCGTCAACCTGCTCGGGACATCGGCCGATATAAAGCTTGGGATCTCTTAACTTGATGAGTTCATCCATTGTCATGCCGAACTTGGGATCAGCTGCGATCCTCTCGAGAAGATCATTGGGCTTACCTTCATTCTTAACAACAGAACCTGCCTGCATAGAGAGCTGGCGGATCTCCTCGTGAAGTTCCTGACGGTTTCCGCCCTTCTTTGTTGCTTCCATCATGATATTCTCTGTCATCATGAAAGGAAGTTCATCAAGGATGTGCTTTTCGATCATCTTGGGATATACAACAAGACCGGAAACAACGTTTGTGTAAATGCCGAGGATTGCATCAACTGCAAGGAATGCCTCAGGAACTGAGATTCTCTTATTTGCAGAGTCATCCAAAGTTCTCTCAAACCACTGCTCTGAAGATGTCATTGCAGGATTTAAGACATCAGCAATTACATATCTGGAAAGAGATGCGATTCTCTCGGATCTCATCGGATTTCTCTTATAAGCCATAGCGGAAGATCCGATCTGGTTCTTCTCAAAAGGCTCCTCGATCTCCTTTAAATGCTGGAGAAGTCTGATATCGTTAGAGAACTTGTGAGCGCTCTGTGCGATAGCAGCAAGAGCGGAAAGAACCGTGTAATCGATCTTTCTGGAATATGTCTGGCCTGATACATAGTAGGACTGCTCAAAGCCCATTTTCTCGCATATCTTCTTGTCGAGCGCAACGCACTTCTCGTGGTCGCCGTCGAAAAGATCATAGAAAGAAGCCTGTGTACCTGTTGTACCCTTGCATCCGAGGAGCTTCAAAGAAGCAATTGCATTCTCTACTGTCTCAAGATCGAAAACGAGGTCCTGGAGCCAGAGTGTAGCCCTCTTACCTACTGTTACGAGCTGTGCGGGCTGGAAATGTGTGAATCCCAGAGTAGGCATAGCCTTATATTCGTCAGCAAAATCAGCGAGCTTTGCGATAACGACTACAAGTCTCTTCTTAATGAGCTCTAAAGCTTCTCTCATTATGATGATGTCTGTGTTGTCACCGACATAGCATGATGTAGCACCGAGGTGGATGATAGCATCAGCACCTGAACCCTTGACCTGCTTGCCGTAAGAATGGACATGAGCCATTACGTCGTGACGGCGGATCTTCTCCTCTGCAGCGGCATCCTCATAATCAATATCATCCTTGTGAGCCTTGAGATCAGCGATCTGCTCATCAGTGATGTTAAGACCTAATTCCTTCTCAGCTTCTGCCAATGCGATCCAGAGAAGTCTCCATGTGCGGAACTTCTTGTCAGGAGAAAAGATGTACTGCATCTCCTTGCTGGCATAGCGGGAGTTTAAGGGGCTCTCGTAAGTGTCTTTAGTCATTATTAAAGATCCTCCAACAATTTATCCACTGCTGTGATTTTAGCACAGATTGAGAGGATTCTGACGGCCTTCTCGATATCTTCTATAACAGGGAAAGAAGGAGCAAGTCTGATATTGGAATCAGAAGGATCCTTGCCGTAAGGATAGCTTGCGCCTGCAGGTGTAAGAGCTACGCCTGCCTCCTTGCACATTGAGACGATCTTAGTAGCAGTTCCGGGCATAGCATAGAAGCTTACGAAATATCCGCCCTTAGGGTCTGTCCAGTGCCAGAGATTATCAAAACCGAGCTCTTCGTTAAGAACATTCTTGCATGCTTCGAACTTCGGACGCAGGATTGCTGCATGCTTCATCATGTGAGCATATACAGCCTCAGCGTCAGGAAGATATCTTGCGTGAGCTAACTGGTTGACCTTGTTGGTGCAGATAGCCTGGGCATTCAGATACTTCTTAGCCCATGTCATGTTGTCCTTATTTGCAGCGAAGCAGGAAATACCGCCGCCTGCGAATGTAATCTTGGATGAGGAAGCGAACTCATATACTCTGTTTGCGTGGCCAAAACTTGCGCAAAGAGAAAGCATGTCAGGAAGCTTGCCCCATGTGTTTCTGTCCTCATAGAGGTGATGGCAGACATAAGCGTTATCCCAGAAGATCCTGAAATCAGGAGCTGCGGTCTCCATTTTCGCGAGTCTCTCGCAAACCTCAGCAGAATAAACAACGCCGTCAGGATTGCTGTAGCAAGGAACGCACCAGATACCCTTAACGTTCTCATCCTTAACGAGTTCTTCAACAACGTCCATATCAGGGCCATTCTCTGTCATGGGAACTGCGATAAGCTCAAAGCCCATTGTCTCAGTAACTCTGAAGTGTCTGTCATAACCGGGAGCCGGGCAAAGCCACTTTCTTCCCTCTACATGTGACCAGGGCTTAGGTGAATCAACTTCACCGAAGACCATTGAACGCATGATCGCATCGTACATCTGGTTCAAAGATGAGGAATTACCCATGAAGATATTGTCCTTGTCTGTTCCAAGGATCTCTGCAAAGACAGCTCTGATCTCTTCGATACCGGGAGCGATACCGTAGTTTCTTGTATCTTCGTTCTTAGCGGTCTTGAACCCGTCCTTAAGTGTGTCGTATATATCGTTGGAAAGATCCAGCTGGATCGGGGAAGGCTTTCCGCGGGTCATGTCGAGCGTAAGATTAAGTGCCTTGCACTTCTCATAACGTTCGTTCAGCGCAGCTCTCTCTTTGAGGAGCTCTTCTTTTGTCATCTCACGGTAACCCTTCATGATAAGCCAACCTTCCTAAAATGAAATTTTGAAATTTGAATCTTGCATTTTTGACAGGATTTTCCCCTCAAAAACCTCAACAATTATAGTCTATTAACTTAGTAAAGCAATAAATAAAACTTGCCAAAATGGCATTTCTTCTTCTCAAAAATGCATTTTCCGACAAATTCGGCACTTTGCACATCAAAAGGGCACAAAATCGATTCTGAGTATATTACCTTGCTTATCGTGAGTTACCATCACGACCTCGAAAATCAGGTTCCTGTCGTAGAGATCATTCTCCAGCACATAATACTCTGCTGTCTTCATGACTTTCCGTCTTTTAGAGGCTGTGACAGACTCCGCCGAATCAGGATATGTACCCCTGTTCTGCCTGGTCCTGACCTCAAGAATATGGATGTCACCGTCCTTCTCTGCGATTATGTCTATCTCACCTACATTATGGACAGAATAGTTTCTTGTTATGATGGTGAATCCCTTGTCATGAAGGAGTTTTGCTGACGCTTCTTCGCCTTTATCACCAATAAGGCGTTTAAATGTTAGATTTCGTTCTTTCATATTTATCCTATTTGTCTTGTTTTTTTGATAATTATCGTATATGTTGTTATTCGTACTTTAGTGCCTTAAAATTTAGTTATTAAAATATAAAGGGAAGATTATGATCGCTGGTACACCAGACATAAAGATTTTCTTTGAGACTCTCGATGAGTGCGTCGAGTGTAAGTTCAACGATAAATTTTCCCGATATGCAGACTATCTTTCGATCGCCAAGATCGAAGACACTCAGATAATCAGCGGCAAGCCCGTCTCCAAGAACGTGGATTATCTTGCAGATAATGTTGGTCAGGAATTCTTTGAAGTCACATTGGGCAACGGTGATTCCGTTACTACAACCGTCAGGTTTACATATAAGCAGTTCCCTCCCCAGTTCACAGTCGAACAGGAGGAGTTCATGCGGATCTTCAGAGACAGCGTTGCAAACAAGATCGCCGTATCGCGTCTGAGCAACCAGTATTCATTCCTCTTCAATCACGATATTGAGTTCGGAATGTATAACCAGAACTACCTGATGACCAGATTGGATGAGATGTTCGCCAAAGGAACAGCCATCAAGTATTCCGTTGCCTTCATCAACATCAAGCACGTAAACCAGTTAAACAGATACTTCGGTTCTGACATCGCCGGTTCTGCGATCAAGCTTTTCGGAGCAAAGCTGAATACTTTCCCTGAAGAAGACAAGGGCGAATTCGCTGCTCATTTGGGCGGCGACAACTTCGTAATCGTTATTATCACTTCCCGCCTCCCCGAGCTCGAAGAATTCATTAAATCCGTACCTGTCTCACTTACTTACGGAGGCGACAGGTTCGAACACATCTTTAACTGCAGGGCCGGCATCACCACGATCCGTTCCAGCCACCGTTTTGGAAACCATGTTATGGGCGAATGCTCACAGGCATTCAGTTATTCAAAAAAGAACAATATCGATATCGTCTACTACACCGAAGAGATCAACGAGAAGCATCACAACAATACAGAGACTCTCAACAGGGCTTTAAACGAGCACAAGTTCCTTATCTACTATCAGCCGGTAATTAACCTTGAAGATAAGCCTACGCTGCACGCTGCCGAAGCTCTTGCAAGGTGGCCTCTGGACGGCAAGATCATTTCACCCCAGGAGTTCATCACTCTTGCTACCGATTCAGGTATCGTAACCAAGATCGACTTCTATGTCCTTGAGAACGTCTGCAAGAACATCAAGTCATGGCAGGAACAGGGCCTTTCCATTGTTCCTATCTCGATCAATTTCTCAGGCCGTCACCTCTTCAATGCTTCCATTGCCACAGACATTCTCGAAGTAATCGACAGATACGGTGTTGACCACAAGCTCATCGGAATCGAATTCCAGGAGCCTGACTTCACACAGAGAATGCCGGTCCTCAAGGATGTCAGCCATACACTGAGCGAAGCCGGAGTTCTCGTTACTCTCGATAAGTTCAGCACCGGCCAGTCCACGCTTACCCTTCTCCACGATATGGATGCAAGCTACGTTAAGATCGGTGCAGACAGATTTGACCCTGACGACCCGAAGGGCCGTATCATCACGAATGACATGATCAACCTTGCAAACATCTTAGGTTACAAGGTCATCTGCGAAGGCGTTGAGTCACAGAAACAGGTCGACGACCTCAAGATGTGCGGCTGCAACCTTTTCCAGTCTTTCTTCTTCGACAAGCCGATGTCCGAGAGATTCTTCGTTAACAGACTCCAGAACCCGTCCTACGATTACGAGACGGTTGGAACCATACCTGTAAGCACAGATGTGGATAACGCTATCTCCGCCATCAGCTCGGAAGAATCTGTATAAGCACTCCGCAAGTTCGCTCCAGTCCACTTATAGATCCAAGTGCTACTTCGTCTTTATTATTTGTGCTATATTATTGCTAATTTTCATTTATAAGAGGTATTACTATGATTTCCAAGAAAATGGCTGAAGCTCTTAAGGGCGGCTCAGAGATCCGTAAGATGTTCGAAGAAGGCGGCAGACTTAAGGCTATCTATGGCGCTGAGAATGTATACGACTTCTCTATCGGCAATCCCGACTTAGAGCCTCCGAAGGAAGTTTTCGATGCGTTAAAGGACCTTGCAAACAATCCCACACCCGGAATGCACGGCTATATGCCTAATGCCGGATATCCGTCCACACGCCAGATCGTAGCTGAAAAGCGCGGCAAGGAAGCCGGAATGGAGATCGGTCCTGATGCAATCTGCATGACTGTCGGCGCTGCATCCGCAATGAACGACGTTCTTCACGCGCTCCTCGACGCTGATGACGAAGTAATCCTTCTTGCACCCTACTTCATGGAGTACAACGGCTATGTTGCAAACCACAACGGCAAGGTTGTCATCGTTCAGACTGACGATAAGTTCATGCCCGTCATCGCTGATATCGAAAAGGCTATCACGTCAAAGACCAAGGCCATCATCGTTAACTCTCCTAACAACCCGTCCGGCGTCGTATATCCGGCCGGGCTCCTTACAGAGCTTAACGATATGCTCAAGAAGCAGGACCACACTATCTATGTTATCTCTGATGAGCCTTATATCGACCTGGCATACGACGGAGCAGAGGTTCCCTGTGCTCTCAAGTATATTGACAACCTCATCATCTGCTTCTCATGGAGCAAGTCGCTGTCACTCCCCGGCGAGAGAATCGGTTATACTCTTGTTTCACCTAAGTGCGCTGATTTCGCTGAGCTTACAGGCGCTATCGTTCTTTCCAACAGAACACTTGGAAGCGTTAATGCTCCCGCTATCTGGCAGAAGGTTATCGAGAAGGCTATTTACGCTAAGGTAGATGTTGCCAACTACGAGAACAGAAGAAACCTTCTTTACTCCAACATCGTTGACGCAGGCTTTGATGCAGTTAAACCTAACGGTGCTCTCTACATCTTCATGAATACACCTAAGGGATTAACAGATGAAGAGTTCGCAAAGATCTGTGCCAAGCAGAATCTCCTTCTCGTTAAGGGCTCCAGCTTCGCACGTCCCGGTTACTGCCGTCTTGCTTTCTGCGTTTCCGAAGTATCCATCAGGAATTCCAGAAAGGCATTCTTCGCAGTAGCTGAGGAGCTTGGCATAAGCCACAGAGCCGAGCTCTGATCCTTAGGAAGGAATTAGGGTAACGATAAAGCGCCAGCTGTTGCCTTTTTCCCTGGCACAGGTAACGAGAGTGATCATTACAGGATAGTCGCTTGAAGTACCTACATAGTTTTGAAGTTCATAGGGTGAACAGTAGTAAGTACCGTTCACCCTATAATTATGCGTAAAGCCGTCGGGCGTGGTTATCGTGACGTCATCATCTTTCTTTATCTTCGTAAGCTTATCGAAGATCGTATGTGTAATCGTATTTCTGTGTCCTACGATCACCGCATTACCGGGGGATTCCAGGCGCGCAGTGTTCTTCATCAGTATCACACCGTACCGCATGGCAAGCTTGGTATTCTCTTCCCAGACAGGCTCTTCAATGCCAAGTGACGGTATCTCTATTATTCCTGCCAGATGCAGGGATTCACAGGCCTTATCATTGCCTGATATATAGCCTGTGATCCCTAACCAGCTGTCCAGCACATCTGTCTCTGGTTCTCCTTCTTCACCTTCTATGGAAAGATAATCCCCTGCCGGCACTTCGAAAACCAGATCTCCTGTATCCGTCATATCCAATATCTCTTCTTTTACAGATTCTCTTACAAATGACTTCGCATATTCTTTAAATCCGGCCAGAAGACCGGTTACAGATAAAGCTGTCAGAATTGATGCCAAAATGCCTTTGCGTATCTTACTTACCATCTTCTTGTCCTTTTGATCCTTTTCCTTTTGACTTCAATAGTGATTGCCACTGCTCCGGCACCGATCGATATGAAGAAGACAACAAAACCCCAGACGGATTCTCCGCTTAAAAGCTCACCTGATATAGGAAGGTTGGTAACCGCAAGGCTCTGGTCTTTGTTATTAAGATCCTCGTGGGATATTACCCTGACGTCTTCAGTCTGGATACCCTGCGCGATCTCTTCTTCTGTGGACATGTCATAGATATTCTCGATAACCACAACAGTGTCACCTGCTTCCAGACCGGATGACTTGAACTTAATAGTTACATCAACCACCCCTGAAGGCTGCTCCGGTTCAAACTGCTGGAGCGATACGACTTCGTTTCCCTTGTTAGTTACTTCCGTTCCGTCCGTAAGCTTCAGTGTCGCTTTTGCATAATATGTACGACCCGCTTCCAGATTGGAATAGCTCACATGATCCACTATCGTGACTGTCGAATTATTAAGGAATGTCTTATCACCCTTAACTGTAGCCGCAACCGTCTTACATGAAGGTCTTCTCAAAGTCTGTCCTTCATCTTCAATGTCTTCGTGAGCTGCTATCGGAAGATCGGTTCCTTCAATCTTCAGGACTTCAAAAACTACAAGCCCTGCTGAATCTTCCGGCACCTTCACATCTTCAAAGCTGACTATTACAAAGCCCTCTGCTGACTCAGGAACAAAGGAAACTTCCTCTGAATAAGTCTTTCCTTCCTGATCCACATAGATCTGTCCGGTACTCTTATCCATAAGTGTTCCGGTAACTACAAACCTGTCACCGGGATCAAGGCCTTCGAAGCTTACCTTGTCATTAATTCCAACACTGTCTGCAAGCGTCAGCACACCTGAATTCGTCTTGCTGTCTGAAGCAGTAGTTGAGATCTTCGGCTCCACAGTTACGGTCTGGTCTTCATCATCCAGATCCTTATGCTCTGCGATCAGGATATCCCTGAAGTACAGTTCCTCAACGCATACGATCGCAAGAGATTGAGCACCTTGCCCGAATGCCCGGGAATACAGATAGCTGCTGTCGATATTAAACTTCACATACACATCGCCTGTTACAACATCTCTGCCCTGATCATCCTTACTTAAGGTTCCAAGTGAACTGTCCGCTTTGAATGAGACTTCCGCCTTATATTCCTTGCCGTCTTTATCCTTTAAGACTTCACCGCTTATGCGGTCTGTCAGACTTCCTTTGATCTTATATTCATAGCCTGCCGTCAGATTTTCGAAATGCACCTTATCAGTAAGATTTATGCTCTTACCGCAATTAGCGGCGTGAGAACCATTCATATCAGTGAGCGTGGTTGTGATATCAGGATTGATATCAAGCTTATTGGTAACGCTTACTTCGATCACCTTGTTATCGTCTTCTTCAGTGATCCTTACGATCCTTGTCCTGCCCTCTGAACCATCGTCCCAGACAGCTTTGTAAGCCGGCTCTATCTTCTCATCGATCCGGTACCACCCTGTCGGAAGATTAGAGAAATAGACTAATCCGAGAGAATCAGTCTTGCCCTTTGTCAGTTCTGAAGTCTGCCATGAGGGCTCATTACCCTTGCCGCCATAGAAGATGCTGAATTCAACATTGCCAACCTGTTTATCTTCCGAAGTCTTGGTTACCTTTATCTTTCCTTCGGTTCTGTCATTGGTAATTGTCTCGGCAACTTTATCAGTACCTATTGTGATCTTCCTGATCCATTTCTCATCCGGGCCCATCTCGAACCCCTCAGGGATCTTATATGTGAACGACGCCGAAGTTCCTCTATACCCTTTATCAGGATAAATCTCTGCAAGTACATAATCTCCGGCTGGAACATCAAAAAATTCAAGGTCACTTCCGCCCGCTGTTTTCCACAATACTTTTCCATCTTTCTCTGACACTCCTTCCGCAAGTTCCAAAGTCATGTCTTTATTCCAGAGCTCGAAAACAAAACCATCCTTCGTATCGTCTTCATCAGTTACTTTCTTATCTGCGGAGAACTCGCCTGACAGTTTGTTGTTCTCGCACTTAAAGGAATATGTCTTCTTAGAATCAATGCCTTCTGTTTTGAACTTATACTGGTATGTCGTATCGCCGGTCTTCATCCAACCGGAATCGTTAGTATATTCAAAATCAATTTCGTTTCCGTCAATGCACTTAAAAGCTTCATCTTTTTCGAACTCTTCAGTCACAACATATTCGGTGCTGTACTTGATCGGAAACGATTCAGATGACCACTTGCTGCCATAAGCGTCATACCAGTTCCAGCTGCCGTCAGAATACTTATATGTAGCTACAAGTTTTGAATCCTCCGTTACAGTAAACACAGTCGATGTAATATCGAATGCTGTCGTCGTGGTCTTCTCCAAAGAAATGCTGCTTCCGTCTGTATAGAGTCCTGCACCTTTACCTCTGCCGGCCGTAGAATCCGTTGTTTCCATATTCGTTATGAGCACAACTTCCGAACCTGAAGTGTAGGCGTAATCACTTTTTACCGTGTGATAGAGTTCATCTCCGCCGATCTTAGAAACCGAGTATTCGAGCTTTCCTTTTGATCCGTCTGTTTCGGTAAGCCTTATATGAACTGCATATCCGTTCGTATCCATAAACTTATAGATACCGGGGACATTCCCGTCCTGATCTTTTAAGCTTTTCTTTGTTCCGTCAGGCAGGATCACGCCATCCGGAGCAGTCGTCTCCCGGATATAGATGGTATCCTCATAACTTCCCTGCTGGCCTGTCATCGCGGTCATTTTGTATTTCTGCTTTGTATATGTAGAACCGCTAAGTGCAAAGTAATCTGTGTAGATACCATCGCCGTCTTCATCGCGCAGTTCACCTGTCAGATCGTTTAGTTCAGGATCCTTAAATACCGAGAAAATCGCACCAGTATAGTTGATGCCGGACGGGTCTCTCTTATCAAGTGTGAAGCCTACATAAGCAACATCGACTAATCCTGTTGCCTTAAGCCCCATGAAGCCCGTAAAGCTGCCTTTACCGGATTCTGATGAACTGCTCGCAAGAGACTTCTTAAGGAAGTATCCGGAAGTGGAACTGGCAGTCCAGTGCATTGCGGTGCCATTCTCGATTCCTGCGTAAATCGTTATGTGCTGGGCATTCGTCTTATCATTATTGTCGTTCCACCACATGATCATGTCGCCGGGCTTAAAGCCGTATTTATTGATTATGTTGATCCACTCATCGTTCTGGATACCCTTCTTGCCGTTGGTCTCAAAGCTTGAAAAGTGATTCTCCGATGGCTTTATGCTTCTCTTCTTAAGAATGCCGTTAGTAAAGCTGGACTTTATTCCTGCAAATCCCGGTCTCTCAAATCCGTATTTATCCGGCGTTCCGCCACCTGAATAAGACAAGGTCTTCTTTCCGTAAGAACCTGACGTGCCTGTTATCTTTGCAGTCTTAAGGGCAACACTGTACGCAAGACTTACAGAGCCGGCGCAGTCGATGCCGTTCCAGCCACCGCCGCCCCACTGGTATTTGACTCCGTCCATCTTCTTGCAGGCAGCAAGTATCGCATCACGGAAAGCCTTCTCGCTCTTATATCCGGCAGCTTTAGTATTGCTTTCCGTAACGAGGGCATTAGAGCTTAATACCGCGGCATTAACATTCAAAGTTCCAATAAAAAACGGCAACGTGCATATCGCAACTGTTGCCGTCAGCAGACCGGATAATATCCGGTTCCTGCATTTTCTCAACCGTTTATGTCTCACGATGCTTCCTCCACCTGGTCTTCAACACGTTCGATCGATCCGTTCTCGATGCTGTACTTATAGATGCTGTCGGACAATCTGTCGGATGTTCTTACGTGTTCGCTGTTTGTTTCCCTGACAAGACTGATGAGCTTGGAGCTCTCAGAGAAAGTCTCGGTCGACAGGATAACAAGGTCATGGACCGATGAAGGCAGTATGTAGCAGTCGGTTCCGATGTTCTTTACCACCTTTTTAAGCACGTCCGTATAAAGGAGTGCATTCGCACCGAAGAATTCGTATTCATTGCTGATGACATAAACTCTTTCTTTTGCAGGCACTTCGTCCATACCTGCAAAAGAATTCTCTACGTCCTTATCTGTTGCTCCCCAGCGTCTCATCATGCGGCTCATTGTCTCTTCGATACGCTCGCTCTTGAACGGGAAGATCTTCTTTGTATTCTTCTTTGCAAGACTGTATAAAAGCTTCTCTGTAAGATCTTCGACATTTGCTATGTCGTGCGTAATAAGGAAGCCGGAGACACCGTGCTCATCAACATTGACGATCACTCTGTATACGATCGTCAGATCCATGAAGTCCCTGTGCGGACAGAGATTGATCATCTCCTGATTCTCCTTGGTATTTACGACCTGGAAAACGATCTTATCCTTCATCGTTGCAAAATCCAGCTTCATAACATCCTCAGGCATATACTTGAGCGACTCCTCAAGGTAGATCGCCTGATTGGCCATGACCTTCTCGAAAGAATTACAGTCAAGATACTGATCGTACATTCTCTCCATATAGAAGGTCGGGCTGCAGTAAGATTTTTTCTTGCCCTTAGGCTTTATCACCACGCCTGTAAGGCAGGTATTCACCTTCGGGACTTTTCTAAGCTCGAGTTCGCAGTCCTGATATTTCTCCGGCATGTAATCCAGGAACTCTCTCATAACTCTCTTCTTGAAACTCTCGTAATCCATCATGTTCTGTTCCTCCGTATAAAAATTTAGCCATAAAAAAACGCACCCCTTGAAAAAGGATGCGTTCATTCATTTGCAGTTTAAGTTTAGTCGGTTTTGCAGTCTCATTCAATAGCCAAAAGTCTCAATTTTGGCACCCTAAAATCACATTTGCAAAAACAGAAAAGCTGGAAACCCCTGGTATTATTGCGTTACACGGATTTAGTAACTGCGACTAAGAGCATTCCTGATTTTATGGAAACAGAGATCTTTTTTGCGGACTTTTTCGGATGGTTCGAAAAAGAGAAAGAAGATCCGGCAGTAAGTTCACTGTCATCAAGCGGATAATAAAGGCCTTTAGTCGTTACACCCTTAACTTTCTTCCCGAAGTTCCACGGGATAAGGGATACAGCTGCTTCTCCTTCATAAGGTGTCACATCTATCTGCACCTTATCTTCGCCTGACAAAGGGTAACAGTAAGTAACGCCATCTGTAACAACGATGTCTCTTCCTTCACCCTTAAGCTTCAAAGCTATTCCAAGGTTTGCGATAACATGATCGATCCTTGCAGATACCGGACACAAGAGCATGATCTTGTCACCTGCTTCAGTCTTGTTAAGAGCTATCTCTGTGTCAGTCCAGTCCTTTTCGACGGGATAGATCTCAGTAAAGACTTTATTCTTCTCAGCAAACTTAAGTCCCTTTTGGGAAATGGAATCCATATCGCCTAACAGGATGTCAGGAACAATATTCAGACGCGCAAGATGATCACAGCCTGAATCACAGGCAATGATGACCTTCTCTTCTATGGATGCGGAAAAACTTCTTATGACATCAGAAGCTTCCTGAGGCAAAGGGCCTCCCGTTACGATAAGGTAGCGCATGACTTAAGATCTTCAATAGCCTTGGCAGGATCTTCAGCGTTAAACACAGTGCTTCCTGCAACAAACAGTCTGGCGCCTGCATCGTATACTTCCTTAACGTTGGCAAGAGTGATACCGCCGTCAACGGAAATGATCGTATCAGCGCCCTGCTCGTCAATCGCTTTTCGAAGCTTTGCGATCCTCTCATTAGAAGAAGGCAGATAACCCTGGCCGCCAAAACCCGGATAAACAGTCATGATAAGGATGATGTCGACCTTACCGATATAAGGAAAAACCTTCTCGACAGGAGTGTCGGGATGGATAGAGATTCCTGCGCTTAAGCCTAATGAACGGATCTCTTCGATGAGCTTATCAGGATCATCGGAACACTCAAGATGGAAAGTTATATTGTCGGAACCGGCATCTGCGAAAGCCTTGATATACTTCTCGGGATTGGTGATCATGAGATGCGTATAGAACTTCATGTCCGTATACTTACGGATCGACTGGATAACCGGGATACCGAAGGAAATGTTATTTACGTAGTGTCCGTCCATAACATCAATATGGAGGTATTCGGCATTATTCTCAACAGCCTTGATGTCTCTCATCAGGTAGCCGAAATCAGCAGCAAGTATAGACGGTGCTATCTCAATATCTTTCATTGCTTTCTCCTATGCTTGTAATTGTTCCTATTATCGTAAAGCTCCGTGTAAAAGCTCTTATATCTCTCGTACCGGCCTTCGTCTATCAGCCCTTCAGATAAGGCATTCCTTACAACACAGCCGTCTTCTTTCCTGTGCGAGCAGTCATCGAACCTGCAGCCTGTCGCTATGGAAGTTATCTCAGGATATCCGTAAAGAACATCCCTGTAATCGACACCCTGGTCCTCTAATGAAAGAGAAGTAAATCCCGGTGTGTCGCATATAAAGCCGTCGAAAAACTCGTGAAGTTCAACATGTCTCGTCGTATGCTTTCCGCGCTTTATCTTGGCGCTTACTTCGCCTGTCTCCATCAGGTCATACCCTAAAAGAGAATTGCAAAGCGTGCTCTTGCCGACACCTGAAGGACCCGCAAAGGCGGCAATTCCATCACCTATTATATCCTTAAGATCACTTTTGGTAAGAGGCTTATCAGGTGAAGATAACAGAACTTCATAACCTGCCTTCGTATAAACTGAACAAAGCCTCTCACCATTATCTTCATTAAGGTCACTCTTGGTAAAGATGATGACCGGCTTGATGTCTCTTAAAGAGCACACCAGAAGCATTTTATCGAGCAAAGTAAGGTCGGGTTCAGGATTTGTAACCGAGAAAGTCAGAAGCATTATCGAGAGATTTGCCACAGGGGGTCTTGCGATAAAGCTTACACGTTCAGAGATATCAGTTATGACATAAGGAATATCAGGATCACCTGAAGGCATTATGGTAACCCTGTCGCCGATAGCCGGCTTTATTCCCTTAAGTCTGAACTGTCCTCTTGCTGCGCACTGGACATACTCATTTATGCCGTCGTTTTCGAAGCGGACGGTATAAACACCGCCCACGCCCTTAGTGATTACGCCTCGAAAAGGATCGACATCTGCCATCTTCCCTTTACCTTATCCGTTGTTGCCCGGACCGGGATTCTGTTGGTTCTGGTTAGGATCCTGCGGATCAGGGTTGTCTCCTCCACCCGGACCCGGATCCGGCGGCGGAACAGGTGTATTCGTCGGCGGAGGCGGAACAGGTGTATCCGTAGGCGGTACCGGAGTATTGGTCGGGAGCGCCGAGAATACAGCGGTATATGTAGTGCTCTCCTTAACTACGAATGTGAAGTTCGGTGTGTAGCATACGATATTGCCTAAAGAGTCCATCCAGTATTCGAACTTGAATCCGTTAGCAGGTGTAGCTGTGAGCGTTACCTGGGTATTAAGATCGTATTTGCCTGAACCTGTTACGGTACCGGTACCCTTCATGACTATCTCGACTACAGCCTGAGGAGGTGTAGGAGTAGGCGTACCGCCGTTCTGATAGTCTTCCTTCGTACCAACGTAAAGCTTAACTGAAGATTTTCTTCCTACAGTCGTACCTGCTACAGGGTTTGTAAGGATTACGTACTGCTTCTTGGCATCAAGAGCGAGAACCTCTGCAGAACCTTCAACAGAGTAGTTGAGGTTAGCTTCTTCAAGCTTCTTCTTAGCCTCTGCTACTGTATTTCCGACTACATCAGGAACAACTGATGAAGAAGGCTCAGTAGCGTAGATAATGATTACCGTCTCACCTCTTAAGAGCTGTGTGCCTGCTTCAGGCTCAGTTCTGATAACAAGACCTGCTTCGTACTTGTCAGAAGGCTCAAGACGGAGAACCGGTTCAAGACCAAGGTTCTTAAGTGATCTGAACGCATCCTGATAGTTAGCGCCTGCATATTCCTGCAGGATAATGGACTCATCTGCAGAAGATACGGTGATAACAAGAGGATTAAGTCTGTTTGTTGTTGAGATCGTAACGCCTTCCTTAATGCTCTGTGCGATAACGATACCAGGCTCCTTATCTGTGACCTTATAGTCGATCGTATAGTAAACCTGGGCTGCATCAAGTCTGCTGATTACCTCATCAGCCTTAAGGCCGACATAATTCTCGACAGTATAGTCGGTATTGACAGAGATCTCCGTTGCATTGCCGACGGCTCTTATTACAAGGATTCCGATACCGATAAGAACGCCGATGATGACAACGATAATGAGAGCAAGAAGGACATTATCCCTGAATCTGGAGATGCGTCTTGCTTCAGCACTTTTCTCGATCTCGGAGATCTTCTCGTATTCAGGATCCTGTCTGAAAGAGATGGTGGTATCTGAATTGACAGCCTTTTCGGGCACATTGGAAATGACACCATATACACCGTTAGGATCTACGAGCAAAGAGTCGAGCTCTGTTACGAGCTGACGCATTGTCTGATAACGTCTCTCGGGGCTCTTCTGCATACATTTTGCAATGATGGAATCAAGACCCTTCGGAATGCCCTGCATGAGTGATGAAGGAACCGGAGGTGTCTCCTGCAAGTGCTTAACCGCGATGGCAACATTGGAATCTCCATCGAAAGGAAGTCTTCCCGTTACCATCTCGAAAAGTGATACACCAAGAGAATAAATATCTGACTGAGGTCCTACATTACCGCCTCTTGCCTGCTCAGGTGAGAAGTAATGAACTGATCCCATCTGAACGCCTGTCATCGTGATCGTTGTGGATGAAGCGGCACGTGCGATACCGAAGTCAGTGATCTTTGCGACACGGTCACGAGAGATGAGGATGTTCTGAGGCTTAATGTCTCTGTGAACGATTCCGTTCTGGTGAGCGTAATCCAGAGCAAGGCCGATCTGGATAACAATCGGGACTGCATTTCTCCAGTCAAGGTGACCGTTCTGGTTGATGAGGTCTTTTACCGTGATGCCTTCGATATATTCCTGAACGATATATCTGAAATTACCTTCGTGTCCTACACCGTAAACTTTAACGATATTTGCGTGATTCAATGAAGCAACCGATTTAGCTTCGGCATCGAATCTTCTGATGAACTCATCGTCAGATGAGAACTCGGGCTTTAAGATCTTGATGGCAACGTTTACGCCGGTATTCATATCGATTCCGAGATATACGTTAGCCATGCCGCCTGAGCCTATGAGCTTGACGATCCTGTACTTATTCGCAAATATCATGCCCTCCGGGCCGTGAACCTGATTTGCCATATTATCTCCTTATAATTCGGTTACGGGCTCTGCCCTTACAACTGTAACCGTAATATTGTCTGTACTTTCTCCTTCAAGCGCCTGGGCAATGAGCTTGCTGCAGATGCTCTCAGGTTTATTCCTTTCCATAGTGCAGGCCTTGAACTGTTCGTTGCTCATATAGGAATATAGTCCGTCTGAGCACAGGAAGACCAGATCACCGTAACTTATATTATAACTGTAAATATCAGGATTAAGATACTGGTTCTCCCCTACGACCTTGAAAAGCCTTGATCTGCCGGGATGGTACTTGGCCTCATCCTCAGAAAGAAGACCCTGTTTTACGAGCTTTCCTGCTTCATTATGATCCTCGGTGAGCTTAATGAGCTCCGAACCGTGAAGAAGATACCCTCTGGTATCTCCGATATGTGCGATAGTAAGTTCCGTTCCCTTAAGAAGCGCAACGGTAAGAGTCGTACACATGCCCATACGCTCCCTGTTCTCAAGGCAGTCGTGAAGGATCATGATATTGACTCTGTTGAATATGACCTTAAGGAACTGCGGAAGCTCATCCTTGCTGTCGATAAAAGCAAGGCTGTCCTTTAAGGTGGTCATGACGCCGTTTACAGCGATCTTGCTGGCTATCTCACCACAATTCTCACCGCCGACACCGTCTGCAACGACCATGCAGAAATAACTTCCAATGGTTGAATAGGCAAAACTGTCTTCGTTTGTATCCCTTGAGGGACCTTTTTCTGACATTCCGTAAGCTAACATCTTTCTGCCTCTATTGTTCCCCTTCTGAGCTGACCGCATGCGGCCATAATGTCGCTGCCCATCTCACGCCTGATAGTAGCATTTATTCCGCCGGATTCAAGGATATCCCTGAACTGCTTTACTTTTGCCGGAGATGCCGACTGGAATTTAGTACCCGGCACCTTATTCATTGCAATGAGATTCACGTGATAAAGTCCGCCCTTTAAGAGCTTAACGAGTTCCGCTGCGCATTGGGGCGTGTCGTTTATTCCTGCCAGAAGGCTGTACTCGAAAGTAATCCTTCTGCTTGTAGCCTTTGTATAGTCCTTGCATGCCCTCATGAGCTGCTCGATAGAATAAGCCTTCGCAACCGGCATGAGTTTTTTACGGAGCTCGTCATTAGGCGCATGCAGTGATACTGCAAGGTTTACCTGAAGACCTTCTTTTGTAAATTCCTCGATCTTTGGAACAAGTCCGCATGTGGATAAAGTAATATGTCTTGCGCCTAAATTTAAGCCGTCCGGATCATTTGCAAGCCTTATAAAGCCCATAACATTATCGTAGTTATCGAAAGGCTCACCGATGCCCATTATTACTACGCTGTGCACCCTCTCGCCCAGGACTTTCTGAGTAACGGAAACCTGTGCAAGAAGTTCACCAGCTGAGAGGTTTCTTCCGAAATCGATCTTTGCGGATGCGCAGAAAGCACAGCCCATGCGGCATCCGGCCTGAGAAGATATGCAGACGGAGATTCCAGTCTTATATCTCATGGCTACAGTCTCAATGATGTTGCCGTCGTAGAGCTTATATACGAACTTCTCTGTACCGTCGAGCTTGGATACCAGGTGTTCTTTCAATTCAAAGCCGCCGAAAATGAAGTCCTCTTCGAGCATTGCTCTTACGTTTTTGGGAACATTCGTCATGTCATCAGTGGATACAGCGCCTGATGAGAGCCAGCCGTAGATCTGCGAAGCGCGGTATTTAGGAACGCCCCGTGATTCGCACCAGGCTGTAAGATCTTTAAGAGTTAGATCCAGACAGAACTTATCCTTCAAGATCAATCTTCCTTTCTGTCTCTTTCCATGCGGCAGATAAAGAATCCTTCGCACTTATCTTTATGAGGAAGAAGCGTGATCATGCCGTTTGCGACACTCTCTTCTCTTTCCTCGTCCATATATATCCCCTCAGGAAGATACTTGTCGATCGGAACAGTATGGAACTTACGGTGTTCTGAAAGGAAAGCCTCAACCTGATTCTGGTTCTCATCTGAATTAAGAGTGCATGTGCAGTAAATGAGAGTTCCGCCGGGACGGACCATTTTCGCTGCATGCTCTAAGATCGAATACTGCAAAGGAAGGAGCTCGTCCAATTCATCGTAAGTAAACTTATCCCTGATATCAGGCTTTCTTCCCAGAAGACCCAGGCCGCTGCAAGGGACATCACACAATACGATGTCATAAGACTTCTTGGAATCCTTATCATCCTTATTGATCGTCGATGCGTCAGCGCAGATCGTCTCAATGGATGTAAGGCCCAATCTCTCACAGTTATCCTTTATGAGCTTTAATCTGGACTCATTGATGTCAACGGCATAGATATAGAGATCATCCCTGCACATCTGTGCCATATGGGTGGACTTACCTCCGGGAGCTGCACAGCAGTCAAGTATCTTGTCAGCAACTCTGGGGTGTGCCACGTGGGACGCGAGCATTGCACCCTGACCCTGAACGAACATTCCGTACTTATTGAAGCACTCGGAATTCTCAAGGCCGTTAAGTCCGCCTGTTATCTCAACGCAGTCAGGAATGAAGCTGCCCTTAACAGCAGAAATTCCTTCCTTCTTAAGCTCTTTTAAAAGTGTATCCTGATCGACCTTATGAGCATCGAATCTTACGGTGATGTTAAGAGGCTCTAAGAATGCTTTGCCGATCTCAAAAGCTTCCTGCTTACCAAAGTCTTTCTTCAATACACCATAGATCTCAGGCTTTAATGCAACTCTGATACCGGGCTTAAACTGGTCGAGATAACGCTTTGCTTCAGGAGCTTCAGCGAACTTTCTCAAAACAGCATTTACATAGCCTGATGCTTTGTGGTTATACTTCTTCGTGATCTCAACGGAAGCATCTACAGCTGCATAAGCAGGAATGTTGTTGCCGAACTGGATCTGCCAGACTGCCATCCTTATAGCGGTCCTTGCAACAGGATCCATGAACTCGGTCTCTTCTTTTGTTATATGTCTGATAAGGAAATCGATCGTGAATGTATATGTCAGAGTTCCATAGAGCATGGCTCTCGCAAAATCGATCTTCTTGCCCTCAGCGCTAGCGATCTTATCTGCCTTCTTGATTACGAGATTGGAATAAGCATCCTTCTCATATACCCAGTAGAGCATGAGAAAGCATAATTCTCTTTCATTATCCTCGGCAATTAATCTTTGCAG
The DNA here is from genome assembly GCA_902782235.1 of Oscillospiraceae bacterium. Lineage (GTDB taxonomy): Bacteria > Bacillota > Clostridia > Saccharofermentanales > Saccharofermentanaceae > Saccharofermentans. Next base: position 56,009 of record CACZML010000002.1, read on the forward strand.
TTCTTTCTTCTTATACTTGATCTCGTCAGACATAAGGCTACTCCTACATTATCGGATTTCCGACGGTGAAATTATGGGCGCAGTCTCTTGAAGCCAGTCTCTTGCCCCCCGGCACCTGCAGTTCCTTTACCTTTAGAAATCCCTTGCCGCACTTAACAATAAGGTTCTCACCTTTAGCTTTGACTACGATTCCGGGCTGGACATTCATAAGCTCAGCCGGGATAAGCGTCTCGTCCTCTACTACTTCTGAATCAAGCACTTTGAGCTTGTTCTCGCCCTTCATTACAAATGCACCGGGCCAGGCGCTCAAAGCTCTTACCCTGTTATGAATATCCGATGCATCCTGATCCCATGTGAACTCGCCTTCCTCAGGTCTTATCGGAGGGCATGAGGTTGCGAGTGAATCGTCCTGCTTTGTTGCAGTAAGTTCTCCTGCCACCCATGAATCGATAATTGAAGGAAGCTTCTCAGCGCTTGCAACAGCAAGTCTGTTCATGAGTGATTCCGTGTGTTCATTGGGATCAATGGAGACTTCGATCTTCTCGATGATGTCTCCCGTATCCATACCGACATCCATCTTCATGAATGTGATGCCTGTTACCTTATCACCTTCCAGAACTGCGCGCTGAACGGGCGCAGAGCCTCTTCTTGCAGGAAGAAGGCTGCCGTGGCAATTTATGCAGCCATATTTAGGAAGATCCAAAACTGCCTTGGGAAGGATCTTTCCGTATGCTGCGGTAACAATGAGATCTGCGTTATATGAGGAAAGCTTTTCGAGTGCTTCCTCAGTCTTTAATGTATCGGGCTGATAAACCTCAATGCCGTTATCCTGAGCCAGGACCTTTACCGGAGGAGCTGTAAGGATATGCTTGCGTCCTACGGGCTTATCCGGCTGGCAGAGTGCAAGGACGACATTGTAGCCGCCTTCGATAAGTGCCTTGAGATTCGTCTCCGCGAATTCAGGCGTTCCCATGAATATTATCTTAAGTTCACGCCTGTCCATATTATCAGTCCTCAGCGTTTTCAGTCTTATAGATCTTACCGTCAACAGATTTGTCAATGAAGAGAATACCGTTCAGGTGATCGTTCTCATGACAGATGCATCTGGCAAGAAGGTCATCAGCTTCGAGTTCAAACTCGTTGCCGTTACGGTCAAGAGCCTTAACCTTGACATGCGAAGGTCTCTCGACTTCGCATGTCTTGCCGGGAACAGAAAGACATCCTTCGTTATCTGTCTGTGAGCCGGAGGCCTCAAGGATCTCAGGATTGATAAACTCGATAAGACCGTGCTCATCACCTACGTCAACGATGAATACTCTTCTTAAAACGCCGACCTGGGGAGCTGCAATGCCGATGCCTCTGCCCTCGAAATACATAGTGTCAGCCATATCATCCAGGAGCTTAATGATCCTGGGTGTGATCTCCTCTACAGGTCTGCTTGTCTTGCGAAGCAGCGGGTCACCTTCAAGTACTAAATTTCTTAAAGCCATCTTATGGCCTCCAATCCATATTTTTCCTCATATATTATAAATTATTATATAGTACAAACAAGTGCCGAAGATTTACTCCGGCACTTGCTGTTTTTAGTCTAAATTGTCTATGAAATATCAAAGATCCCAGGAACTTATATATTTCTTCTGCTCTTCCGTAAGCTCGTCGATCTTGATTCCCTTTGTTCCCAAAAGGATCTCGGCTACCCTGTTGTCGATGACTTCAGGAGTCTGATATACATCAATCGGGAGCCTGTCTTTGTTTGTGGCAATATACATTGCAGACTGTGCCTGCAGAGCAAAGCTCATGTCCATGATCTCTACAGGATGTCCGTCACCTGATGCGAGGTTAACAAGTCTTCCTTCAGCGATAACGCAGACAGTCTTACCGTTGGAAAGCTTATATCCGATGATGTTATTTCTGAGTTCAGTCTGCTCAACGCACATTTTCTTCAGCTCGGCAACACTTACTTCACAGTCGAAATGCCCTGCATTGCAGCATACCGCACCATCCTTCATGGCCTCGAAATGTCTTCCTACGATTACATCCTTACAGCCTGTAACGGTTACGAAGAAATCACCAAGCGGAGCTGCCTCATCCATGGTCATGACCTGATAACCTTCCATGATTGCTTCGCATGCCTTAACTGGATCGATCTCAGTAACGATAACCTTTGCGCCAAGACCCTTTGCCCTCATGGCAACGCCTCTGCCGCACATGCCGTAACCTGCGACAACAACTGTCTTTCCGGCTACTACAAGGTTCGTAGTAGCCATGATCGCTGTCCAGACAGATTGGCCTGTTCCGAATCTGTTGTCGAAAAGGTGCTTACATCTAGCATCGTTAACAGCGATAACAGGATAAAGAAGCTTGTTCTCGCCCTTAAGGATCTCAAGTCTGTGAACACCCGTCGTTGTCTCTTCACAGCCGCCAAGCACATTTGCTGCCATATCTTTAAGTTCTGAATGCAGGAGCAAAGCAAAATCTCCGCCGTCATCAATAACGATGTCAGGCTTAAAGCTCAATGCCTTCTTAAGTCTGCCCCAGTATTCCTCTTCACCGTCACCGTGTACTGCATAGACGTTCATTATGTCCATCGAAGCGAGTGCAGCAGCAACGTCATCCTGTGTGGATAAGGGATTGCATCCTGTAAGAGCAACTTCAGCTCCGCCTCTTGCCAAAGCTCTGGCAAGGCACGCGGTCTTTGCTTCAACGTGAACGGATACGGAGATCTTCATACCCTTGAAAGGCTGTTTCTCGATAAGCTCAGCCTCGATAGCCCTTAAAACAGGCATGTTGCGGTAAGCCCATTCGATCTTCTCGATACCCGTCGGCGCAAGATTGATATCTCTTACTTCGTAATTGAATTTAGCCATTGGAATTCTTTCCTCTCAAACATTGATTCTTTTAACAAACTCTTTAACAAGCGCGCAGCTGTTAGCTGACGCCAAAGATGCATTATCAAGCACTTCCTGCTCTGACAAAGGGTTTCCGGATATTCCTGCAGCCATATTTGTTATGCAGGACATAGCGGCAACTCTTATTCCCATATGGGAAGCTGCGATAGCTTCAGGCACTGTAGACATGCCGACACAGTCAGCACCCATTACACGGAGCGCTCTGATCTCAGCAGGCGTCTCGTACTGAGGCCCCTTGGTATAAGCATAAACGCCTCTGCTTATCCTGATATTAAGGTCTCTTGCGCTGTTGACCAGAGTATCCGTCAATTCAGGATCGTAGACATGACACTGGTCAGGAAATCTGGTGCCAAATTCAGCGATATTAGGACCCCTTAAAACAGGTTCAGCATTAAATGAAAGATGGTCTGTAATTGCCACTAACTCGGGCACTTTCATCTCGAGATTGATTCCGCCGGAAGCATTGGTCAGAAGAAGGACCTTTACGCCTAATCTTCCCATTACCCTGACATAGAAAGTAACGGTCTCCATCGGATAACCTTCATAATAATGGAACCTGCCGTTCATCATGAAAACCGGCTTTCCTGAAAGATTTCCTGCGATAAGGGAACCCTTGTGTCCGGGTGCTGTCGATACCGGGAATCCGGGAATATCCTTATAGGGTATCTCTATGGCGTCCTCAGCCATCTCAGAGAGCGGACCTAAACCCGAACCGAGCACGATACAAACAGCGGGAAGCGTTCTGTCAGACAAAACGCTCCTGATATAATCAGCAGCGCCGTCTACACGTTCAATAAATTCTTTAATATCTGTAATCATAGGACAATTATATAATTTATTTTCTGTTTTCGCGATTGAAAATGCGGCCAAAAAACATTACAAAAAAAGGGCCGGCAAACTTGTTGCCGACCCTGTAAAGTCTTTAGATCTTAAGTATTAGAATTACTTCTTGCCGCAGCAATCCTTATACTTCTTGCCTGAACCGCAAGGGCACGGATCGTTTCTTCCGACCTTGGAGGAATCACGCTTGATGGGTGCCTGAGGAGCATTATTGCCTGCAGTGCCCTCAATGCGCTTGGATGCAGACTGAGGTGTTACAGCGGCTGCACTTGCGTGGCTCTCCTTCATCTCCTTGACCTGGGGCTTAGCCTCAATATGTGTCTCAGGAGTGAATCTTGCTCTCATAATGAACTTAACAGCATCATTCTGGATGTTCTCGTTCATCTCTTCGAACATTGCAGAACCTTCGAGCTTATACTCAACAACAGGATCGTGCTGACCGATACTTCTCATTCTGATGGAGTTGGAGAGCTGATCCAATGCATCGATGTGATCCATCCACTTGAGGTCAACTGTTCTTAAGAGGATCTGACGCTCAGCTTCACGGAAGACTTCCTTAGTGATCTCTTTTTCCTTCTCTTCAACGACAGCCTTAGCCTCATCTGCAATTTTCTCTGCGAGCTCATCACAATCAGGGATATCCTTGCTGCTGTCCTGAACGAGGAGAACGGAAGGAAGCTGACCGAAGATCTCTTCGAGCATCTTACCGAGAGAATATCTCTCAGTTGTTGTGATCTTGCCGTCAAGAGCGAACTGGTTGCAGACTCTTGAAGCAACTCTCTCGATCATCTGGAGGTAGATTCCGTGTACGTCCTCACCCATGATGACCTGTTTTCTCTGATCGTATGTGATAGTTCTCTGAACGTTGTTAACGTCGTCGTATTCGAGGACGGACTTACGTGCTGAGAAGTGCATTGCTTCGAGCTTCTTCTGTGAGCTGTCGATAACCTTTGTAAGAGATCTAACCTGGAGCTCCATATCATCTTCGATTCCAAGGCTCTCATAGATAACTGAAACTCTTTCACCACCGAAGATTCTTAAGAGGTCATCCTCAAGTGACAGGAAGAACTTGGATCTTCCGGGGTCACCCTGACGTCCTGCACGTCCCTTAAGCTGGTTATCGATACGTCTTGATTCGTGACGCTCTGTACCAACGATGTAAAGACCGCCTAACTCTCTTACTTCAGCAGCCTCAGGTGCGAGTTCTTCCTTATACTTGCTCTCGAGGTCGGAGAATCTCTTTCTGGCCTCAAGGATAAGCTCGTCTTCGGTCTCGTTATGAGCTGTGGATGCAGTGATAAGGTCTTCTGTATAACCTAATCTTCTCATCTCCTGAAGAGCCATATACTCAGCATTACCGCCGAGGATAATATCGGTACCACGGCCTGCCATGTTCGTAGCGATAGTAACAGCGCCCTTACGGCCGGCCTGAGCAACGATCTCAGCTTCTCTCATATGGTTCTTAGCGTTCAATACGTTGTGCTTGATTCCATACTTGGAGAAGATACGTGAAAGGAGCTCTGACTTATCTACGTTAACTGTACCGACAAGTACAGGCTGGCCCTTATCGTTGGCTTCCTTAACTGTCTTAAGGATAGCTGCATACTTACCGTTCTCTGTCTTGAATACTGCGTCGTACTCGTCGATTCTCGCGATAGGTCTGTTTGTAGGGATCTGGATAACGTCGAGGTTATAGATCTGTCTGAATTCTGCTTCCTCTGTATAAGCTGTACCGGTCATACCGGAGAGCTTTGTGTACATACGGAAGAAGTTCTGGAATGTAATGGTTGCAAGTGTCTTATTCTCATTTGCGACCTTAACGTTCTCTTTTGCTTCGATAGCCTGGTGGATACCATCGCTGAAACGTCTGCCCGGCATAAGTCGTCCGGTAAAGTCGTCTACGATGATTACCTGACCGTCCTGTACGATGTACTGCTGGTCTTTCTTGAAGTTACCGTTAGCCTTCAAAGCATTGTTGATATAGTGCTGAAGGTCGAAGTTATCAGGATCGGAGAGGTTCTCGATATTGAAGTACTTCTCTGCCTTTGCGATACCATTTGCTGTAAGGACTGATGTCTTAGCCTTCTCGTCTGTAACGTAATCAGCATCACCAACGAGTTCGTCCATATCGACCTTGTCGTCTGTCTCGATAACTGTGTACTGCTTCAAGGTCTTAACAAATGTATCAGCCTTCTGGTAGAGGTCTGAAGATTCTGTTCCGCGGCCTGAAATGATGAGAGGTGTTCTTGCCTCATCGATTAGGATCGAGTCGACCTCGTCGACGATAGCGTAATTCAGTTCTCTCTGAGCGATCTGATCCTTGCTAACGACCATGTTGTCACGGAGATAGTCGAATCCGAATTCGTTATTTGTTCCGTAAACGATGTCGCATGCATACATGCTCTTACGGTCCTTCATGGGAATATCGTGAATGATGAGACCAACGCTCATGTTAAGGAACTTGTAGATCTTACCCATCCACTCAGAGTCACGCTTTGCGAGGTAGTCGTTTACTGTTACTACGTGAACACCCTTTCCTGTAAGTGCATTTAAGTAAACAGGCATTGTAGCTACGAGAGTCTTACCTTCACCCGTCTTCATCTCGGCGATTCTGCCCTGGTGGAGAATGATACCGCCGATGACCTGTACTCTGTAAGGCTTCATTCCCAGAACTCTCCAGGAAGCCTCTCTTACAGTTGCGAATGCCTCAGGAAGCAATGAATCCAATGATTCACCGTCTTCATATCTCTTTTTGAATTCTGCGGTCTTTCCTGCAAGGTCATGATCAGAGAGCTTTGAATACTCTTCTTCATATGAGAAGACCTTGTCAACAAGAGGATTGATCCTCTTAAGTTCGTGATCGCTGTGTGTGCCGAAAATGCTTTCAATTAAACCCATTTTGTACGTTACCCTTTATTGTTTTTGTTCGTTATTTTCTCCGGAAGCTTCCTTGAGTCTTTCAAGTGCCGTTCTGTATCCGCCTTCGGGATTTACATAGCAGTTCTTGACTCTCGAAATGGTCGTGGAGCTGACCTTCGTTGAAGATCTGGCCTTACCACGCACTCTGCCGGTTGATTTCTTGCCATTGCCAGCCTTGTCGGCTGCAGGTTCTTCTGCCGGTGAGATCTCTTTGATGATCTCTTCGTAGCTCTTACCCTGTTCGATCCTTCTTACGATCTGCCAACGGTGAAGAAATGAGTGCAGCTCATTTATCGAGCAGAGATCCACAAAGAACTTATGCATCTCAGTGCTGTCCCTCATAGTCAGCATTGCGTTATAAAGATCGGTTAATTCCTCTAACTCACTTTCAGTAAAATGGTTGTCCTTAATGTCGTCCATCTTGTCCCCTTTTACCTGTAATTACGAAACGACTCTCAGGATGTAGTCCCAGATAGGCTTTGCATATCCAAGATATACTGCCGCAAAGACAACTGTGGCAGCAAGCACGAGAAGAATACCCAAAAGCAATCTGGAAAAGATAAGATTTGTCTTGGCTTTCCTAAGAGAGTCCCCAATTGAAAGAGACGCCGTCTTGTCGGTTGTAATTTTTGAATTAGCAAGACTGGGACGTCTTACGCTGTTATTATGTCTCAATTTGCATACCTCCAAACATACCCATACATAATAACAAATTATTATTTTTAATACAATAAAGGGGCAGGCATGTCAGTTGTTGTATCTTTCCGAGGTCCCGTATTCGCTGATATCGAGTATAACGCCCTGTACAAAGGCATATCCCTTAAGTTTCTCGACAGTTTCTTTGCCGATAGGACCGGAGTTTTCAGGTATTATAACCTTAAGATGTCTGGAATCAACCCTGTCCACACTGTATTTTTGGCCGTTTATCGTGACAGTCTGAGGTTCAAAGCTCTTAAGAGACTTGATATCTGCCATTATCTTCTTCTCGATATTCTTTGTGTCCTGATAGTAAGGAGAAGTGAGATCAATGCTCCTTATGGCCGTAACCTCGCCACCGTTGACTGAATCCACCACGGGAAAGGTCTTCGGAAGATTTGCTCCGTATCTTTCCCTGAACGCATCTCCCCTGTCGAAATTATTAAGTGACCAGATACCGTCCTTGTCTTCCTCCTCTGTCTCCATGTGCTCTTCTCCGTTTAGCATAAGGACAGGCTCTCCATAAAGCGGGATGACCGAATATATGCTCCTCGTTTTCTTTCCGGCTATGGTAACGACTGAATAATCCGTCACCACTTCGATAATGTTGTGGCTGTCGTTGACTGCGAAATACACATTTATCTCATCCGGAGCAAAGAAGTCAGAACCGCCGTTCCTCTCGATAAATGCTTTTCTTATCTGGTCTTCCATCGTCTTTGAAAACAGCCCCTGAAGGATCAGTTCCTTCACTGTATGACCAGTCTTTCCATCAAGGGCCATGCCTGCAGATGCCACCTTTGAGATGACATCCGCGCTTTTAGTGTTTCCAATCCCCAGATCAGGAAAAGCATTTACCGCTGAAGATATCAGATCACTTGCAGGAACCGAGACAGGATAAAGCAGAGACATCTTCTCGCAGGTCTGTTCAACAGACCTCCTCATGAGGATATCCGTGCGGTAATAATCTATGGCAGACACTATTGCCGCGATAAAAACAACAGTTATCGTGAATGCGATCGCTGATTCTACGGTTACCGTACCGCGCTTATTCTTATGCTTCATGAACATTTCTCCTGTATTACTCATAGAGCGTGTATGACTTTGTGAGGGTGTATGTCTGCCCCCTGTAGTCAGCTTCAAGAGTTAATCCCTTGTAAAGTTTTCCGTAGTCTCTTTCGAGTACTGTAAGGCTTCTGTCAAGCAGCGTATCAACCGGTACACAAAGGCAGAAAAGATAAAGGAAATCCCTGTAGGTAAAGGTGACCAGTTTCTCGCCATCGTATTCGAAAATCACTGCACGCTGTCCGTGCAGTACCGCGTAGAAGTCCTTGATTGCCTGAACGAGAGCACAATAAAACGTCAGTCCGACTGCGATTATCCTGTAATCGATGTTGACCGCACCTTCACTTACTGCGGATATGATCGACGAAATTACCCTGGCAATTACTTCCATTGTGTTCCTGAACTTCTCGTTGGCAAAATCTTTAAGCATTGTGGAAGCCACAAGGACATGGACTATGAGGAAATCGATCTCAGCAATCGCCGCATTTGTTTCTTTGCCTGTGATTATGTATTCACTGTCAGCCTTTTTGCTGCCGTGAACAGCATCAAATGATGTTCCGTTGATAGATGCATCGCCTGCCGGCCTGAAATAGCAGTCAAAGTTATATGCGCAATAGTGTGAGGCATTGCATTTTGCGATCATTCCGTCTGAATTATCGGATAAAACAGCGTATGTTTTCTCTAGTTTGGAAACGGCTTTTAGGAGAGAATCCCATTCGGCCGCATTGATATTGATGTTCAGGCCAAAATCCTTAATGGCATTTTTATAATCAGAGCTTAACGAATCGATACTGTCAGCCTCATCCGTGAGTTCACCGATATTGAGCACATCGCCTGCTTTCCCAATCCATTCAGCCGCAGATTCAGAACCTGAAAGGATCTTGGATACATATTCGGCCGCAGGGCTCTTCATGAACTGTCCGACTTGCCTGAAAATACCCTTTTTATCAAGCTCAAGGATCATGTCCCTGTATCCCTGGACAACGCTCTTAAAGCCTATACCTGTGCCTCTGTACCAGTAATACGAGTTGATCGCTTTCTTTAAGTCATCACATGTAAACCTCTGCTTGCCGGAAACATACAATTCAGACTTCGATTCAAGCCCGTTAATCTCCAGAGCCTTTTCGAAGCATTCGTTATCAATACCGCCGATCGAAAAGGCGTAGATCCCGTAAACACTGTAAAGCTGCCTGTTATAATCGCTTAAGATGGTCTCGATCTGGTTCTTCAGAGCAACATTTACGCTTAAGGCATAATCAAGATTCCAGACAAAGGAAAGATATGTGCATTCGACAAGGACCAGCGCAGACATGATTATCGCCAGAAATATCGTTGAAGCGCCGTGCTTTGTTCTGTTCTTATGCTTGATTATTCTCATCAGAAGCCTCCTTTCCGGCCGAAGTATTTGAAAGGTCGAAAACCGAACCGTATATCAGCCTGAAGTTATCGGAGATACCGGTTAGAAACGTGCAGAGCTTCTCAGGTGAAGAGTCATAACAGTCAACTCCCCTGACACTGTTCCTGGAAAGAACATCCCTGTCTCTTTCCATGTAAAAGAGCTCATTTCCGCCGTCTTTGGCACATTGAAATGAATCCAGAGCGATTGCTTCAGGACCGGTGATCATGAAAGCCAGAAGAACGAGGATAAGAGAAAAACAGATAGCAGATTCCAAAGAAGACATAAAACTCCTCCTTTTTTGTGGAGATTCTACAATGGAAAGGCCTTTGATTTACCATACAAAACTCGACAAAAACCGACAAAAACGACAAAATAAAACGCCCGGCAAAACGGACGTTAAAAATGGCTCAGATGCCTTTATTTATTGCGTTTCAAGAAATTGCTCCGGGCAAGATTTCTTTTCTATCCTATTTATAACTAAAATTCGAAAAAGGGATTGAATTTTATCTCGTAACCGATGGTGGATTCAGGACCATGACCCGGATAAATATCAAGTTCAGGATCAAACTTACTGATCCTTCTTACAGAATCCATCATCAACTTGGAAGATCCGCCGGGCATATCCGTGCGTCCCACAGAACATCTGAATACGGTATCACCTGTAAAAAGCATTTTCTTACCGCCCAGATTAACCAGGAAACATAAACTTCCCATGGTATGTCCCGGTGTCTCATATGCCTTAATCTCAACATCTTCATCCTTATATGCCATCTGGCCGTATGTACCTGCAAGATTAGAGAACTTAAAACTGTAAACTGCTTCAGAACCCTCCATATAAGAACAGTTCATGAAGGCGTTTGAGAGAAGTTCCTTGTCATTGCTGCTGAAAAACACCTGAGCAGACGGATAAGCCTTGATCCAATCATTGATGTGCTTGATGTGATCGTGGTGACCGTGAGTAAGAAAGATAGCTTTCAGAGGGTATCCGCCACTTGCAAGACCGGACAAACCGCTGTATTCCTCAGCCCTGTCAGGAGAAACAGAAGGATCAATAATATAAACACCGGACGAGCCGGTGATTAAGTACATATTGGACTCTAGAGGTCCTAAAGGGATCCGGATCAGCCTGCTGTCCATTCGCGGTAATCAAGAGCGCCGCTGTCGATAGCGGTAACTAAGATTTCTGCTGAAGCGATATTAGTAGCATAAGGGATCGTGTTCTGGTCGCAAACGTCCAGAAGCTCGAAAGGATTGGACTCACCTACCTGACGGCCGTCCCTCAGATAAATAACACAGTCGATTCCGTTATATTCTGCTCTGGAAGCTAACTGCTCAAAGCCACTCGAATAATCTACTGAAAGACCTGAAACCTCAAGATCGGCAGCAGACTTAAGAAGCTTTGCAGTGTTGTAAACAGAGATGAGCTGATGTTTCTCAAGCAAAGGCTTGTAAGCAATGCAGAAATTGACCAAAAGCTCGGTCTTCCTGTTGTCAGCCATCAAAACTATTTTCATCCGAAATCTCCCATTAAAACGATACTGAACAGATTGTACAATAGAATGCGTTTTTGAGCAACTTATTATTATTACAAATCAACAATCCGAAAATTGATTTTTGCACAAACGGCAGAACATACCCAATAACTTATCGGCGGGTCCTTGAATTTGAAGGCGGCAGATAATCGCCGATCATAGGATTGTTCTGTACATATGTAGTCTTCAATTTGTTCATCGGCTGATTGAAATATGCAGCCATGATCTTTTTCGCGATACCAACTGAGGATGAACCCCACTTACCTTTCTCAACCACGAGAGCCAATGCAACTTCAGGATTATCGTTAGGCGCGTAACAGATAAAGAGACCGTTTGAATACTCTTTACGTGTATCCTCAAATCCCGTCTCGGCTGTACCCGTCTTACATGCCATCTTGATCGGATATTCATCCGGGTCAAATGCGTTTCCGATCGTCGATCTGTAGTTAGCACCATAAGCGGCACTTATCATGGCTTTTCTTACAGCCTTGATGTTATCTTCGGAAATACCGATATCAACGGATTCCTGCTGGCCTTCATAAAGGATCGTACCGTCACTTGCGACTACCTTATCAACTACATAAGGCGTACAGAGCTTGTTGGTGGCGATTCCTGCCGTATATCTGCAAAGCTGAAGGATCGTAAAGCAGTTATCGAACTGGCCGATCGAAGCCTGAGCGGTATTTGACGGGAACCAGGTCTTATCGTAAACGGACTGTCTTGTAAGTCGCTTATTCTCACGGCTGGACATGACTCCTGAGATCTCACCCGGCAGATCGATTCCTGACTTAACACCCAGGCCGAATCTGTTTGCCATAGCAGATATATTGTCGATACCCGTACGGATACCAAGGATCATGAAGTAGATATTGCAGGACTGAGCCATGGCATCATCCAAAGTGAGGTAGCCGTGACCTCCGTTCGGACACTCGAGGCATTTGAACTTCCAGCCGTCTACGTCATAAGGGCTCACACACGCTATCCTTGTCTGTTTCGGTGTAATGGCACCGCTCTCCAGTCCGGCAAGCGCCGTACAGGGTTTAAATGTTGAACCGGGTGCGTACATTGACATGATCGCACGGTTCCACAAAGGAAGGTCTGCAGCTGTAATCTCTTCATAGGCATCAACGCCCAGATACCACTTAACCTGCTCTTTGGCCTGTTCTGAACCGTAGTTCTGCAGGATAAAGTCGTTCGGGTCATAGTTCGGATAAGATCCCATCGCGACAATGGCGCCGGTATTAACATTCATCAAAACGAAAGCACCGGCTGACGCCGTCTTAAATCCTGAGATGTCGTTCGCCTTCTCCTGAAGGATGTATTCCTTGAGAGCTTCCATTCCGACTTCCTGTACCCTGGAATCGATCGTCAGATAGACCGTCGCGCCTTCCTGGGGCTGGATGCCGTAATTGTAAGGAACGAAGAGTCCCTCCTCACCGTTCTTAGTCCAGATACTGTAAGGTGTTGTACCGCTGCTTCCGTGCAGATATCTTTCCATCTGCGCTTCAACACCGGCTTTACCTACGACGTCGTCACTCGTATAACCGAACGGAGCAAGATCAGAATATGTAACACTCGAGATCTTTCCGCAGTAGCCTAATACGTGGCTCGCATAGAGAGCTTCTGAAGAGTACGTTCTGGCATATTCCTTGCCGGCAACGATACCCATATAGTGGTAATTCTGTTCTTCGAATTTTCGAATGAGCTCATCAGGAACATCGGTAGCGATCTTAACCGGCGTACCCTTAACAAATGCCCAGTTATTAGAGAATATCTGGTATCTGATCCTTATGATCCTGTAGGCTTCATCGATTGTGTAACTGTTGTCTATATTGAATTTTCTACGCAAATAAAGGAAGAAAACGTTCGGATCGGTCTTTACATAATCGTCGGAGAAAGTAACGATAACGCCGGACGCATAGTCCTTAAGGTCGAAAAGGTTTGTGTCAGTCTGCCACTTCCTGATCTTGGCCTCTTCTTTCAGGAATCTGGCCTTGGGATCAAGAACGAAATACTGGTCAAGATCTGACACACGGAGGCAGTGATACTGATCGAAAAGATAAGAGAGCTCAAGGCAAAGTGAATTAAGCGAAGCATCGTCAAGATAAGCATTTGCGATCATTACGTTGTTATATTCGTTTGTCGAGGCAAGAAGGACACCCTTGTTGTCGTAAATGTCACCTCTCGGTGCCTGCGAAGAATACTGTCTGATAATACCGGATGAACTCTCTGAAAGTGTCTTCTGATAACCGGAGAACTGCAGCTGTATTGTCATGATGAGAATTATCACGCCAAATACAGAGAATCCAACGGCCAAAACAAGATATCTATTGGTGAGGAACCTGAATGCACGTCTAAATACCGAACCGGCGTCCGCCTTGTTCGATTTCTCGGCATTATGGTCAAATGCACCGTAATCGTCTATCAGATTCCGAGCCATGTTCCGCCACCCTGATTCTCAATAATCTCATCATCCTGTTTTGTCTTCTTAAAAGATACAGGACCCAAAAATCGTATAAGCACGATAAGAGGAATTGCCGCTATCGTGTTAAGCAATAACTGCGGAAGGAATGAGTACAACAGCGCAGTTAAAGGTGAATATACACTTGTATAAGATCCTGCCAGCATGCTCCATCCGTAGATAAGCAAATAACCGGCGGTCTTATAGCAGAATGTCGTAAAGATTACAGCAACGATAGAGAAAGGAATGTTCCTGTGCATTCTTCTCGTAAAGAAAGATGCTCCGATGATTCCTGCGGAAAAGAGCGTAAAAGCACCGATAAATGCCGTAACTCTTACCTCACCGTCAAGACCTATTACAGCCGGAGGTGAGAAAACATCTCTTACGAGACCGCATATGAAACCGACTAAAGCGCCGTCCCAGAAACCGTTGAAATAACCCGAAAGCACAACAAAAACAAACATCAGGTCAGCTACCTGTCCCAAAAAGCTGAATGAATCCGGGAACGATACCTGCAAGGAAGACAGCAGGAAAATATAGATCGCGTAAACGATCACCTTCCTGATCCTGGATCTTGTATTCTCGTTCACCAAACGCATGGATCAAGTACCTTGTGTGGCAGAAGCAGCCGTCTTTTCCTCAGGTTCAACATAAGGGATCATGATGAACACGTCTTATCAACCGATTCGACGACTCCGATCGGAATACCTTCAGGGAAAAGGCCGCCGTCACCTGAACTGACGATCTCCATTCCGGGTTCGAGTCGCGCATCCGGATCGATGTTCTTTGCAAGGCATAATCCCCTGTTCTTAAGCTCGGCGTCTCCGTATACCATGAATGTCGCGCCGTTGACGGCGTTAACCTTTGCAGCAACCGCAAAACCCTCATGGAGAAGCGGAAGGACTCTGGATTCTGTATCTGAAGTC
>CACZML010000003.1 GCA_902782235.1 Oscillospiraceae bacterium
GTGCCGCATTTGGAACAAAACATATACTTACCTCACTTATCAAGTATTTATGTGTGTTCAAATCTGATGATATAGATATGTCCGAACTCTTCAGATTCGATCATCTTATTGTAAGAACTGCATGATATGGATGAACCGGAATGATAATAACCCTTACCCTCTTTTACTAGCCCGCAGCAATATCCGTTATCGTCTTTCAAAAGGATCTCCATAGAGCTCTTATTCAAGAGCTTGCCTGTAAAAAGAGCCCTGTCAAAAGCGACCATGTCTGTCAGGTTGGAATGGATTCCTCCGTCTCCCCTGGTGTTATTGGGACATACGGGATAACCGTCTTTATCACAGAAACCGTGTTTTGCATCTTCCTCAAAACTCTTAGGAACATAAGTCAGATCACCTGTTGCCATTGAAGTCGTATTCTTCATTCCGCACTTATCGAAAATATTCTCCTTCACATAATCGCAGTACTTCATACCGGAAACCTTCTCGATAATGAAAGCAAGCAGACGGTAATTCGTATTGCTGTATTCAAACAACGTACCGGGCTCGAAATTAAGAGGTGCCTTGTACATAGCATTCAACAGGTCATCGTCAGTCTTCCTGTCCTGAAGAATGTCGCTGATCATCTGGTTTGCAGCGTCTTCGCCCGATATGTTCCAGAACGTATCGGGATCATTCAGGTAATCCGGGATTCCGGAAGTCATATGAAGAAGGTTATAGATAGTGATAGTTTTGCCTGCATCATATTCAGGATAATATTTGTCCAAAGTATCGTTGATATCGAGCCTGCCTTTCTCTGCAAGCTGCAAAATGCAGACAGCCGTAAACATCTTGCTGCATGATGCTATATCAAAAACTGTATTCTCTGATACGGGAGTCTTCCCGCCCTTTTCGACACCACCCTCACAGTACATATAAACGATGTCCTCATCTGTCGCAACCACCATGGTGCCTGCGCATGTGTTGCCGCCATAAGATTTAAGGACAGTCTTATACTTTTCATCAGGAGACGACCATGAGGTCCCCTTCTCATTCAGCTTGGTGTTAGAGCCGTTTCCGCAGGATGCAATAGGAAGGATCATTGAAAATGCCAGTAATAATGCGAGCACTTTCTTCATCTGGTCTAATCCCCCTAAGCAGTATACGTTTGCATATCCCGAATATAGCACTCAGGTAGACACTCGGCAACCTTGCTCTAAAAAGCTTGTATCAACAGCAGTGCACCCGTTGAATTTCGCAAAATTCGCAAGAGTCCTCTCGAGTGATCTTGAAAGCTTTAAAGTCTTTCTGACACCTGATTCAAGCCAAAGCCCTCTTACTTCCAGGACACCTTTTTTCCTGTCCGGTACAGCTTCAATACGGCCAATAAAATGGTCACCAAAAATCACCGGCAAAGTATAGTAGCCGTATTTACGTTTAACTGCAGGAGTGTATATCTCCCATGAATAACGGAAATCAAACAAAGCATAGATCAGATCCTTATCCCACATCAGAGGATCCAACGGAGCAATGAACGACATTCGCGGTTTGAGGTCAGCCTCTCCACTAATGATCTGCTTCATTAGAATTTCATCTTCAGAGCGGTAATAAAACGGTTGCTTAATTCCTTCAACCGTTACAGCGCATACCTTCCCTGCCCGGGTTAGATCACCAAGTATCTTTTTCCTCTTCTCAGCATTTATATAGATCCCGAGAAATGCCGTGCTGTTCTTATCCCATAGCAATCCGACAGCACAAATACGGCGCAGAACACGCCATGCAATGAATTCATCTTCGGTACTAAACGGATTTTCCGCATTCAAGAGATCCTGCGGAAAATATTTCTCCGCGAGATCATAATATTTCCTGCTTCCCTTCTTATGATGGATAATCAGGACCCCGTCAGTGTAAAGCTGTTCCAGCACTGACCTTGCAGCCTGTGATTTCTTTTGCCAGTTGCCGCTCCAATGCATCGATGAATGCCAGAAGATCTCGCCTTCAATAGGAAGTGTGTCACTGCAGACGGGACCATTATCACGTATATATGCGAGTGCTTTTGTTTCAAGTGGTTTCAGGCCTCTGAAGGTCTTACCCGATCTGACACTAAGTTCCCTGTATGAAGAGAAGCAGGACCAGTCCTCAGCGGGCCAAATGGACAGTTCTTTATCAACGTAATCGACAAGTTTTCTGTCCTTATAAAGAAGATCCTGGAGCATTTTCTTTGAGAACCCTTTGACTCTGGACTGCAGCGTCAGTTCGGCATTCTTGCCGCATACATCCACAGGATCATACTGAATACAGCCCGCCTGACAGACATATTCATATGCTCCGTCCTTACCTGCAAATCTGTAAGAACCGATCAGGCCCTGCTTTGAAAGAATAAACTGTCTTGCCTGCTGTCTTGTAATACTGTCCATATAATAAAGTTCATCTCACAAACATTTGTTCTTTATTATAGCATAACAAATATTTGTGAAAAGCCCTTCTTCAGCAGGTTTCTCTACAGTTCACTCATACAACCCGGTTCTTCGGAGCGAAGTATATGGCTTCTTTTTCCTGATCTCCGAAGCTGCCGCCAGATCTATATCAGCGATCAACAATTTTTCCTCTCCATCGGCAACAGATCTGATATCCCCATTAAAGTCACACACAAGAGATTCACCGGAGAAATTCATCTTATCTTCCTTCCCCACTCTGTTGCACATTGCGATATTTACGCTGTTCTGGAATGCCTGCACACGTACTTCCCACTGAAAAAGCTCAGACGGTTCTGCTGTTGTATTTGCGGTAGGAACAATGATAAGTTCCGCCCCGTGAAGAGCCTCTGTACGGATACTTTCAGGATAATGCCTGTCAAAACAGACTACGATACCGATCTTTCCAAACCTTGTATCAAATACGCGAAAACCTTCTTCAGAGGGTGTGTAATAGTTCTGTTCGTAAAAACATTCACACTGTGCGATATGGACCATCTTCTGCTTTCCGATGATACAGCCGCTGTCATCTATCAGAAGGCTCATATCATAGCGTTTGCCGTTCTCTTCGATGTAAAAATTCGGACAGGCATAGATCCTTTTCTCTTTGCAGAACGATCTCATCTCAAATATATATTTGCTGTCTTCATCTATAACATAACGTGATGCGTCTGAATTCTCATACTGCGCAAAGAATGGAGACAGCTGAACCTCAGGAAAACAGATAAAATCAACACACTGCTTCGACGCTTCACGGATAAAAGACAGGCTCTTTTGAAAGTTTGCCTCCATATCCGGTTCCATTGACATCTGAGCCAGGGCAATACGCATAAAATTCTCCTGCACCTTATCACTTATAGTCTGAGGAAACATCTTCATAGGTACGTTTCCCGTTTATATAATCTTCGTATGCCAGTTCTGCATCCTTGCCATGAAAGACTGTGCAGAGTCCGCACATGTCACAGTCAGCAATACAAGGATACCGGCTTTTAATGTATTCTCTCCGTTCTTCAACTGAAGAACCGGAAATATCAGGTGCTGAATTCATTGTATCTGCCTGTTTTGGCGGTACTCTTCCATATACGACATATTTATTTCTCTGAGTTCCCGCTTTCCGTCAATATAATCCTGATAGATATCCCACGGCGAACCACCGCCGAGCCAGCATGATGAGCAATTCTCACAGCCGCCGCCACAATCAAGAGAAGACCTGACTATCTCTTCTCTCTCCTCTCTTGTAGTATCCTTGATAAGAAGCGACTTCATAAAAACACTCCTTTATGCTTCTGATGCCATCTCCGAATTGATAAGATCCTCATTAGCTGCCATAGCTGCCAGCGTCATTGTAAGGAGCTTATCGAGTTCCCAACCGAGCTGTGATGCTCCACGTTCGATAACTTCTCTGGAACAACCGGCAGCAAATCCCTTGCTCTTGTATTTCTTCTTCAAGGATTTGAGTTCCATGTCTTTCGTGCTTTTCGAAGGTCTCATAAGTGCCGCTGCCCATATTAGACCTGTAAGTTCATCAGCAGCGAAAAGAACCTTCTCCATCTCATGAACAGGCTCGACATCTATTGTCGTGCCGCACCCTACTGTTATTCCGTATCCATGAGAACAAACGGCATGGATAATATCTTCGCCGATCCCGTTTTCTCTTAATAATTCAGGAGCTTTCAGGCAATGCTCTTCAGGATAAAGTTCGAAATCAATATCATGAAGCAATCCTACGATACCCCAGTATTCAGCATCATCAGCATAGCCGAGTTCTGATGCGTACCATTTCATCACGGCCTCAACTGTTAGGGCATGCTGAATGTGGAAGGGATCTTTATTGTATTTTTTCAGTACTTCAAATGCTTCGTTACGGGTGATCATAGAAAGTCTCCATCATCATGTTAATTCATTCTATTATAAGCCTACTTAATCAATATGTTTATCCTTTTTACCCGATTATAGCTCTTCCGCACTCATCGAATTTCAAAGTCGCATTCTCTGCATGCATCATTACAGGACGGTATCTGTAAGGTTTAAATTCCCCTTCGGGTGTGGAAATAACGGTTCCGAATACAGGTTCGATGCTCTTGAGCTTACCGCTCTCATAGAGCTCGACACCCAGTTTCGTTTTTATAGTTCCTGCTGAAGTTTTTACGATCAACTCATCACACGGCCAAAGGGTTATGGCTCTTATCTTGCCATTAGGATAAAAGAATATGCATTGAGGTCTTATGTGATATATTTCCCCTTCAATATCGAAGTCATAATAAGGCGCATTCTCAGCCTCTTCTGAGATGCTCCAGTAGGCACTTATCTGACCATATAAGGGAAATATCCTTTTCGCATTGCCGTCCTCGTAAAAAGTAATTAATTCTGTTTGGAACTCTCCTGCAGGAAAAGATAAAACAACAGGTTCTTCAAGATACACACTCTTAACAGAACCTGATTCAAAATAAGATACCGCACAGCGGTGCTTCTTTCTGTAATCAGAAGCCCCGCTGCACGGAAGGAGATTACCGTATTTTGTTTTAACCATGGCTGAACGTATCAGCTGCCCTTTCTTTCCTGTCTTTGTATAACTCCGAGTGAAGGTCCTTACCCTTTCCGGGGATTCCAAGACTGTCTGCACGGCAGTGCTGGCAGTGACGGAAGACCTCAAGATATTTGCCTGCTTCCTGACGGACTTCTTCAAGATCCGCACAGGTCGGGGCAGGAATATCAGCCATCTCATTCTGAGGGATCAGCGGAATAATATTCAGGATCGAAGCACCAAGCCCTGCTGTTACTTTTGCAACTTCAGGAATGTGCTTATCATTGATACCGGGAACGAGAACGCTGTTGATCTTAACTACGATTCCCAGTTCAGCTGCACGGCGGATGCCTTCAAGCTGTTTTTCTATAAGTAACTTCGCACCTTCCACACCTTCATGTTTCTGTCCCTTCTCATCGATAACAAAGTTATTGATCTTTGCTTCGATCTCAGGATCTACCGCATTAACAGTTACGGTAAGAGTCTCTATGCCTATCTTTGCGATCTCATCAACCATATCGGGAAGCCTGAAACCGTTTGTTGACAGACAGCAAATAAGCTCGGGAAATGACTCTTTAACAAGACGGAATGCCTTGAGCGCCTGATCGTTCGCGAGTGTGTCTCCAGGCCCGGCTATACCCACTACAGTAAGTGCGGGACATAATTCTTTTGCTCTTCTGACTGTCTCAACAGCTTCTTCAGGCTTTAACACCAATGAACTGACACCGGGCTTTATCTCTGATTTGTTAAAAGCCCTTGTGCAGAACTTGCAGCTGATGTTGCATACGGGACTTACGGGAAGATGCACTCTTCCGGCCGTCACATTCGAATGGCCTCCCAGGCATGGATGTCTTTTCTGCAGATTCTCGAAAGAACCTTTTCTAAGCGTCTCATCGTATGCCTTTCTCCTTTTTTCTTCTTTATATTTCGGTGCCAGGATGCTGACGCGGGAGTTAACGACTCTTTCAAGTACATAAGCAACTTCGCGTTCAACATCAACACTTTGTATAAGCTTCTCATCAAGAGCCTGCTTTGCATGAAGGCCAGACTTTGCCGAAAAGACGATATTGCAGTCGTCTATCGCGCTTGCAAGGCGCTCGATAAGGGAATCGTCATGCTGGAGGCTTACTCCATAGCTGTCGATCCTTCTCGTATCAACAAGTTCATATTTCTTAGACTCGGTATCTATCTCATAGATATCGAATCTGTCGGCTACACCGAAGTGTCTGTTGATATTAACGCCGTCTCCTGTCGCAAATGCTGCTCTGATCATTGTTTATTCCTTAAATGTGATAGTTGTCTTTAATACTGTCCATGAGACCGAATTCGATAAGGATCTCTTCGAGTCTCTCCTGTGTCATAGGCTTCGGGATAACGAACTGTGTGTTATTCTCGATAGCCAATGCGAGATTTCTGTATTCCTGTGCCTGAGGATGGTTGGGATCGTGATCGATAACCGTCTTCTTCTTGATCTCAGCCCTTTGAACTTCATTGTCACGCGGTACGAAGTAGATGAGCTGGCTGCCGAGTTCTTTTGCGAATTCTCTTAAGAGCTCATTCTCTCTGTCTACCTTACGGCTGTTGCAGATGATTCCTCCGAGTCTTACTCCGCCCTTTAACGCGTATTTCTGAATACCCTTACAGATATTGTTTGCCGCATAGAGCGCCATCATTTCGCCTGATGCGACAATGTAGATCTCTTTAGCCTTTCCTTCTCTGATCGGCATCGCGAATCCGCCGCATACAACGTCTCCCAAAACGTCATAGAAAACATAATCAAGATCGTCTGTGTATGCACCAAGATCTTCAAGCATTCCGATGGATGTAATGATTCCTCTTCCTGCACATCCGACACCCGGCTCAGGTCCGCCTGATTCAACGCATCTGATGCCTCCGAATCCGACTCTCTCGATCTGGCTCAAGTCATCGACTTCGCCTTCTTCTCTGAGCGTGTCGAGAACGGTTCTCTGTGCAAGGCCATTAAGAAGAAGTCTTGTGGAATCTGCCTTAGGGTCGCATCCAACGACCATGATCTTCTTGCCGAGTTCGGCAAGGCCTGCCGTAAGGTTCTGTGTTGTGGTGGATTTTCCGATTCCGCCTTTTCCGTAAATTGCAATCTGTCTCATTTCTGGTAATCTCTTTTCTCTGTTTATCTGTATGTCGCAAGGACTCTGTCGTATATATCTTCTATTGCTCTCAAGCCGCCTTCATATCCTAAATAGCCGCAGTTCATTACAAGTCTGTGCTGGACAGGAACCGATACTATAAGAAGGTCGCCGTGAAGTTCATCTGCAATGTGCTTATCCCAGGAACTTCCGAGTATCAGGATCCTCTTATCCTCGTAATCTTTTGCGTCTTCAAGAAGTTTCTTCTGGTCAAGTCCGGCGTCAGGATCGAATACCACCTGCACATCTCTTCTCTGCAGATCGGATATTCTCGAGAATTCATCGAGGACGCTCTCCTGATACTTTTCGGGGATGTCATCAACGATGAACTGTATTCCCGGGATGATGCCCAATTCATTAAGGAGGAACTTTGAAAATCCGAGTGAATAGGAAGCATCTGCCAGTGAATAGAATCTTCTCGGAATACCGTATCTGAACTCGAGCATGAAGCTTGCCATCTTATCGATATGTGAGTAAAACTTCTTCTCTTCGCGGTCGATGTACGCTTCGACCTTCTTCTCATCAAGCCCGCCGAATTTGGCAACTTCCCTTAAGAACTTTGATGTCTCTTTCGCGCCAATAGGCGTATAAGGGAAATGCAGATAAGGTGTGCCGTACTTGCGCTTTAAATGCTTAACGATATCAAGGCCTGCCCAGGATCCTACGAAAAGATTGAACTGTGCCTGAGGGATAGACTTCCACTCCGATACGCCCTCTGATTCATTTCCGAACAGGATATTGACCTTAAGGCCTATGCCGGTAAGTATTCTCTTAAGCTGCTCAAGGTTGCCGTTCCAGTAAGGATCCTGAAAGGGTATGTTCGCGAAAACATTTACCAGACCTTCAATTACCTCACGGTCCTCATTGAACTTATCGACATACTGGTCGATGATCGCGTTTACGAGTCTTGAATGGCTTACATAGTTATTGGACTTAAAGCCGCCTTCCTCAACATAAACGATAGGCTTATCATCCAACTGGAATTCGCCGACTACGGATGCCACATCATCACCTGTGATAGCAGCTGTGCATCCTGTAATAACCACGTAGAGGTCACCATCGATTACCTTGAAGGAATTCTCGATAACGTTTCTTAATTTCTTTTCGCCGCCGAAAACAACGTCAGCCTCTTCAGAGTTCGTGCAGGGCATTGTGGAACCGCCTGCATAACCTTCTCCCTGTCCAATGATGCGTTCTACCTGAACTCCGCAGCCGGGACCCGAGTGAAGGATCGGAACGCCTTTCTTTATTGCCACAACGCTCTGGCAGGAACCGAGCGCGCATGTAAATCTTGGTTGTTCAATTGCTCCTGACATCTTAGATTCCTCCGTTTCCTCTTGCGCATCCTCTGCCTGAACCGTCTCCCTGGAAATATCCGGGATCCTGTTCGAACCACCACTTGGTGTAAGGATTCGAAGCGTGCTTGGAATAGTTCTTTATGAACTCTATGGAATCCAAAGCATCATCTATTCTTCTTGCGTAATTAAGTGCGCCCTTGTATCCGATACCAAACTGCTCATCACCGATAAGAAGTGAAGGGATACCGAACTTCGCGCCCCACAAGGTCATTCCGCCGTGTCTTGCAAGAATAAGATCAGGCTTGATCCTGTTCAGTGCGTTTACAAGCTCGCAAGCCTGCTTGTTGCATACTCTGTAGTCAGGAACGTCACCGTAGTTCTTTACTGCCTGACCAAGGATATCGAGCTTGTCATCACCACTGTCATAAACAGGATCGTGATGGAACACTGCCGCACCGACGACCTCCATTCCGAGCTCACCGAGCAATGTGATAAGCGCCTGGCCATGAGCTGCACCTGCAGTTACATAAGCCCTCTTTCCCTTGAATCTTTCCTTGAGCTTTTCGATCTCAGGAAGATACTTCTCGTGACCTTCCTTAATGATCTCCTCTGCAATCTCTTCCTTGCCGACGAGCTTACCGAAAGCCCTGAGCCATCTGTCTGTTCCTGCAACACCGTATGCCGGCGGTACCAATACTTCAGGTACACCGTGAAGCTGGTTCAAACCTGCGCCCATGTATGTCGAGAGCGACGGGCAGATATGAATGGAAGCTGCAGCCTCGCTTACGTGTGATAATTCCTCTACCGTTGAGAACGGGATGATATATTGGGGTTCATATCCGAATCTTCTTACGATGTCATCGAAAACATGGCTTCCCCAGAAATTGATGATATTTACTTTGTTTGTCTTCTTCTCTGCAGGCTTTACAATACCTCTTAATACCGTGTGATATGCGGCATCGAAGCCTGTGGTCCAGATTTTGGATCTGAAACCTTCGCAGTTGCATGTTACGACCGGAATTCCCAGTTCCTTGCTTGCTGCTTCAACAACAGCTTCGATATCCTCACCGATGATGCCTGAAGCGCATGAAGTAGTTACGAAGATAGCATTGGGATGCTCTCTTTCGTATGCAAGTCTGATAGTTTCTTCAAGTTTTTTTGCTGCTCCGAAAACTGTATCCTTCTCAAGAATGTTCGTTGAGTAATACCTTCCGAGTGCGGCAGGAAGATTTCTCTTGGTCTGCTCGATCCTGTAGGTGAAATTGAAATCTGCAAACTCACCAGAGCATCCGATCGGTGCGTGATTGATAACGACCGCATCCCTGATCATTGCGAGCTGGCAGAATGCCTGCTGCTGGTTGCATCCAAGGCACTGAGAGAACTTTCTCTTACAGTCATGGAGCTCGCCTTTTGCAGACTTCTCCACGATCTGTGAAGCGCTTCCTGTAAATGCATTGATAGTTCCGAGTCTTTTCTCGCGAATTACAACGCTGGGTTCCTTAATACTGATAGTTGACATTTTTTGTAATCTCCTTTGTCAATCACCTATCAACCAAGTAGGTGATTGCATGAAAAGAATGATACACTTACGGGAATTTAAGTGTTAATACGCAAAAACAATAGTTGGTTATAAGTAAAACTTATGAGGCAAAAGAGCGTAAATGCTCTATATATTTCTCACCCAGTTCGCTTAACGTGCTGCCGTCGCGCGTAATATAGATGACAGAGGTCTTTTCCCTGCTGTCATAAGGGATTGCTGTATAGCTGCTGCCGTTTAATTCTTCACAGATAATGCCGGAACAAAGCGTATATCCGTTAACTCCGGTCATCAGATTCAACATAGTTCCGCGGTCATTGACCCTGATTATGTTTCTCTTGGCAAACATGCTTACCGGTTCTTCCGACAGATAGATCGGCGCACCTTCTCCCTGTGTAAAAGTCAGGCACGGATATGCCTCCAGGTCTTTTTCTGTCACTCTCTTAGATTTTGCAAGTGGGTGCTTTGATGACAGATAAGCAAATACCTTGCAGTCAAAGAGCTTGTGATACTGAAGGTTGTTCGCCTTCAGATATTTGATCAGATAATTGCTGTTATATTCATCAATGTGTATTATGCCGATCTCGGATCTGAATGTTCTTACATCGTTTATGACATCCGATGTCTTTCCTTCATATATTGAGAAATCGAACTTGTCAGTACCGTAATTTGAAATCAGCTCAATATAAGATTTAACAGCAAATGTATAATGCTGCGTGGAAACACCGAATCTTATCTTCTGTTCTTTGTCGATATACCGCTCTTTAAGCAGGTCGTATTGAGCTACGACCTGTCTCGCATAGACAATAAAATCAGCACCTTCTGCAGTGGTGGTAACACCTCTGTTGGAACGTTCAAATATAGTTATGCCTATCTCATCTTCGAGATCCTTTATAGCATCGGATATTGCCGGCTGTGATACATAGAAACGCTGTGCTGATTTATTTATCGACTTCTCATCTGCAGTAGTGATCGCATACATCAATTGCTGCAATGTCATGTCTAATTACCTCTGTTTAATATTCCACAATGTCTTATCTTTTGTCAGCGTGTGAGAAGTCCTGCATCAAGAACAAACTGATTTCCGGTCATGTACCTTGCTTTATCGCTTGCTATATACTTAACTGCTTCAACTATATCCTCTGTCTCGATCCAAGGTGTCTTTAAGAGATTGCCTGCTGATCTTTCAGCGATCTCAATAGCTGTCGTTCCCTCAAGTTCTGCAAGTCCGTCGTTCATCGGTGTATTTACGCCTGTCGGATGCAGTGTAACGACTCTGATGCCATAAGGTGCAAGCTCTATTGCCTGGGATTTAGCAAGTCCCACAAGGCCATGCTTGGAAGCCGAATAATGGCTCATGCGTCCGAATCCCCTGAGTCCTCCCACAGATGAGTTGTAAATTATCACGCCGCTCTTCTTTTCTATAAGATGCGGAATAACATATTTCGATACCAGGAAGCCTCCCTTGAGATTAACTTCAATGAGGGCATCCCACTGTTCCTCAGTAAGTTCCCATGAGTAACCGTAAGCAGCGATTCCGGCATTGCTGAACAGGATGTCTATTCCGCCGAACTCGTTTACTCCGCGGTCAACGGCCTCTTTTACGTCTGATGCCTTACGGACATCCCCTGCATAGATCAGGATCTTTCCTCCAACGGCTTCCACATCGCTCTTGAGCTTTTCGAGATCCTCATTGGATGATCTGTTATAAGCCGGATATTCTATCCTTGCTCCAAGATCGAAAGCGATAATGTTCGCGCCCTCTTGTGCAAAAGCTATTGCCACAGCTCTGCCCTGGCCTTTTGCGGCGCCGGTGATAAATATGGTTTTCCCTTCAAATTCACGTGACATGTTCTTACGCCTCCTTCATCAGGCAAAAGCCTTTTCGAAGGCCTGTGTAAGATCGCTTATGAGATCTTCTGCGTCTTCAAGACCAATAGACAGTCTGATAAGGTTAGCCGGAACATCAGCAAGTTCAAGCTGATCGGGTTCAAGCTCAGTATGAGTATTTTCCGGCGGATTTGTGATGAGTGATCTTACATCGCCGATATTTACGTGATAGTTAAAGTTCTTAAGAGATTTGATAAATATGCCTTCCTGCTCTCTGGTACCCTTAAAACCGAATGAGAGAAGTGCTCCGGGGCCCTTAGGGAAATCCCTGTCAGCTAAATCTTTAAACTGGCTTCCCTTTGCATATGGATATCTTACAAACTCTACCTCATCACGGCTCTCAAGGAATTCAACGACCTTTCTTACTGTCTGGATCTTCTTATCAAGTCTTACTGAAAGCGTTGATAAGCCCTGAAGAACAAGATAAGACTCGAAAGAACCTAAAGCACCGCCGAAAAACTCAGTGAAGAAGATCTTAAGGGATGCAATAACAGGTGCAC
Organism: Oscillospiraceae bacterium; assembly: GCA_902782235.1. GTDB lineage: Bacteria > Bacillota > Clostridia > Saccharofermentanales > Saccharofermentanaceae > Saccharofermentans. Next base: position 12,365 of record CACZML010000003.1, read on the forward strand.
CGGGAATGAACTCAACAGCGCTTCTCTTATTATTCTGAAGATCTCTCATCTTCCAGCTCTTCTCATAGAACTGGGGATACTTCTTCTCATCGAACGGGAAGTCACCCTTCTCAACAACGATTCCTGCAATTACATTGCCGTGACCGTTGATCTCCTTGGTTGCAGAGTAAACGATAATGTCTGCGCCATGCTCGAAAGGTCTGTAGAGATACGGTGTAGCTACTGTATTGTCTACGACAACTGGCACGCCATGTTCATGTGCGATCTTTGCGATAGCATCGATATCATAAAGTTCGATATTAGGGTTGCTGATGGACTCAAGGTATACCGCTCTTGTATTCTCATCGATAAGTTCACCATATGCTGCGGGATTTGTTCTGTCCTTAACAAATCTCGTATCCACGCCGTACTTAGGCAGGAATTCTGCAAGATCTAACTGTGCCGCACCGTAAAGTGATGAACCGGCAACGATATTGCCGCCACCTTGTGCAAGTAAAAGAAGCGTATATGTAATAGCAGCCATTCCTGAAGAAAGTGCTACTGCAGCCTTGCCTCCGTCAAGTTCTGCTATCCTCGTCTCAAGGATCGATCCTGTCGGAGTGCCCACTCTGGAATAGATACCGCCTGCCTCTGCACCGGTCCAGAGTCTTCTTGTTCTGTCGATATCGTGAAGATCGAATGAAGCGGTCTGATAGATGGGCGGTACTACCGAATTAAAGTGCTCTGATGATTCATATCCTGCTCTTATAGCCTTTGCGCTGAAACTGTTTTCTGACATTGTTATATCCTCCTGATAATGTGTGTTTTCGAAATAAAAAAAGCCCGGGGGCTTGTTGAACTCCCGGGCCAGATAAAGTTAAGTGTATCTTGTATTAAAGCTTATTTTAAACATCGACATGACACACCGGTCAATCCATTTGCCCGGGAGTTAAGCATTCGACAACACATCATGATGTTTGCTGAAATGCGGTTCATATCATGTCTCCTTTTCTGAAAGTATGATGGAATATTAACTGAATTTACCTACTATGTCAATGGGTAATTTCTTTCCTCATGATTATCGTATATAGATTACTTCTTAATCTATATTCAGTATCTTTTTTACTTCCTGAATATAACCTTCCGTGAGCGAAGTGATCTCAATATTGTTCTTGATGATATACCCAATATGCATAACCGCATCATCGTCATCTCCCCTGAAGCGGATCATCTTATATTGCTGGCCGTTGATATCATCTAAGATTATTCCCGAACACAGAGTATAGCCGTTCAGTTCAGTCATCAGATTCAGACCCGATGCTCTGTCACAAACCTTGATCCTTCTGGGATAATCCTTCTCGGCAAGTATCTCCTCTGAATAGTAAATGGGATCGCCTTCGCCCTGCTCAAATGCGAGACAAGGATACGGTGCGAGATCTTCCATTGTGAGTTCGTCCGCATCAGCAAGAGGGTGATCTTTTGCTATATACACACATGCTTTGCAGTCAATTAGATGAACAAAGCGGAGGTCATTGTCTCGGAGTTTCTTCTCTATTACCTTACGGTTATATTCGCTTATAAAAAGGATTCCGATATCGCTCTTCATTGAACCGACATCATCTATTACATCACGCGTCGTTGTCTCCCTGAAAACAAACTCATACTTCTTCAGGTCAAAATCTTTTATCAGCTCAGCGAAAGCTTTTACGGCAAATGAATAATGCTGTGTTGATATGCCGAATTTTCTTTTCCGTTCACCGGCATTTCCGAAATGGTCTTTAAGAATATCGTATTGCTGACTGATCTGTTTTGCATACACGATAAAATCTCTTCCGTCGGGTGTAAGTGTCATTCCTTTACCTGACCTGACAAAAAGAGATATCCCCAGCTCATTCTCGAGCTCTTTAATTGCTTTTGTAAGTGTAGGTTGTGTAATAAACAGATCTTCTGCCGCACGGTTCATAGAGCCGACTTCAGAGATCGTAATTGCGTAAACCAATTGTTGTATCGTCATATTCCGGTCATCCTTAGGATTTGATTACAAGATTGTATTGCAAATCAGGAAAACCAAGAAATACTCATTTCCGATAACCAAATATAACTTTTAGTTATAGGGTTCAATAACTATCTGTTCTCCGGAGCAAGCCTCCCATGCGACATATTGAGGACTTTTGAAGCATAGTCCAATGTCTCCCTCTGATGTGTCACGACTACAACAGCCGTCCCTTCACCTGAAATATCCTTAAATATTTCCATAACTTTCGATGTATTGTCACGGTCAAGATTTCCTGTCGGTTCATCAGCAATGATCACCGCGGGTTTATTGATTACGGCTCTGGCTATAGTTACTCTTCTCATCTCCCCGCCCGATAATTCCGAAGGATACACATCAAGAAGATCTGTGATGCCCAGTTTCTCAGCCAGCTCAATTAACCTTTCCTTAGGCGGTTCCTCTTTTCCGCCTATAACATAAGGGAAAAGAATATTCTCTCTGACAGTAAGCGAAGTCAGAAGACTGTCTCCCTGCGGAATATACTTGATCTTCTCATTTCTTATCTCAGAAAGTCTCTTGTCATCGAAGGTGCTGATATCCTCACCGTCAAAAAGGACAGTTCCAGACTCAGGCTTCGTCAGGCCGAGAAGGAGATTAAGAAGCGTTGTTTTCCCGCTTCCGGACTCACCTGTAATGATGATGAATTCACCCTTATTAATTTGAATATCAACGTCATCTACAGCCCGGAAAGTCTTTCCGCGCCTTTCGTATTCTTTTACAAGTTTCTCGGAACAAAGATATTCCATATTATTCACCCGCCCTCATTGTGTAATAAGTCTCTGCATGAGAAAGACTTAACGTTGACAGGAACGATGCCAGAGAACTTAAAAGGACAGTCACGGCAACTCCCAAAAGCCCATACAAAATGACTACCGGCAAGGGCGACATAAGATAAGGAACATCAAGTGAATTCTCAATGAGGCGGTTAAACGGAAATACTGTAAGTATACCCGCCAAAAGGCCAGCTGCGCCGCCTGCAGCACCGATGATCAGGCCCTCGGTCAGTGATGAGACACAGATCTTTGAAGATGACATACCAAGGATCCTTAATATTGCAAATTCTTTCTTCCTCTCATGGAAGATAACGGAAAAGAAAAGGATCATGGTAACGAATGAAAAGACAAGAAGCACTGTAAGCGTAACATTTATAAGCCTGTCTACCGAACCGAGCTTTACTGAAAGATCATTGATCAGTTTGTCAGTTTCAATAAACTTAATGCCTTCAGCTTTGCCGTAGATTTCTTTTTCGATACCGGTAATGTCGGCATTCTCACTGACACGGATAAGAACAGTTGATACAAACGCTCCGTCATCTTCCGGATTAATAAACTGATATCCCTTTTCCTTTGCATCGGAGAGGATCTCATGCATTGTATCTCTGGTCATGAACACAGAATGATCGAGTCCTGTTGCTGTCTCACCGAGCTTACCTGCAACTGGATACTCACTTCCGTAGAACTTCACTTTTCCGTCCGGCAAAGGAGTAACTTCACTGCCGATGATCACGCTTCCTTTTTCCACTTCATCCGTGATCCTCTCGTCGATCCAGGGATCGATAACAAAATCAGTATCCGGATCGTAAGCTATCAGCTGAACCCTTGTCGAGCAGCAATCAGAGGACAGAGAAGTAAAATAGAACTGGCTCGTTGCACATTCCACGCCTTCGATATCAAGAAGAGCCTGAGCTACCGAAATGTCCATATAGAAAAACTCAGGTTCGCCTGTAAGCAGAATGTTCCTGGCCTTCACTTCCGAAGACTCCGGAACGATCATGAGATCTGCTCCCATACGCTCCTGCATCCTGGTCATGCCGTTATTAAGCGATCCTTTCAGCACGCTTCCTACGAACAAAGCATAAGAACCGATAAGAGCAGCAAGCATCAGGCAAAAAGACCTGTACGGTCTTTTCCTGATGTTCTTAATGCCAAAGTCCAGATTTCCTTTAAAGTTACTCATCTCAAGCTTTTTTCTTAGATGTCAGATAAAGAGCTGTGTGGATAAGCGCCACAACAACGATCAATGCTCCCGCAATGATAAGAGCGGGCTTTGTTCCTGAGTGGCAAGGCATGTCAGCTGAACCGCATACACCGATAACCACAGTGGGAATAAGGATCACAAGCACACCGTTTATCGCTGAAGCAACCGAATAAGCTGCCGCAGCTGCCTTCTCTTTTGTCAGAATGATGAGCACTCCTAAAACTAATGTGGCAATACCTATTGCGACCTCTGTCTGCGATGTCCAATGGCACTTCATGAACTTTCCGTCCATTGCTTCACATACTTTAAAGATCACTGTCGGAATAAGAGCTGTGATAAGCCCTAAGACTGCAATTACAATACCTGTTATTTTTGATTTATTCATTTTAAAAATTTCCTTTATTAAATGTTGTATTCCGGTTCAGGATGAGCCGTAGCAAGATCAAATTCCTGGAGAAGTTTTCTTCGCATCGCAAGGAATTCAGCTTCGCCTCTCTGTCTCGGATGAGGAATATTAACCTCAATGATGTTACTTATCTTTCCGGGTCTGGGAGTCATAATTACAATCCTGTCAGAAAGATATATAGCTTCGTCTATATCATGGGTTACGAGAACCATCGTAATACCATTAAACTTATGCAGTTCCAGGAGCTTATCCTGGATATCGGCACGGGTAAAAGAATCCAGTGCGCCCATCGGTTCATCGAGAAGAAGCATTTTCGGATCATTTATCAATGTCCTGGCAATTGCCACTCTCTGAGCCATTCCTCCGCTTATCTGATAAGGATATGAATCCTCGAATCCATTAAGTCCGACAAGCTCAATATATTTGGGCACTTCAGACTTTTTCTCTTTATAGATCTTTCTTGTTTTAAGACCGTATGCAATATTCTGTTCAACAGTAAGCCAGTTAAACAGACCACCCTGCTGAAAAACATATCCGCGCTCAGGATCCGGTTTTGTGATCTTATGATCATCCATAACGATCGAACCTGAGTCAGGCTTATCAAGGCCTGCTATCGAACGGAGCAAAGTTGTCTTGCCGCATCCGCTTGCGCCAATGATTGAAATGAATTCTCCGCGTTTAACGTTCAGACTTACGTCCTCAAGGGCTTCAACATCTGCGCCGTCATCATCCTTATATATGCGGCGGAGGTTCTTGATCTTAAGAATGTAATCTTCTTTTTCAATCTGTTCAGCCATTATCTTACGAGTCCCTTCTGCCATCTTAAGGCGTATTTTTCCACCCTCTCAAGGATTGCAGTGATGAAGCTGAACAATACAGCCATTACAACAATTGCAGCAAAAACCTTGTAGTATGCGCTCCACACTTTGGAGAGATTGATGTAATATCCGAGTCCGCCAGGCTGTCCCATCATCTCCGCCATTACAAGGGTTGTGAACGCGAATGCATTTGCTGTCGATATGCCTGTAAAGATCTGCGGCAGAGCATGCGGAACGGCTACTCTGAATACCAGATCCAATGTGTTCGAACCCAATGTTCTTGCTGCTTCGAACTGAACCTTCGGTGTCGACTTGATTCCCTGTGATGTAAGGCTTGTTACCGGGAACCAGACACAAATAACAATAAGGAATACCGCAGCGGCAAAAGGTGTCGGAAGAAGCGTTAAAGCAAATGGCATCCATGCTACTGCCGGGATTACGCCCGTAACCTTAAGTACGGGCGTGACCCAGTAGTATACCTTTGGAAACCAGCCAACGAGAATGCCGGTTCCAACTCCGAATACCACTCCAAGGGCAAATCCTGCAGCATAAAGCCTTAAAGAATAAAGTGTATTCTCCAGCACGAACTGAGGTTCGATGAGAAACGCTTCAACGATACCTGCAGGTCCCGGAAAAAACGGCTGAGGCAGTAATTGCCATTTAGTTCCGAGAATGTCCCAAACCAGAAGTGCTATTCCTGATGCAAACCTTATTGGTGCACCCTTAACGTATTTCTTCCATTTGTCGTGATCTTTTAATGAGATAAGACCTGACACAAGAAATATTGCCGATAAGACTATGAGAACAGCTCTGTAAGTACTGTTAATATCTACAGTTATTCCTGCAACAGAATATTCTGTTATCTCAACATCAGCGGTGATCGGGATCAGGGCATTAAGAAGCGCCGCGATCAGGAATCCTGTTATTGATAAGGAAAAGCCGTAAACGATTGAACTCTTCTTAATCATTTGCCGCCATCCACATTTACTTCAACGAAGTATTTTGACGTGTAAGTATCAGCATCTGTCTTAAGATATCCGATATCGTAAAGCTGCTGTGCGAAGTAACGTACATCATCCTTTACATTGAACTCATTGTTTGCACGCTGCTCATATGAAGGATAGTTATATGAAGTGATAAGCTCGACAGCGAGTTCACGGTCCTCGATCTGTGAATACTTGCCCTTGATAATGATGTCTACTGCCTGTTCAGGATTCTTGTTGATAAAGTCCTGAGCCTTTCTGTAAGCACGGAGCAAAGCTGCGATCTCTTCGGGATTCTCCTCATAAACCTTTCTTGAAGCATATAAGAAGCAGCAGGATTTGCCTGCGAAAGGTTCATCAGTTGTAATATTGAGAATTGTCTTAACCTTGCCGGCCTTCTCGGCTACGCTTGCGAGCGGATCCCACATTGCAGCGGCATCGATATCGCCTTTATATAATGCCTCAAGTTCAAGGTTGCCGTCGGCAAAAGGAAGGAATTCAACCTGGTGATCTTCCTGTCTTGCTGAAATACCTGCATTCTCGAGCCAGACGCTTGCTACCTGATGGGGAGTTCCACCGATCTCATCAACGCCGATCTTAAGATTTTTCAGATCTTCAGGTGATTTGATCTCAGAATCGGGACGGACAACGATCTTGATGCAGCCGTCATGGAGCTTGTCAACAACTACTGTATTAACGCCTTCCTCCATTGAAGGGAAAAACTGGAAATCTCCGTTAACGATCGGAATAGTTCCGTTATTAAGACCGATCTTTCTTGTCTCTGTATCAGCTGAGATAAGTGTTACATCAAAACCTTCTTCCTTAAAGTAACCGTTCTCGTACGCAATATAGATAGGTGCTCCGCACAATGAACCGTCAAGTCCGGGAATATTGATCTTCCACTTAGCTCCCTCTTCTTTTTTAGCGCAGCCTGCAAAAGGCAATGCGAACGCAAAAAGCGCAATTACCGCTACTGCTTTTTTCGAAGCCTCACGGATTTTTGTATTGATCCTCTGTGACATTTTCTGTCTCCTCCTTTTTCGATTGAGAAGATTTAAGCACAGAGATAATTTTGCCGCTAATCTACAATATTCATTGAAAACTATAGAAAATGGCTATACATCATAAACATTATTAAATGTTAAACGCATTTGATACCAGGTGACTCCGCCATGGACCGACTTTAAAGTCACGCCTTCATTTACAAATCCGAATTTTGAATAATAGTGGATTAATTCTTTCTTACAAGTAAGAACAATGCCTTTACGCCCGTCTTGTTGAGATTCATCGATAATACGTTTTATTAGAGTACCTGCCAGACCCTGTTTTCTATAACCGGGGATCGTATTAACACCGAAGATCATCTGCCAGGCGCCGTTCTCGTTATGCATTGATGCATCTTCATACATCCTGTCAGTAAGATCTCTTTCATCAGTTACAAGACCATCAACAAAAGAGACCAATCTGTTATCAATAAAAAGCAGCCAGAAGTAATCGCCGTAGCGTTCAAGACGCTCACGGAATTCTTCTTCTGTTGCTGCCTCTGAAGCGGGAAAACACTCCCTCTCAACTGCCGCGATCTTATCCAGATCTTTTATAGTCGCTTTTCTTATATACATGCACTTATTCTATACAATTCAATTAAAGCCTGGGTATACATTTTGTTTATCAGAAACGATAACGAACATCTATTATCTTTTAAGTTCCCGCTATTCTATAATCCCTTCCAACACAGGAGGAGACAAATCATGGCTTACAATTTTGACACATTAAAGATCCGTGCAGGATATGACCCGCTTCAGCATAATCATGCCGTAAGCGTACCTATTTATCAGACAGTAGCTTTCGAGATGGGAAGCACTGAAAGAGCTGATGCTTTATTTGCATTTGAACTTGAGGATCCGCTCTACACAAGAGTATCCAATCCCACCGTTCAGGTTCTGGAAAAAAGAGTTGCCGCACTTCACGGCGTTGAAAGTGCTGTTGCAGTAGCATCAGGCATGGCCGCCATCTCATACACCGCATTGGCCCTTGCAGCACAAGGCGGAAGGATCCTTACAAGCCCGCGCCTCTACGGCGGTGCTGTTGACGGATTCCCCTCGATCCTTGCAGAACTCGGCGTTAAATATGACATGATCGAGAATCCCGACGATCCTAATGAGTTCGAACGCAATATCAAAGACGATACCAAGGCAATCTATATCGAGACCATCTCAAATCCTTTGGCAACAGTCCTTGATTTTGAAGCAATCGCAGACATTGCCCACAAGCATGGTATACCGCTTGTTGTAGATAACACTGCAGCTACGCCTTACCTCTTCAACCCGTTTGAACATGGCGCAGATATCGTAGTTTATTCGGCAACAAAGGCCTTGTGCGGTCACGGTAATGTTATCGCCGGCCTTATTCTCGAGAAAGGCACATTCGATTACGGTTCAGGAAAGTTCCCTCTTTTCGAGAAGAAACTGTGGTTTTTAAGAGACAGAAATGACAATCCGAGAAGTATTCTTGAGGCTTTCCCGAAAACGCCCGTTACCGGAAAGATCAGAGCAGTACACTTGAATTACCTTGGCGCTGCCCTCTCCCCGTTTGATGCATATCTTATTCTTCTCGGAATTGAGACACTCTCCGAGAGAGTCTCCAAGCAGGTGTCTTCCGCGCTTAAGATTGTGGAATACTTAGACAACAACGAACACGTTAACAGCGTCAGCTATCCTTATGCCAAGAACAGCAAATATAAGGCTCTTGCCGATAAATACCTTCCTAACGGTGCAGGCGGACTCTTCTCATTTGAGTTCAACGGAACCGAAGAACAAAAGAGGAAGTTCATCGAAGCAGTTAACATATTCGGCTACCAGGCAAATATCGGTGACGCCAAATCGCTCATTGTAAACCCCGCACAGACAACTCACGGCGAACTTACATACGAGCAGCGTGATATAACAGGTCTTACTCTCAGTACGATCAGATTATCGATCGGCCTCGAAGATCCACAGGATCTTATCGATGACCTTGATCAAGCCTTCGAAAAAGCCTTCAAATAAAGACATTTTTATGTTTTTCCTGATAATAGCCCTTTCTGTCCCCTCAACCAGGCAGGAGGGGTTATTTAATTGCCGATAGTCTTTAACGCACCCAGACAGTGAATCCTTACAACACGGTTCTCATCTGTCTCAGATATCTTTTTAAGTATCTGCTCATAAGGCCTCACGAACTCAGGTCTGCGTTTTCCGAGCACTCGAAAAATCTCAGGAGCCTCCATTCTCACCCTTTCATCGTCATCACTTAAAAGCTTCTCAAATACAGACATGTAATCCGCATAAATATCAGGTGTGTTAGTTGCGATATTCTCTGATGCCCATATAAAACTCAGCCGTACATTGGGTTCTTCATCTCCGGCAAAGCGGAACATTTCCGCCCAGTATTCTTCAACTACTCTGTAATCTCCTCTGCCGATCCTACCTATAGCATTAACTGCACGTTCGCGTAAAAGCGGAATATCACTCACAAAATAAGAAGCTATTACAGAAACTGAATGTCGCACATCATCAGGATAAAGTAACCCCATTTCACCAATGAGCCAAAGCGCCTTGGCCTTTATTTTCGCTGACTCATGGCATAGCAGAGATGAAACGTACGGGATGTTTTCTTTCCAAACAGTCTTGTCTTTTGTAAGTGCTCCAAGTTCTTTATATATTTCTTTTTCTTCCAATCTTCTATCCCCTTATATCACGGTTTAAACCGCTTGTTTCGCAAAGGTTTCCAGTGTTTCTTTTTCCATCCGAATTATCTGAAGCATCCTGTCGATTGCGCAGACTTCAATATAGGAAACGTCATACTCGAGCATTATTTCCTTATTCTCCAGAGTGCCTTTCTCATATTCATCCAGGAGCTTTGTGCGGATCTTGATCTCACGCGCCAATTCTTTCTTGCTCAGGACACCCGAATACATTACGGCTAGGCAGAACCATACTGAATCAAAATCAACCCGCTCAAACAGAGCGCAGATAGTGCTCTTCAGTTCCTGCATGCCGGCATCGGTAAGATGGTAAACAGCTTTCTTATCTGATTCACCTGTGTTCTCGATATAGTTCTTCTTTTCGAGCCTTAAACATGTCTCATAGAGCGTGGTTGCACCGATTGGGAACCAGTATTTCATATTCATTCTGTCGATCATCTTGAGCATGTCATAGGCATTCATCTCACCTTTCCTGAGCATTCCCAAGATTACTATCGATGTTTTTGACAACATTTGAGCTTCTCCTCCACTTTCTGAATAAAACCCATATAACTGAAGCAAAAAGAATTACCAGAGCTATACCGAATGAGACAGGATTCTTGATCTCATCTCCTGCTTCAGATGATACCAGAACATCCCACAAAGCACCTACACCCCAGAAGAAAGGAAATATGATCAACATATTCTTTGTGATGTAGAACACGCCGCAATACATCAGTCCTACCAGGAACAGATGCAGGAACTCAGGCTGGAATCCCGCATGATGAAGCGAATAGAATACCGAAGTCAGTAAGATCGAAGGAATGATCCCGAATGCCTTCTCGAAGCTCATTCGAAGGAATCCATATATGAATGTCATCTCGAAAATACCTGCCACAAGAATATAGGAAGCACCATAAAGGTTCTTCAGTGAGATGACATCTGCAGGCTTCCCGTCCTTTAAGAACACTGCAAGAAGGCCTGCCGCAAAGGCCAGGTTTAATATCAGGCTTAAGGCCCATTTGCGCCTGCTAAATCCGAGTTCTGCAATAACCTCTTTGCTCTTCTTCTCAACATATAAGGATACGAATACCACACCCAGGCCGAATATCATCAGGACATCCCTTAGAATGAATGATATGACCGTGTCTCTTAAAGAATCACCGCCAAAGGGAATCATCAGAAGGCTCAGGGCGATCATTACAAGGCCTGCAATAACTGCAATCCCGGTATCTTTAGTCACTTTAAATCTAAACAAATTCTTCATTCTAATAACTATCTCCTCACAATTACTACGCATGCGTAGTATAGTACGTATACGTAGTATTTGTCAAGAGACTCTCCTCAATGCATAAAAAACTTTCAAGCCTTTAGCTTATTTCACTTTGTCCTATTATCGGGCAGATTATAAGAACATTTGTTTGCTCTTTAGGGTATAATGATATTGGCTCGGCCTGCTTAATGGGCGGTTGCCTTCTGAGTACTAAACTTTACATCTTGTGGACTTCCACAAGAGAGTCTAGGAAAGGAGGGCTGTTGAAGTGACAGCTTATGAGATTCTATCCATAGTGATAACAACGATTGGCTTGCTGGTCAGCGTCATCGCACTGTTCCTGAAACTATTTGCCTTCCTGGATTCCAGGTACAAACGCAAATAAAAAACCTCGCCCAGGACCGCAAACTCTAGGGCGAGGAATATTTTCCAAACCTTAGAAGGCAACCGTCTTTGCAGACCGTGCTTCTTATGGTTATTCTATCATTGCACCTATGCTCAGTCAACGCAATGTAATTCAGTGCTGATGTTAAACTATCAATTTCCAATTTGTATTCGCATCAGATAATGTAATACCACTCGTCTCCCTGCTTGACCTCTTCACTCTTAACGTGCTTTCCGTCAGTCTTATTCTCTTTTTCGAGATTTGTCATGCTGACTTTGGAATTGGGTTCAACAGATGCCGTAATAAACGAGTTACCGCCGATAACGGTATTCTCGCCGATAATGGTATTGCCGCCAAGGATAGAAGCATTTGCATAAATGGTTACGTTATCGCATATCGTAGGATGACGCTTCTTGCCTGAGAGCTTCTGGCCGCCTCTTGTGGAGAGCGCGCCGATAGTAACACCCTGATAGATCTTAACGTTGCTGCCGATAATGGAAGTCTCACCAACAACGATACCTGTGCCGTGGTCGATGAAGAAATACTTGCCGATCGTTGCGCCCGGGTGGATATCGATTCCTGTCTCGGAATGCGCATATTCGGTCATGAGACGTGGCAGGATCGGTACCTTAAGCAGATAGAGCTCATGTGCGATACGGTAAACCGTTATAGCCATAAGGCCCGGATAAGCGAGGATTACCTCATCGAAGTTGGCAGCTGCGGGGTCGCCGTCAAGCGTAGCCAGAAGGTCTGTCTCAATATATTCCCTGATCATGGGAACCTTCTTGAAGAATTCGGTCGTGATGCGGTAGCTCTCTTCTTCGCGCTTCTCATCGGTCATCTTGTCATCACTCTGGGAATAATCGAGTGCTCTGTAGATCTGCTTCTTCAGATGATAGAAAACATCTTCGATAGTTACCGCGAAGGAATTCTTCGGATTATAGATCTTGTATGTGAGGTCGCGGAAATAACCGGGATAGATGATCCTGAAGAAATGCTCTACGAGTTCTCTTACCTCATCCTTGTCCGGATTGGAAAAGAGCTTTATCGCATCAATATTCTTTCCGCCATTGTAGTCATCGAAAATTGCCTGAACTATCTGATCGATCTCTCTGTGCATGGCATCTTTAGTCATAACTTGTACTCCTTAATCTAATAAAACACCCGAAAACTCATATGGCTTCCGGGTGAATCTTACTTACATACTGCTTTTACTGGCATTCATCGCATACAAACTGCGTCCTTAAGATTCAACCCTGGGACAAACAGCAACAACAACATAAAAGATTGTAATTCTCAGATATGTGAGTCATATGCGTATACCTTTCTCTTCTTATTTAGGAATTCTATCAGCAATTACCCACCTGGTCAATCTGTAAAGGCCCAGGCTTAATTGCCGGCCAGGATCAGTTTTAACACGTAAAGCAGCAAAAGATGGCCCGGATAGAACACATAGAACAGCCATTTAAGGCCCTTGCCCTTCTTTCCGTTATATAACATGAGCGGTACTAAGCTCAAACCTGTCGTGCAGTAGTATCCCATTGTCCTCGTCAGTGCCAGAAAAGCGACACCCGGAATCGGCCTGACATAATGATTCACATCCTTGAACACATAGAACAGGAAGACTGCGATGACTGCGAAGAATGTATAATCCGCTTTTACCAGCAATGCAACAACAGCCATACCAATTACTGCCAGAATACCAAGGAGTGTCCTTCCAATGCTGTATTTGCCGGAAATATCCTTTTTCGAGCCCCTGATAAGATCGAAAAGCTTCAGCGCAAGTATGGCAATAAAGAAAGTCAGCATTATATTCTGGTGCGTAATGTTGATATTCCCTTCAAAAGCAAGATCGAAAGGCACTTCGCTGACAAGCGCGAATATTCCCATTCTTAAGAGATACTTATTCCTGTTTCTGGTATGGATATAGCCTTCGGTAATGCAGAACGCGAAGATAGGCATAGCAAACCTTCCGACCATCCTCAGCCACAGCATGTCCGGGAAAAACATATCGCCAACGTGATCTATGACCATGCTGATCATGGCAATGATCTTTAGCATCGTTCCGTCTAAACATCTTATTCCATTAGTTTTTTCCATCTTCCCACCCGGTATGATCTATAAAGTACGGTTGTCATTATAACATTACGGAAACCATAACGATTACCCAATACTTTCCCCAAAGAGACGTTCTGCTTTTGATATAATCAAAACAGATATGGGGGTATCTGACATGAATAAACGAATAACCAGCCTTTTGCTTATAACTGCCATCCTCATCTCAGGATGCAATACCAATGTCACTAACTCAGACCAAATCGAAAGTCATTCTTCTGATATGACCTTTATCACGGCTGTCAGCGAACCTGAGACAACAACAACTGAGACTGAAAAGCAGCTGTTCGAATACAATCCGCATCCGTATGTCTCATTTCTCTCAGGAGAGATCCCTCAGGATTACTGGGATTCGTTTAATAATCTGAGCGATGCGCTGCGTAAAGGCGAATCCACATTCAAGTGTTCAAGCGAAGAAGCTTACAAATGGTGCACATACTGGGGAACGCTTTATATTCTTATGCCTGCCGCTAGTCTGATGATAAGCGGAGAAAGCAATGACGGTACCACGCCCTTTGAGAACGGCACCGGCAGGATCTATTATCAGATGCCCGCTGAAGACTTCGTCACAAGACAGGCTGAATTCGAGAAGGCCGTCATGGACATCATTAACAGCTGTGTCGAGCAGGATGATACGGACTTCGAGAAATGCTTTAAGCTATACGACTATATCGAAAGCAACTTTACCTACGAGGATTACGGCGTTAACGGAAACGACGATTCCTGCTATTACACGATGATGAACAAGAGGGGGTTATGTGCACAGCTCGGCGCCTGTTATGCCCATCTCCTTCTTCAGTGCGGTGTCGAAGCGATAAGCGTAGGATGCTTTGATCCATCCATCTCTCATTCATGGACATACATGATCATTGACGGAAAGGCTTACCATTCAGATCCCACATGGGCACTTAAGAGTGAATATCATACCGACGGTCTCTATCTTTACTATTTCCTGATGGACGATTCCAGAAGAAACGAGAGCTGTCCTGTAAAAGACCTTCAGTCACTTATTCTCCCGAATTACTATGAGAGTAAATCTAATGTTGATTTCGCTGCAACAGATACAAGTTTATCATTCCCTCAACGTGCGATTTTCGATTCGCTCGACGAGGACAACAAGACAGTACACTATCACGTCACCGAAGAACCTGAAGAACTGAAATACAAATAAAAAGAGGATGCCATAGAGCATCCTCTTATCATTATCATTTCACAAAACTTAAGCTGCCTCTGTCTTGTAGTCCAGGAGGAAATAACCGTCTGACTGACCGACGCCAACATATGCAGTACCTGTGCCGATCTTCTCAAGTGTATTATCAGCTGCTGCCTTTTCAGGTGTAAGCTTATAGTATTTCTTGATATCGTCGTCTCTCAGCTCGTTATATACTTCCCACTTGATTTGGTAAATAGTAAATACAAGAGTTAAGTTACCATCGCCTGTATTAAGCGCATAATCAACGATACCGATCGAGCTGTAGCTCTCACCTGCACCGCCGTGGAACCAGACTCTTCCGTCTTTATATGCAGGACCCTGAACATCCTTTGAAGGAGAAGGAAGCTTTTTGCATTCGTCTTCACTTACACCTACATTGAAATACTTTCCGACAGTAGATAAGATGTCTGCAAATGCGATGGTCTCATAATCGCCACCGTCTAAGTTCTCATACTTGATCTTATCCTGGGAATTGACCTTGAAATGGATGTGCGCAAAGTCCAGATAACGCTCAAGAGTCGCTGTTTCCTTGCTGTAGTTTGCGAAATAGATCTCAGTAAAGTTAGTAATGAAAGTGTTTGCATTTGTCTGTGCATCGCCTTCGAAAACAATCTTCTCTGCTTTTGCTTCAGTGGACTCTGAAGTAGCGGAAGACTCATCAGTAAAAACAATAGAAGAATCTGAAACAGATTCTGAAGCAGAGCTCTCAGCTGTAGTTGTTGTAGTAGTTGTTGCATTAGGATCATCACATGCAGCGAAAGCGCCGAGTGCCATGCATGCACTTAATACCAGTGCACAAATCTTGGATCTTTTCATAAAAAACTCCCCATAAATTAGATATATCATTAACTTTGGGATCACCCCCAAACGCACTGATTATACCACTTATGGAGAGATTAGAAAAAATCACGGCTGATTTAGAGCATCTTCCAGCGTGTGCCATGCGAGCACCGCGCACTTAACTCTTGCAGGCACTTTAGCAACTCCGGCCAAAGCTGAACAGTCTTCAAGCCTGTTTAGATATTCCTTCTCGTCAGCATCGCCTTTGATCATGCGGAGATATAGATCCACAAGGCTTTTAGCCTCTTCAACTGTCTTTCCCTTGATAAGGTCGATCATGAGAGATGCAGAGGCCTGAGATATAGCACATCCTGAACCAATAAAGCCAAGGTCTTCAATGACACCATTTTCGACCTTGACCTGAAGAACTATATCATCACCGCATGAAGGATTGTTGCCTTCAAGACTTACCGTTGCACCCGGCACTGGCCTTCTGTTGTGAGCGGCACGGCTGTTTTCCGTAATTATCTGAGAATATAAACTTTTAAGATCCAATACCCATTACCTTCCTTGTCTGCTCTACTGAGCGGATAAAAATATCTACATCATCCATGTCGTTATAGATTGCAAAACTTGCACGGAGGCAGGACCCGATCCCAAGCCTTTCCATTAATGGTTCTGCGCAGTGGTGCCCGGCGCGGACACATACTCCAAAAGAATCCATTATCGTTGCAGCGTCATGCGGGTGAACGCCTCTGATATTAAAAGAAATAAGGCTTCTTCCCTTGCTTGAATCTGCGGGATATATATCGATCCCGCCAAGACTTTTCAGTCCTTCCAAGGCTTTCTTACAAAGTTCCGTCTCGTGCTCACGGATCTTATCAAAGCCTATTTTCTCGACATAACGGATTGCTTCGACAAGTCCTGCTTCATCACCCAGATTGCAGGTTCCGGCTTCAAACTTTCTAGGCGGCTTGGCATATGTCGTTCCGCTCTCATGCACGTGGGAGATCATGTCACCACCGCTTAAGAACGGAGGCATAGAATCAAGCAATTCATATTTGCCGTAAAGAACACCAATGCCCATCGGCGCATATATCTTATGTCCGGAGAATGCCACGAAATCAGCATCTATATCCCTGACATCGACCTTCATATGCGCGATGCTCTGTGCACAGTCGATAACAGATATTCCGCCGTTCTGATGAACGAGTCTTGTTGCGAGTTTTACGGGATTCTCTATTCCCAACACGTTGGATACATGTGCCATTGCCAGGATCTTTGTGGAGCTTCCTATCTTTGAATTAAGCTCTTCTTCGGTATATTCACCCTGTTCATTTGGATAAAGATAAACAACTTTGGCACCTGTTACTTCGGCTACGCGCTGCCACGGAACGAGATTGCTGTGATGTTCCGATACGGCAACCGCAATCTCATCATCTGTTTTAAGATTAGCAAGGCCGTAACTGTAAGCTACAAGGTTTAAAGCTTCTGTTGCGTTGCGGGTGAAGATTATCTCTTCATCCCGCTCGGCATTCAGAAAAGTTGCAATTACGTTTCTTGCTTGTTCATGTACATCAGTCGCTCTCATTGCGAGCTCGTAAACACCCCTGTGAGGGTTAGCATTATCGACTGTGTAATATCTCTTAACGGCAGCCAGCACCACATCCGGCTTCTGCGTTGTCGCAGCGTTATCGAGATATACAAGGCGCATATCGTTTTCGAGTTTGCTTAGTATCTTAAAGTCTTTCTTATAATACTGAGAGAGCATCGAGTCTTTCTCCCATTGATTTCATTACTCTGTTTTTGATCTCTTCATTGCTGATCATGTCGACTACAGGCGAGAACCTGGATTCGATGATAAGGCGCTTCGCATCTCTAAGCGGCACACCTCTTGACTGCAAATAGAAGAGCATATCATCATCAAGTCTTGTAGTAGTTGCCGCATGCATTCCCTCAACCCACTCTTCGCCGCAGAGAATAAGCGGTGTCGTAAGATTTGTTACCTCATCCGAAAGCATGACGGTATCCTCGCCTTCATGGCCGATCGCGTGTACGCATCCGCGCTTGAAATCAACAGTCTCCCTCAAGGTCTTATATGCACGACCTGACAGAAGGCCGATTGCCTTGATCTCAGAGAATGTTTCCTTGCCGTAGAAGTTAGTGCTGTCATTCATATCAAGCACTTCATCGTTGTCTGCAAGATAAGCAGTCGTTACATTGCAGCGGCTGTTATCACCTATCAATTCGGAACGGATTCCATAAAGCGCACGAAGGCTTCCGATTGCTATCCTGACGACTTCTACATCAGCGTTCTCTTCGGCCTTTATCGCAACTCCGCTCCTTACATCAGATCTGATACCTGACAGATTAAGCAGATAGAGCTTTACCTTAGCGTCCTTGTGAGCATAAACCTGTGTAAGGATATCCAGCTGCTCTTCATTCTTGGAAGCAATGATCTGGACGAGCTCTGCTTCAGCACCTTCAAATACTTCAAGGCATTCTCTTACAACGCCTTCCTTGTATTCTGATACGAAGTTGTTATCCCCGCTTTTTGCAGCCACGCTCTTGCTCTTGATCACTGATGCGTTAGCCTTTACATCGTTATCGAAGTCAGCGCCAGCGCCGCTTACAATGTCATCGAAAACATGACTTACGGAATAGCTTCTTAACTTCTCAGACTTATTTACGTCTCTCTCGAAAATTCCCGGTGCATAATTGACCTTCAGGTGGTTCCATGTAGGCATCGGAATAGTATTTACTTTGTAACTCATAACATTACCCCTGTCAGCCTATGCTGCCTTTCATCTCAAGATTGATAAGGTTGTTCATCTCAACCGCATATTCGACCGGAAGTTCTTTCGCGATCGGCTCAGCAAAACCGCCTACGATAAGTGCTTTTGCATCGTCTTCGGACAGTCCCCTGCTCATGAGATAGAAGATCGAATCTTCACTGATCCTTCCGATCTTTGCTTCGTGGCCGATATCGACCTTGCTGTTCCTGATATCAGATACAGGGATCGTGTCAGATCTGGACTGGTCGTCAAGCATCAATGACTCACAGGTAACCGCAGACTTGCTGTTCTCTGCTTCACGGGTGATCTTCACTTCTGATCTGAAGTTGGACTTTCCACCGTCTCTGGAGATCGACTTGGTAGTGATATGAGAACTTGTATTTCTTCCCATATGAATTACCTTTGCGCCTGTATCAAGCTCCTGGCCTTCTCCTGCAAAAGTAATGCCTGTGTATTCCATTCTGGAATTGTCGCCTTTGAGAATACTCATTGGATAGAGATAGGACGTGTGCGAACCGAAAGAACCTGATACCCATTCGATTATTCCGCCCTCTCCAACAAGAGCACGCTTGGAATTAAGGTTATACATGTTCTTTGACCAGTTCTCGATCGTCGAATATCTTACACGTGAATTCTTGCCGATATAGATCTCAACGCATCCGGCATGGAGATTTGCTATGTTGTACTTCGGTGCTGAACAGCCTTCGATAAAATGCAGATATGCATCGTCTTCAACGATGATGAGCGTGTGTTCGAACTGTCCTGCGCCCGGAGCATTGAGCCTGAAATAAGACTGCAGAGGGATCTCTACAGATACGCCCTTGGGAACGTATACGAAAGAGCCACCTGACCATACAGCACCGTGAAGAGCCGCAAACTTATGGTCTGTGGGAGGAATAAGCTTCATGAAGTGTGATCTGACGACTTCTGCCATATCACCCTTTAACGCGCTCTCGATATCGGTATAGATAACGCCCTGTGCTTCAACTTCTTTTCGCACATTATGGTATACGATCTCTGAATCGTACTGGGCACCTACGCCTGCCAGAGACTTACGCTCAGATTGAGGTATACCGAGTTTCTCGAATGTATTCTTGATATCTTCCGGAACATCTTCCCACTTTGCGCTCATCTCGCCCTTAGGACGCACATAAGTAACGATATTATCCATATCAAGTCCGTCGATCGGCGGTCCCCATGTAGGGATATCAAGTGAGTTATAAGTCTTCAGTGCTTCAAGCCTGAATTCAGCCATCCATTCAGGATCATCCTTTTCCAGGGAGATCTGTCTTACAACTTTTTCTGTAAGACCGGAATCAACGATCATGGCAGGATCAAGTTTGTCCTTAAAATCATACAGGGTGCGGTCAATCGCATCTACCCTGGTTTTCTCTTCTACTTCAAACATGATCACACCTCTTCCGTTACTGAGGCATAACCGAATTCATTGATCCTGTCGATAAGACTTCTGTCTCCTGTTCTTAAGATCTTACACTTGCCGATTACATGGACCTTATCGACATCAAGTCCGTCAAGGATGCTTGCATTATGAGTAATGATGACCAAAGAGTTCTCCTTGTTGTGGAAGTGCTTTATACCTTCAGTTACTGTTTTAACTGCATCGACATCAAGACCTGAGTCTGTCTCATCGAGGAAAGCGAGCTTAGGCTGGAGCATAAGCAGCTGCAGTATCTCAGCTTTCTTCTTCTCGCCGCCGGAGAATCCCACATTAAGGTATCTGTCCGCATATGCGTGATCCATACCGAGAGCATCCATCTTCTCTTCGAGTTCGCGTCTGAATGCTACGATCTTTTCCTTAGTTCCCCTGATAGAACCTCTTGCCGTTCTTAAGAAGTTCTCCATCGTAACGCCAGGGATCTCCAAAGGATTCTGGAACGACATGAAGATTCCTTTTCTCGCTCTCTCGTCAGGAGATGCATCAGTAATGTCATCGCCATCGAAAAGGATCTGTCCGTCCAAGACTTCGTAGGACGGATCGCCCATTACAGCCGAGACAAGAGTCGACTTTCCAACACCGTTCTGTCCCATGAGGACATGGATCTCGCCCGGTTCGATCTTGAGATCGACACCGTTAAGGATCGTCTTGTCCTCTACTGCAACCTTGAGATTTTTAATTTCTAAAAGTGCCATTAATGTAACCCCATTTCCAAATATTTGTTAGTCATGCCTAACTTCATAAGAATTATATATCAATTTGGTAGGTTTTAAAGGGCGCTTCCTCCTGATATTGCTAAAAGATCGTTGAATTTTCTGGGCTTTCAGGCTTTTTTATTCCCGAATGAAAATCATTTTGGGGCTTAAATTTTTTTACATTACTGTGGAATGTAATATTCCCCCATAATATTTAAAATGTGTTATCATAACAAAAGTTAGTCATAACTAACATTTTCGTAAATAGATATAGGAGGATAATTCCAATGAGTGAATTTTTCGAGGGCATTCCCGAGATCAAATTCGAAGGCAGCTCGAGCAAGAACCCGTTCGCATTCAAGTATTATGATGCAGACCGCGTAGTTCTCGGCAAGAAGATGAGTGAACATCTCCCCTTCGCCATGGCATGGTGGCATAACCTTTGCGCCAACGGCACAGACATGTTCGGCAGAGGTACTGCTGACAAGAGATTCGGCGCCGCTTCCGAAGGAACTATGGAACATGCAAAAGCCAAGGTTGATGCAGGCGTCGAGTTCATGAAAAAGCTCGGCATTAAGTATTACTGCTTCCATGATGTAGATCTTGTACCTGAAGCTGATGACATCAATGAGACCAACAGAAGACTTGATGAGATCTCTGACTACATTCTCGAGAAGACCAAGGGCACAGATATCAAGTGTCTCTGGGGCACGGCCAACATGTTCTCCAATCCGAGATTCATGAACGGCGCAGGAAGCACCAACAGTCTTGATGTTTACTGCTTTGCTGCAGCACAGGTCAAGAAGGCTATCGAGCTTACTGTAAAGCTCGGCGGTAAGGGCTATGTATTCTGGGGCGGCAGAGAGGGTTATGAGACTCTTCTCAACACTCAGGTAAAATTCGAACAGGAAAACATCGCCACCTTAATGAAGATCGCTCGTGATTATGGCAGGAGCATCGGATTTAACGGCACATTCCTTATCGAGCCCAAGCCGAAGGAACCCATGAAGCACCAGTACGATTACGATGCTGCAACAACTATCGGATTCTTGAGAGATTACGGTCTTGATAAAGACTTCAAGATGAATATCGAAGCTAACCACGCAACACTTGCAGGACATACATTCCAGCATGAACTCCGTATCAGCCGAATCAACGGCATGCTCGGTTCAATCGATGCCAACCAGGGCGATATCATGCTCGGCTGGGATACAGACTGCTTCCCGAGCAACATCTACGACACAACACTCGCTATGTATGAGATCGTCAAGAACGGCGGACTTCCTGTAGGCATCAACTTCGATTCCAAGAACAGAAGACCCAGCAACACATACGAAGACATGTTCCATGCATTCATCCTCGGAATGGATTCATTCGCTTTCGGTCTCCTTAAGGCTGCCGAGATCATCGAAGACGGCAGACTCGAGAAGAATATCGAAGAGCGCTATTCTTCATTCAATTCCGAACTCGGACAGAAAGTCAGATCCGGCAATGTCACACTCGCAGAGCTTGCAGACAGAGCCGCTGAACTCAAGGCACCTGCTATTCCCTGCTCAGGAAAACAGGAATATCTTGAAGGTGTACTGAACAACATAATCATCGCAAATAACTGATCAAAGGTACCTTCCCAACGATAAAGGGGGTTGTCTCAAATGAGACAGCCCCCTTAAAATGTTGCCTTTCGGGTAAAGGTTGCTTATTTATGTTTAGGAATTTCTTGCTTTCTTTAATGCAGCAAATGATTCATCGCTCAATACATGTTCGATCCTGCACGCATCAGCTTCAGCGGTCTTTTCATTAACTCCGAGAGACATAATGAAATCTTTCAGAACAACACGTTTCTCGTATATGTTCTTTGCGATGCTCTCACCTTTCCGGGTCAATGTTATATACCCTTGCGGATCGATCTTTATATAGCCCTCGGTCTTAAGTTTTCCCATAGCGCGGCTTACGCTCGGCTTCGAAAAACCCAAGTGATTTGCAACGTCCAACGAACGTACCGGCTCATCTTTCTCAGAGAGCACCAATACTGATTCAAGATACATTTGCCCCGATTCTCTAAGGACCATAAAACCTCCTGTTATTCTTAAAGGGAGAAGGACTGCCGCCTCATCAAGACGGCAGCCCCCCTAGACATGATGTATAAACAGAGGAGAAATCATTTCTTAACGTTAAATGCGCGCATCTGCGGATAATCTGCTGCGTCGCCTAATTCTTCCTCGATTCTCAAAAGCTGGTTGTATTTAGCAACTCTCTCAGAACGTGAAGGAGCACCTGTCTTGATCTGGCATGTATTAAGAGCTACAGCAAGATCAGCGATAGTGGTGTCTGCTGTCTCACCAGATCTGTGAGAAGCGATTGCAGTATAACCGGCCTTATGAGCCATCTTGATAGCTTCAAGTGTCTCAGATACAGAACCGATCTGGTTGAGCTTGATGAGAATGGAGTTGCCGGCACCGAGAGAGATTCCCTTTGAGAGTCTTTCTGTGTTGGTTACGAAAAGGTCATCGCCTACGAGCTGTACCTTGTTGCCGATCTTGGCAGTCATCTTCTGCCAGCCTTCCCAGTCTTCCTCATCAAGACCATCTTCGATGGAGATGATAGGATACTTATCAACAAGAGACTCCCAGTGAGCAATGAGCTCGTCTGATGTGAAATCCTTGCCTGACTTGGGCTGATGATAGAAGCCCTTGCCCTTCTCGCTCTTCCACTCGGAAGAAGCGGCATCCATAGCGATCATGAAGTCCTTGCCGGGCTCATAGCCTGCAGCCTTGATAGCTTCAAGGATCTTCTCGATGGCAGCTTCATCGCTGTCGAGCTTATTGGGAGCAAAGCCGCCCTCATCGCCTACAGCAGTAACATCGCCCATCTCCTTGATAAGCTTCTTCAATGTGTGGAATACTTCAGCACACCATCTTAAGCCTTCCTTGAATGAAGGAGCGCCAACCGGCATGATCATGAATTCCTGTGTATCAACAGCGCTGTCTGCGTGAGCACCGCCGTTTAAGATGTTCATCATAGGAACAGGTAATTTTGTGCCCTGTACGCCGCCTAGGAATCTGTAGAGCGGGATATCAAGAGCATTTGCTGCTGCTCTTGCTGTTGCAATAGATACAGCAAGGATTGCGTTAGCTCCAAGATTGGACTTATCCTTTGTACCGTCTGACTCGATCATTGCCTTATCAACAGCATAGATATCTGAAGCATCAAGTCCTGTGATGGCATCGCAGATTACCGTATTGATGTTCTCTACGGCTTTGGAAACACCTTTTCCGAGATATCTTGACTTGTCACCGTCTCTTAATTCCAGAGCCTCGAATTCGCCCGTGGAAGCGCCGCTCGGAGCTGTTCCTCTTCCGATTGTACCGTCATAAAGAGTAACTTCAGCTTCAACTGTAGGATTTCCTCTGGAATCGAGGATCTCTCTTCCGTAAACATTTACGATTTCCAAAAAGTTCATGTTGATCTCCTTCATCTCAAATGAGATTTGTATTATTTCAGTTCGCCTTTTTCGCGCCCTGATTTGCAACTGCTTTCATCTTTGCTTCGATAGCAGACTGGTCTCCAAGATATCTGTGGCTTATAGCCTTGAAGTCATCACCGAGCTCATATACAAGAGGTGTTCCGGTAGGAATATTAAGACCCAAGATATCTTCATCAGAAATGTTATCCAGATACTTAACGAGAGCTCTTAAAGAGTTTCCGTGTGCAGCGATAAGAACACTCTTTCCTGCACGGATCTCCGGAACGATCGTCTCGAGATAATAAGGAATAACTCTCTCGATAGTTGTCTCAAGACTCTCTGTCAAAGGCAGGAAATACTTATCAACATATTTGTAAGCAGGCTGCTTTGCCGGATTTCTATCGTCATCTTCCTCTAATGCCGGAGGTTTAACATCGAAAGAACGTCTCCAGATCTTTACCTGATCCTCGCCGTATTTCTCGGCTGTCTCAGACTTGTTTAAGCCCTGCAGAGCGCCATAGTGACGTTCATTAAGCTTCCATGACTTGATCTGGGGAATATAGATCTCATCCATCTCGTCGAGCACGAGATTTGCCGTATGAATAGCTCTCTTAAGAACGGATGTAAAGCATACATCAAAAGAGATTCCCTCTTCCTTAAGAAGTCTTCCGCCGTTCTTAGCCTCTTCTCTTCCGGCATCCGAGAGATCAACATCGGTCCAGCCTGTGAAAAGGTTAGCCTTGTTCCATTCAGATTCGCCGTGTCTTATAAGTACGATTCTGTAACTCATTTTTACTCCAGTTCTGATCAGTAGCCTGACCTGAGATTTATTAAGATGCGAGTGCTGCGCCTAACTTCTTGCAGCTCTCAACGCCATCTGCGTCCGGTGCATCATTTACCATTACGCTCTCGCAAACGAGGTTTGCACCTGCCTGCTTGCAGCGGTCTTCCCAGTTTCTCATCCACTCGCCGTCACCCCAGCCGAATGAACCGAAGAGAGCAATCTTCTTACCGGAAAGAGAACCTTCGATGCTTGTGAACATAGGATCGAATTCGCCTTCTTCAAGAACTTCGTTACCCATTGCAGGGCATCCGAATGCGATTCCATCAAATTCAGCAAGCTTATCTGCCGTAAAATCAGAAGGACCAAGAACAGAAACCTCTGCGCCCTTCTCCTTCATACCATCAGCTACTGCATTAGCCATAGCTTCCGTATTGCCTGTACCACTCCAAAAAACAACTGCTGTTTTCATTTATGTAATTCCTTTCTATGGCGTCAGCACGCCGTTGTTAACTTTTCTATGGTGCTGCCTTCCTTAAGTCTTCTGCAGTAGATAGTCGTGCATTTGTTGTAGAGCTCGAAACGCTTTTTAGCCTCATCAACATTGCCGTATACCTTCCAGCATCCGATACACTTGGAATCGCAGGCGTGGTTCTCGATAAAGCCTCTTACATCCTCTGACGGATAACCTAAGAACAGACCGATCTCATGCGGGAATTCGTCAGATTCAAAGAGCTTACTTATGAGAGCCTTTACGCAACCTTCCAGATCTTCAGGTTCATAACCGTATTCTGAAAGCAGTTCCTTGACGTCTTCTTCCATGAAGTATTTTCTGAGCTTCTCCGGACGGTACATATATACCAGCGAAGGTCTATTGTCAGAACAAACAGGAATAAGACGCACACCGTAAGGACGGAGTCTGATGTTGAGAGAACGGACATGTTCCAAAGTGTATTCGTTCGTCTGCCCCATACAGTTGAACAGACTGCCAACCTTTATGCCCGCAAGAGTAGGTGCACAATTTCTCACCACCACCTCGTCAAACATCGGAAGATTCCTTTCTAGAAGTTTCCTTCGGTTATTCCCCATTTACATCTGTTAGTCTTAACTAACCGACAAAGAATATACCAATTTGTTTCTGAGATGTCAATAAAAGATTTGAGTGAAATGAAAGATATTTCCTATCAGACAGGCAGGATTATCCGGAACACGCCTGTATCCTTAACGCTTGCTACACTTTTCGAGCTGATTTATATATACTGTTTTCGAGTTTTCCGACAGATTTTTTCCAGATTGTTTGTTATTTCCTATTGATTTGGTGGGTTTTAGTCTCTATTATATTTGCATGCCATAAAAACCTGTCTCAGACGGCAAACGCTTAATAGTATCATGTTTATAATCTTTCCTCTATCTGTACATGATCGCCGTTTGATTCATGATCTTTTGTTACAGTCAGTAACATAAATAATCACCCGGGAACTCTGTGAAGTTTCCGGGCTTTTAATTGACTATATCTCTTCAATCAGATGAGCAGCATGAGGCCCAAGAACATAACTGCTCCGCTCCAGTTCGATGCACCACCGATCCTCGTAATAAAAAGGATTGCTGCGATAGGGATGAAATTTATCACACATGCCCACTGAGGAAGTGAAGTGGCACCGCTTACGACTGCAATAAAGAGGACCACACCGAGTGTGATCATTCCGATATAGCAGCCGATCATGGTAAGTGATGTATCCTTCATGAACTTCACTACCGCTTTTCTGGCTTCATCGGTCCTTCCCATCTGCACATAGAACCATTCCCCTGCACCGCAGAACACATGGTGCGCTACGCCGAATGATAAAAGGACTCCTGTCGCAATGAGGATTATCACTGCGAAGGTTTTCGAGAACCCGGACATCCACAGATAGAGCCCATAATAACCGCAAGCGACCATAAGAAGAGCAAGACAGCCTGCAAGCATTGATATCAATGGATTCCTTAAGGGCATTTTCTCGAATGTTTCAGAGAGTATCTTATTGTCAGACATCTTCGTAACATCAAGTTTCCTGCCGCCCGGAACATATGTGATCAGACAGTCACAGCATCCGCATATAAGATGCCCTGCAATTGCGATCAGGAAAAGGATCTTAACTACGCTCATTTTTGCCTCCTGTCAGTTGAAGTTTCTTTATAGCAAAATACAATGCCAGGCACATGAATGCCCATCCCCAGGATTCACCGCACGCAGAGAGGAACGCAAGCTTGCTTCCCAAAGCGGCCATTACGGCTGCGATGATCTTTGAGACGATGCTCAGGCCCATCGGACATAATATGAAAGCAGCTTTATTGATCCCCAGCTTTCCTTTTAATGCGAAATACATATAAGCGACCGTTACGGGTATATCACACAGGAAACACCAGATCAGGAACGGCAACATAGAAACAGCAACGGGAAGCATATATACCGGATCTGCCTTGCAGACATCAAGTCCTGCGCGAAGAGCCGCCTGCAGCATCAGAAGACAGATGCAGCATGCACAATGAAAAGATACAAACATCATGGGAGCGGACTTTAAGCCGAATCTCATGAGCTTATACATTTTCGAATCTTTGGAAATGCCCTTGATATCCAGGAATTCCATTATCGCAGGCGCGAAATAAAGGCATCCGAATCCCGAGAGGATCCCGAGAAAGAATGACAACACATAAAACCATACCGGAACATCTGCGATGGCAGTAGTGGTAATACCAAATACGATCGGCAGCCCGCCTTCAGGTTCGTAGCCTATAAGCCAGTCACCTACGCCGCACAAAAGCAGCGAGATAAATCCGAAGATAAATACCGCTTCAAGCTTTTTCTTTTTATTGTCATCTATCATTTTCATTCATCCTTTCACTTCTCCCTGCTGACGATAAAACCGTTTCCGTCGTGCACGGTCTGGTACTTTCCCGCTATCGGATTCTTATCCCCCACGACAAGATAATCGCAGACAGAACTGTTTCCGCAGGTGCCTTTCCTTATGAGCGCTCCGTGGATCTGACTTATTCCCCAGTAGTCACTGTTGCAAAGGAGAGGCAGCACATGAAGAAGTCCGTGTGATTTCGCGAACTCCGCATTGGGGCACTGCGTAAAGCTGTATCTTGCAGCATGGTTAACCTTGTCATAAGGCGCATCTACATTTATAAATCCGGCCGGATATCTAACAGCGTCTTTCCTGTCTCTGTTTCCACTCTTGCGGAAAACTTTATCGATGAGCCACATGTCACGCGGACGGTTCAGATTGAAGATCTTTCCGAGCTTTTTAAAAGGAGACATGAACATCTCATAGACCATGTCCTGAAGTTCAGAGACCGGCGGCTGATCAGGCAACGCGGGATATAATGCGAAAACAAGAAGGCCGCCGTAGATCGCCCTGCTGTGACCATTTTTCGAGCCACCATAATCAGGACAGGTCTTCAGATATCCGTTATAGTTATCTTCGACTTTTTTCCAGATGTTCTCAGCTTCATCCCCATAGCGTGAACGAAGCCACTTCTTAACACCCTTTCTGTAAGACAGTTTATCTAATTGAATATGTCCCATATTGTACCTCAGAACAGTGTACAGATCCACGCAATAAGCGCTGATATCGGGAAGAATGCGATGACGTGTGCAAGATGTGTTTTCCAGTTGTATCCGAAAAGATAATGGCCCAATACAGGCTTGCACTCAGGATAAAACCGCGGGAAGAAATTGAATCCGGCATTGCAGAGCAGCACCCAGTCAAAAAAGCCGATATCGTAAGCTTTAAGGAGCAGGAGCATGATAAGGAACCTTCCAAAAAGCTGCCAGAATGTAAGACCATCACGGATGCCCATTACAGCGCCGATAACGACTGCTCCAATCATCAATGCAAAGGCCAGGATGATAATTATCCATCCGACTATATGCTGGCCCTTGAATCTTTCCGGTTTTGTGTCCGGGACCGCGTCTCTTACTTCCTTTGGAGCAGATGAGAAAAAGCTCTTATTCTGCACAAACCCAACGCCTCCCAGAAGGAGCAGGAAGAGCCCTGCCATCATCATGACTGCAAGTAATAACGTGATCAGGATCTGCATGATATCACCTCACAATAATGTACATATGAATGCACAGATCAGCAACTGCATATACAATGGTTCCGATAATTCCGGCTATAGCCAGCTTCCTGTTATTTGATGCTATAGTTATATTCCTTAACGGGGTTTTCTTGCCACGCTGTGAAGTCTGCAGAATCCGCGCTTTTCGAAAAGTTCCATCTTAAGACCCGCATTCCTGCAAAGCATATCCACATCTTCTTTTCCGTAGATCCTTACATCACCGTGACCTATAAGATTGATAAGCGGCATCTCTATGTGGTTGCAAAACCACCTCGTTGCCTTGCCGTTCATCGTCATGTCACGAAGGATCAGTCTTCCGCCCGGCTTAAGCACCCTGTATACGCTGTTGAAGAAATCCTGCACATTCGGATAGTGATGGAAACTCTCACAGCAGATGACTGCATCAAAAGAGTTCTCTTCAAAAGGAAGGTTCTCACAGTCACCTACGACAAACTCAGCGCCGGGTATATTCTTTGCTTTTGCTACCTCGATCATCTTGGGTGTCAGATCGATCCCGGTGTAATGCTTTTCGGGATATTTCTCATATAACAGAGAGATCATCGGTGCGGTTCCGCAGCCGCAGTCAAGTAAGCTGTCAAAAGGTTCCTTCTCCAGTTCGGCAAGCACATCAGGATAATCCTTCTTGCACATCTTGTAGACGCCGGCCTGGTCAGTCTCATAGACACTTGCTGCCTTGGTGAATTCC
>CACZML010000004.1 GCA_902782235.1 Oscillospiraceae bacterium
CGTTTTACTTCAAGTTTTGCATTCTATTCAATTTTCAAGATCCGTGCATTTCCTTTGATTTCCCGGCTCATTTTGTATGTGCCTCCGTCAAAGTGCTCGTAAAGGATATACCACGGAGATGTATAAGTCAAGCAGTTTTTTTCACTTTTGCGAAATTTTTTTAAAAGTCTTCAAAACCTTTATTACACTAAATTAGAAGCACGTTCTATATATGCCGTTTTTGAAGACTAAAACAGCGGGATAAACCCGCTGTCTTTTATGTGTATTTACTTCCTTTTTCCTTCTATCCTGCGGGCTCTCTTCGCTGCCGCTTTCTTGATCTTATTGATACGGATCATAAGTACTATATTCAATATCATAATAAGAAGCATGAATCCGCCGATTACTCCGGAGATGACCGGATTGTTCTTAACGAAGAGCTGCAGAGGCGGCGTTGTCTCCTCCACCGGCACTACCTCAGCAGGATCGGTCTCAGTCTCAGGGACAGGTGTTGGCGTTGCCAAAGCATCGCCGTAATCCTTCAGATCATCACCGGGATTGATAAGAGGATCGTATTTGGGCTGCTGCTCTGCAGGAGCGTTGACCCATCTGTAGTCACCTGTCGTTCCGTAGACTCTGGTAACAGGATCTGCTTCCCAGCATGCGAGATTGCCGTATGCCGTTACAGAAGCAAGATACATAGTTGTATAGAAATAATAGTCTGCCGGAATTCCGCAGATGGCGAT
Source organism: Oscillospiraceae bacterium (assembly GCA_902782235.1). Classification (GTDB taxonomy): domain Bacteria; phylum Bacillota; class Clostridia; order Saccharofermentanales; family Saccharofermentanaceae; genus Saccharofermentans. The sequence goes on from CACZML010000004.1 coordinate 726, forward strand.
CATCAGTTCGTGGCCGTTCTCATTTACGGTATAGATAGTAAGACCCTTACCTGCCTGTGACGTTGTACCTGTCTTTCCTCCGATAACCGCTGCAAGGTGTGAATCGGTGCCGTTCGCTGTTTTCGAAGCAAGCCAGGGATCATATAAAAGGTAATTGGAGTTCTTTACATAGCTCCATGCGTCAGATCTGTGTCTGTTGGTGGCGATGAATACGTGTGAAGGTGCACTGATGAGAGTCTTGAAATCCTCATTCTCTGATGCTGCGGCCATGATCAGTGAGAGATCGTAAGCCGTTGTGTAGTGGTTGTCATCAGGAAGTCCGCACGCATTTACGAAGTGTGTTCCCTTGCATCCGAGCTTCTCCGCACGGAGGTTCATGAGAACTGCAAAAGCTTCAAGCTTACGGGAGGAAAGGATGTGGTCCTTGGAATCCCTCAATGTATCCAGGATATACTGTGCATTTACGCCGTCTGCATTCATCGTGCTTCCGCCTGCAGGATACTTCTGGAAGAAAGCATCCACGCAGCCTTCGCCCAACGCATTTGCAGCGTCGTTACCGGAAGGAAGCATGAGTCCATACAGAAGCTCGCTTACCTTTACCTTCTCGCCTTCGAGCACACCCATGAGGGAAGAATCGTTTCCAAGACCTGCAAGAGCTGCCTTCGATACTTCGATCTTTGCCGAAGTATCAAGATACTCAAGGCTCAGCATACAGGTCATTATCTTTGTCATTGATGCAGGATAGATCTTGTCATCAGGGTTCATGCTGAGAACTATATAGCCCGTTGTCTTATCGTAAACACAATAAGACTTGCAGTGAACGTCACTCAAAGCAGGAACCGGGATCTCGGGCTGGCCGACATCGGCGGAAACAGTTGCTGCGGGTGTTGCAAAAAGGGCTACGGAACAAACAAGTAAGACAGCAGCAATAAAGCTTGCCGCTGTCTTAATGGTTGATCCTAATGTTCTTTTAATAATCATCAGATATCGTCATCCTCTTCATTCTTGGAAGAATCTTCTGAATCCTCAGGTGCTGCTATATCTTCAGCTTCGATCTCTGCTGCGAGAGTGTCAGCGAATTCCTGCACCTTCCGGGCATTGGGGCTCAGGCCGTCCTCAGTCTCAAGGGAAACCTCAGTATTCAGAGCGCCTTCAGCACCTTCTGCACCTTCTTCGAGTTCGTCAGGTTCTTCTATTTCTCTGTCTGTAAGAGCGAAGTCTACGACTCGTGCCTTGTTGGACTTCATGAGCTTGACGCCCGAAGTAGCTCTGGAGAGCGTAGGGATCTCGTTTGCTCTTACTCTGATGATAACGCCCTGGCTCGTAATGATGAGGAGGTCATCGTCATCAGTAACCGATACTGTACCGCAAAGCCTTCCGGTCTTCTCGGAAACTTTGTAAGTAATGATTCCCTTACCGCCTCTGGACTGAACGCGGTAATCGTCGATCTTGGAACGCTTGCCGTAACCGAGTTCGGAGATAACGAGGATCTCACGTGAAGGATCGACAGGCTCCATACCTACTACTTCATCGTCGTCTGCAAGCTTCATTGCACGTACGCCCGTAGCGCCACGGCCCATGTCACGAGCATCGTCGGAGTTGAATCTTACGGACTTACCTGCAGCAGATACTACGATGACTTCCTGGCCGGCCTTTGTGAGCTGGACAGCAACAACGCTGTCTCCTTCACGGATCTTTGTGGCGATAAGGCCGTTCCTGTTGATATTTGCATACTTATCGATGGATGTCTTCTTGATAACACCGTACTTCGTAACCGTTGTGAGGTAGAGGTCGGGTTCTTCGAAGCTGTCGATCGGGATGATGTTTCTGATCGTCTCACCGTCATTGAGGTTCAGGAGGTTAACAAGGGCTGTACCTCTTGCAGAACGTGATGTAGTCTCAGGGATCTTATAGCCCTTGATCTTGAATACACGGCCTGTATTGGTGAAGCACAGGAGGAACTTATGTGTCGTGGTTGTGATGATCTTCTCGACATAGTCCTCTTCTCTTGTGGACTGGCCGGAGATTCCTCTGCCGCCTCTGTGCTGAGCCTTGTAGCTGTCTACTCTCTGGCGCTTTATGTAACCGAAATGTGTAAGAGTTACAACGATATTCTCTTCTGCGATAAGTGACTCGTCGTCGATATCCTCGAAGGAACCGTTGATGATCTCGGAAACTCTCGGAGTAGCATACTTATTCTTGATCTCTGTCATCTCCGTCTTGATGATGTCATCAAGGAGAGTCTTGTCAGAAAGAACTCTGTGGAAGTATTCGATCTCTTCTGTGAGAGCCTTGATCTCTGCTTCGAGCTTCTCTCTCTCAAGACCTGTGAGACGTCCGAGTCTCATATCAACGATGTGCTGAGCCTGCTTGTCAGAAAGTCCGAAACGCTCGCACATACGGACCTTGGCCTCAGCCTCGGTACGTGATGATCTGATGATCGCGATGATCTCATCGATGTAATCCATGGCGATGAGGAGACCTTCGTCGATGTGCTTCTTAGCCTCATCCTTCTCAAGATCGTACTGTGTACGGCGTGTAACAACATCTTCCTGATGCTGGATGTAGTAATAGAGAGCTTCCTTAAGGCCAACGAGCTTAGGCTCGAGCTTGCCGTCTGCGTCAGGTACAAGCGCAAGCATGTTAGCGCAGCATGCATCCTGGAGCGAGCAGTTCTTGTAGAGCTGGTTGAGAACAACGTCAGCATTGGCATCCTTCTTAAGCTCAATAACGATACGTACCTGCTCATTACGGTCGGATTCATCTCTTAATCCGGAGATGCCTTCAACCTTCTTCTCCTTAACGAGATCAGCCATACGTTCGATGAGTCTTGCCTTGTTAACTGCATAAGGAATGTCGTGAACGATGATCCTCGTCTTGCCTGCGTGGTCCTCGATCTCAGCATGTGCACGTACAACGATACGGCCCTTACCTGTGAGATATGCCTCTCTGATACCTGATGTACCGAGGATAGCGCCGCCTGTCGGGAAGTCAGGACCCTTAACTACTGTCATGAGCTCATCAACGGTAACGTCAGGATTCTCCATCATCATGATGCATCCGTCGATTACTTCGCCGAGGTTATGAGGCGGGATATTGGTAGCCATACCTACGGCAATACCAACTGCACCGTTTACGAGGAAGTTCGGGAAACGTGAAGGAAGCGATACAGGCTCCATCTCGTGTTCATCGAAGTTAGGTCTGAAATCAACTGTATTCTTGTTGATATCACGCATCATCTCCAATGCGATCTTCTCGAGTCTTGCCTCCGTATAACGGTAAGCTGCCGGCGGGTCTCCGTCCAATGAACCGAAGTTACCGTGACCGTCAACCAGAGGATGTCTCAATGAGAAATCCTGGGCAAGTCTTACGAGAGCATCGTAAACTGATGCGTCTCCGTGAGGGTGGAAACGTCCGAGAACGTCACCGATCGTGGTAGCGCACTTACGGTAAGGCTTCTCTGGAGTAAAACCCTGAGTAAACATTGAATAAAGGATTCTTCTGTGAACCGGCTTAAGACCGTCTCTGATGTCAGGGAGAGCACGGTCGGAGATAACCGACATTGCGTAGTCGATGAAGGACTTCTTCATCTCTCCGTCTAAGTCAACCGGAACTATAGTCGTCTGTTCTGACTTGAACACCTCGTCCATCTCAGCTTCCTGCTGAAGTCTGGCCTGTTTCTTGTCGTCGATGTCTGCCATTTGTCGCCTCCGCCCGCGAAAACTCAAGTCTCCGCAGGTTATTAGATTACTTTAGTGTATAGATAATATATCTACAAACTAAAGTATTATACCATAACTATACGCACACGCGCGCATATTATTATAATATATAGCACAAATGTCCTAATATCAGACTATGGGGGTTTTGGAAGGAGTGCCCGCTTTTCTGGGGAATCTTGCGGGTGTGGGACGGATCTTGCGGACTACGATTATGGATCTCTCCATGTCAGTTCCGGGGAGCTTGAATGTATCCGTCTTTTCGATAGTGCCGCCAAGAAGAGCTATAGCCTTGCCGGCCTCTGTCTCCTCTTCTTCGGAATGAGCCTTCATCGCAAGGAATACTCCTCCGACCTTAACCAAAGGCAGGCAGTACTCGGCAAGAACGGAAAGCCTTGCTACGGCTCTTGCGGTTACGATGTCATACTTCTCCCTGTACTTCTTGTTCCTGCCCGCGTCTTCGGCCCTGGAATGCACCGTAGTGCAGTCGGAAAGACCTAATGCGGTAATGACCTCATCTAAGAACTTGAGGCGCTTATCAAGCGAATCCATGAGCGTTACGGACAGCTCCGGGCAGGAGATCTTGACCGGGAGTCCGGGAAAGCCTGCTCCTGTTCCGACATCGACAAACGTAAGCTTTTCCTTTTTGGACTTTGCCTCTTCTTCTCTAATGTAAGGGCAGAGTGTGAGTGAATCTATAAAATGCTTCATGGCAATTCCCTTATCGTCGTCAACGGCGGTAAGGTTCATTACCTTGTTCTTTTCCTTGAGCATGGAAGCATAAACCTGGAAAGTGCGGATCTCTTCTGCAGAGAGAGGCACGCTGATCTCATCCTTGTGGGATTCCAAGATAGGAGCAACATCAACGACTTCCTCGTCATGCTCTGTGACCTTTGTTCCTTCAGAGCTGATCTCGACCTTCTTGGGAAGGCTCTCCTTCAAACGCTTGATATCAGCTTTGGTAAGAGGTTTTCTTTTTGGGAACAAACCGTCAGCCATTGTCATGTCTCCTTCTTTGCTGCTCGAGATATACCAGCAGTACTTCACAGTCGGCAGGTGATACGCCTGATATTCTGGAAGCTCTGCCCACATTCTCGGGTTTCATCTTAGTAAGCTTCTGCGTAGCTTCGATCCTCAAACCCCTGATCAGTGAATAATCGATATCCTCAGGGATCCTGATCTTCTCCAGATTCTTAAACTTCTCGATCTTCTCTTTCTCAAGTGACAGATAACCTTCGTACTTGATGTTGGTCTCGCAGGCAAATCTGATATTCCTTGCAAGCGGCTTTCTGTCCTTATCAACAGGCGCAAGCAGGTCGTATGTAACGCCCGGGCGCTTGATAAGGTCAGCGAGGCTCTCACCTGATTTAGGCAGGGTCTGTCCGCATGTATCAAGAAGCTCTCCCAGTTCTTTGGTGGGAGCAACATATGTCTTCTTAAGTCTTTCTGTCTCAAGAGCGATCGCTTCCGTCTTCTTTTCGAACGCTTCGAAAACCTCATCGCTCACAAGACCGATCTCATGACCGATCGGAGTAAGTCTCTCGTCGGCATTATCCTGTCTTAAGAACAACCTGTATTCGGCACGGGAAGTCATCATGCGGTAAGGCTCCTGGGTGCCCTTGGTTACAAGGTCATCGATAAGAACGCCGATATATCCCTGTGATCTGTCAATGATCACAGCTTCTTTGCCGAGGAGCTTCATGGCTGCATTAATGCCTGCCACTATGCCCTGCGCCGCTGCTTCCTCATATCCAGAGGAACCGTTGATCTGTCCTGCAGTGAAAAGGCCGGGAACGACCTTTGACTCAAGGCTCGCCCTGATCGACAAAGGATCGACAAGATCGTACTCAATAGCATAAGCTGCCCTCTGGATCTTGGCATTTGCCAGACCGGGCAGTGACTTGACCATCTTCTCCTGTATCTCTTCAGGAAGGCTCGTTGAAAAGCCCTGAAGGTACATCTCGTTTGTGTGGCGGCCCATAGGTTCGACGAAGATCTGGTGTCTCGTCTTGTCCTTGAACCTCATGAATTTATCTTCGATCGAAGGACAGTATCTGGGGCCGATTCCCTTAATCTCGCCGCTGTAAAGGGGCGATCTGTCCATGTTGTCTGAAATGACCTTGCGTGTCTCATCCGTTGTCCAGATAGACCAGCACGGGATCTGTTCTTCCACAGGTGCGGGAAGCTTTCCTTCCATCTCATTCCTGTAGGAGAAAGGCGGTATATCGTCTTCGCCGTCCTGCCTTGTCATCTGGGAGAAGTCAACTGAATTGGAATTAACCCTTACAGGAGTGCCTGTCTTAAATCTTAAGAGCGGAACGCCAAGTGAATTAAGGGATGAGGAAAGACCGACAGATCTTGGAAGTCCGTCCGGACCGCTCTCTGTTATGACTTCACCTCTGATGATCCTTGCTTCCATATACGTGCCGGAACAGATAACGACGGCGCGGGCTCTGTAGACTGCCTTGCCTTCTGTCATGACGCCTGCGGCATTGCCATCCTCATCTGTTAAGAGCTCAGTAATATGAGCCTGCTTCAACGTGAGGTTAGGGAGGTTTTCCAGGTAATGGCGCATCTCCATGGAATACATCTGTCTGTCTTCCTGCGCTCTCGGCGAATAAACGGCCGGGCCCTTGGATCTGTTGAGCATGCGCATCTGGACAGCGCACTTGTCTGCCATTATTCCCATTATGCCGCCCAAAGCATCTATCTCTCTTACGAGCTGGCCCTTTGAGGTACCTCCGATAGAAGGGTTGCAGGGAAGGTTTGCAAGGCTGTCCAGTGAAAGCGTAAAAAGGATCGTATCAAGGCCTAATTTTGCAGCGGCATGTGCAGCTTCACATCCGGCATGGCCTGCTCCGACTACGGCAACATCAAATGTCCCCGCTTCAAAGCTCTTATCTAACTCTAAAGCTTCACGGATAGTCATTTATTTACCTATGCAGAATCTTGAGAAAATAGTGTCAGCCAATGTAGCGGAAACGGTCTTGCCCGTAACCTCGCCGATCTCGTCCAGGCACGCTCTTAATGCTGAAGCGCATACTTCAGTGCCCAGGTTGTTATCTAAAGCATCCAAAGCAAGCGTAAGCTTCTTTGTAGCCTTTAAGAATTTTGAGTAATGTCTGCTGTTAGTGATAAGAAGGCCTTCGGAAGCACCGCCGCCGAGCTCGTTATAGTAGTCGATGATGGCATCTTCGAGCTTGTCGATATTGAGGTCTTCTTCAGCGCTTATGGAAATAAAGTTCTTTATGCCGAGAGATGAGAGCTTTGCTTCGATCTCTTCCCTGTCAGGATTCTCGCCGGCATCGCTTTTCGAGAACACGCCGGTAACTGAATCACAGTCTTCGGCAATCTCCCTTACGCATGTATATGCTTCTTCAACTGTCATGTCCGGAGGGATCATGTAGAAGACCATATCAGCGCCTCTGCCCGCTTCGTAAGCCTTGCCGATGCCGATATTCTCAATGATGTCTTCAGTCTCTCTGATGCCTGCCGTATCGATCAGTGTAACAGGGATTCCGTTGATATTGAGCTGGACTTCGATAGTATCTCTTGTGGTTCCGGCAACCTCTGTAACGATTGCCCTGTCAAAACCTGTGAGCGTATTAAGAAGTGTGCTCTTTCCGCTGTTGGGGAGTCCTAAGAGAGCTACGCGGAGGCGCTCAGATAAGATCCTTCCTTTGCCGTATCCCTTGCAGAGCGTGGTAAGCCTGTCATGGCAGTCACTTAAGTTGTCCTTGACCTCTTCGAGCTTGGCTTCCTCTTCTTCGGGATCTTCTGTATCGAATTCAGTAAATGTCTCAAGCATTGCAGCCTGATCGTACAGGGTCTTCTCAATAAAATCGATCTCATCGGCAAGCTTTCCGGACATAAGGCTTCCTGCAGCTTCGAGCTGTCTTTCGGTCTCTGAATTGATGACGTCCATGACAGCTTCAGCAGAAGCAAGGCTCATCTTGCCGTTTATGAATGCCCTTCTCGAAAATTCACCGGGATAAGCCATTCTTATTCCGGACATTCCAAGGCATCTTAAGATCTCCTGCTTTACTGCGCCGGAACCGTGAGATGATATCTCGACCATCTCTTCGCCTGTATATGAATGAGGCGCCTCGAAATGCGTGAAGATGACCTCGTCCACCTTCTCATTAGTGGACGGATCCTTCACATATCCGAAAGCGCATGTGTATCCGGGAATCTCTGATAATCTGGAATAATCGCCGCTTGATCTGATGATGACAGAGCACTTATCGGCAAGTTTTCCACAGCCGTTACCCGATACACGGATAACCGCTATGCCTGATATTCCGGCCGGCGTAGAGCAGGCGCAGATAGGTTCGTCATCATACGAATACATCGTAAATAGCCCGCCAAATCCTTAAGATGAGATCTTAAACAGAATTACTTCTTGTCTTCAGGAGTTACTACTACGCATCTGTTAGGCTCAACACCCTCAGAATGTGTTGTAACACCCTTCACTTCCTGGAGGTAAGAATGAACGATTCTTCTCTCTGCAGGACTCATAGCTTCCATAACGACCTTACGGCCTGAACGTCTTACTCTGGATACTGCCTTGTCAGCGAGGCCTTTGATGACCTGCTCTCTGTGCTTTCTGTATCCGCCAACGTCAAGGTAAACGTGAACTCTCTGCTCACTGTGCTTGTTAGCGATAAGGTTAGTCATGTAAGAGATTGCTTCAAGTGTCTCACCGTGACGTCCGATAGCAGCACCGCAGTCAGAACCTGTTACAGAAATGAAGATAGTATCGTCTTCTCTGTAGGAATCCATGTTGCCGTGAATGCCGATGCCTGAAAGTACTTCTGCAACGAAGTTAGCAGCTGCATCTTCTGCTTCGCTTACTGCGTCGCCTTCAAAGCTCTCGTCGTCACCGTAGTATGTATCGTCAGAATCTTCGGAAGCAGCAGCTTCTTCAGCTGCCTCGTCAGAATTAAATGTAACCTTTACCTCAGCGTCCTTTCTTCCCAATCCGAGAAAGCCGCCTTCTGTTCCTTCTTCAACAACTTCAACAGTTGCCTGCTCTTTTGTGCATCCAAGCTCAGAAAGAGCTGCCTCGATTGCTTCATCGACTGTCTTACCTGTTTTGATTACTGTCTTTTCCATATGTGCAAGGCCTCCTTCTTAAGCCAATTAATTCTTGTTCTTCTTGCCGTTCTTCTTGGATGCTTTTGCATCAACATCGGCATTGACACCAGCGAGCTGAGCTTTTCCGGACTTCTTGAAAACAGCGTCCTTCTTTGCTTCGATCTCAGCCTTCTTAACCTCGTAAGGCTTGGTGAACATAAAGTAAACGATGATATTTGTAACGATTGTCATGAGACCGGAAATGATCCAGTAGATACCCATTGCTGCAGGCATTGCGAATGTTGTCCAGAGCATGAGGATAGGCATTGTCCAGTTCATGATCTTCATCATGTTCTGTGAATAATCTTCAGCGCCGCCCTTGCTGTTCTGGCCTTCCATTGCCTTGTTGACCTTAGCGCGCTTCTTGGCTTCTTCCTCTTCCTTCCAGCCCGGCTTGAGCATCTTGGACATCTGCATAACAACGATGTTGATAGCTACAACGAGAACCGGGATGATAAGCATCGGAACGTAAGTCTTGGGATCGCGTGCGATAACTACAGGATTCCATGCGGGAGTAACTGAGAGATCAAGGCCAAGGAAGTGAAGGTCTACAAGCTGTTCGATCTTGATCAAACCTTTGCCGACGCACTCATTTAAGAACTGTGCATTCTCGTTAAGAGCATTGATGAGACCGATGTGGATCTCAGGTGTGATGCCCTTGGCAAGAATTCCGCCCTCGCCCATTCTGCTGCCGAGATCGATCATTGCGGTGATGTTCTCTTTGCTTACCTGTGAAAGGTAGATCAAAGGTCCGCTGACGATACGGTAGATAGGCCAGATAATGAAGACCTGGAGGAGAGGCAAAAGGCATCCGGAAAGGCCGCCTGCGCCATTCTCTTTCTGCATCTTCATGAAGGCTTCCTGATAACCTTCCTTATCATCTCCATAGATACGCTGAAGTTCAGCCTGCTTGCCGCTTAAGGCCTGCATCTTGAGCATGGACTTCTGTGATTTGACATTAAGAGGGATAAGGGCTCCTCTGATAATTACAGTAAGGAAGATAATTGCCAGACCGTAATTACCGAAGAACTGGAACAAAACTCTCTCAAGCCAGCCGAACGCAAAGTACAGCGGGTCGAGAATTGATAACTGAACTATAATGTCTCCCATTATTGGTCTCCGGTTCTAATAGTAAATGAACTTCTAAAATAAGTTATCTGACGGGATCGTATCCGCCCTTCGAAAAAGGATTGCAACGCAGAATTCGCCATATTCCCATAAGTCCGCCTTTAAGGACACCGTATTTAGTAACTGCGTCGATCATGTACTGTGAACATGTCGGCTGATACTTACAGTGGGGTCCTATAGCGGGAGAAATATACTTCTGATACCAGCGAACCATTCCTATTACAGCTTTACGGATCATACGGAGCCACCCTCCAACAGATCAAGCCTCATAAGACACTTCCCCATATCTGAGCTTAATTCGTGAAAATCGGGAATTCCACCCTTGGCCTTAAGTGTAAATACGTAATCGTATCCTTCCGGGAGTTTATCTTCCAATAATCTGTAAGATTCCCTCATAAGACGCCTTGCACGGTTCCTTCCGACTGCGCCAAGTTCTTTCTTGTTTGCGCAAAAGCCGGTCCGTCTTAAGGCTGGATCTACTTTATAGCCGCTCTGGGTGGTTCCTTCTCTTCTTTTAAGCACGTGAACCGACAGGTATCTGCCGGTTGCGAATTTCCCGTACCGGTATACCCTGTTGAATTCAAAATTGAATCTTAAAGCTACCGATTTCAAAGCGAGATGCGACCCAAGGACTGATTAAACAGCGAGTCTCTTTCTGCCCTTAGCTCTTCTTGCAGCAAGAACCTTGCGGCCGTTTGCAGTCTCCATTCTTGCTCTGAAGCCGTGAACCTTTGCTCTCTGTCTTTTCTTAGGCTGAAAAGTCATCTTTGCCATAATATAAATTCCTCCGAATCGTTGTTTTCTTTCAGTTGCACACCCGCGTTTCTGGCGGCAGCGCATAGTAAGACATAATATAACCTGATGATTATATTAGCGCATGAGGTCAATGTCAAGCAGAGAAAGCCTTATTAATTAAGTATGCTGCCGTTATCAGCACTTTCCGAAAAGGTATTCCACAAACTTCTGATAGTTTGTGTCACCGCTTGCGGAGAATGAATATGCGAAAGCAATGTAGTAATCGTATTTTGTATTGAGTCCGAGCTTCTCCTCGATCTCGTCAGTAAGTTTTAACGCGATCGGGACCGGTTTATCGAGATCATTCTTGCTGCCGGCTCCGAAAAGATCGTTCAGAGATATGCCCTTTGAGCGCTTCTCCTTCTCTTCTTCCGTGGCAACATAGTAGTAGAAATCATCTTCCGTGAAGTTATCCATATTGAGAAGCTGGCTTAAATCCTGGAAGTTATCCGGTGTTGAATAATTATATACGGCATCCTCACGCATGATGAGGTAATCGTATGTGCCTGTTGCAAGTGTAGCTCTGAAAGCTACTTCAAGATATTTCTCCTCATATTCCAGGTCACTCTTGAAGTTAAGATCTTCTGAATCGATAAGGGATGCCCATCTTGCCTTGTCATAGCCGCCCCACGCAAGGAAGCCGTCTGTAGCATATTTGCGGCCTTCTTCAGAAGGATAGCCGTTGATTACGCCGCCGCCTAAGACTCTCATCTTGGACTTGTAAACGTCATGGCCGTACCAGCCTACAGCACCGGCAACAAGGATAACAAGAACAATAGACGGTACATAATACTGCATGAAATATACAGCCTTCTGCTTCCCGGTAAGTCCTTTGAGCTTTTCTTTCTCGGTCTTGATATAGTTGACCAGCTTATTACCGGACTTTGCCTCAGCCTTGGGCTCTGAGCCTTCCATCTCCTTTTCGAGCTTACTGATCTCCTTCTTGGAACCTGCAAGAGAGATATTGCCGGCAGCATCAGTCTCAGGATCGTATTCAATGGATTCCTGAAGGGCTTTGAGCTTGTCTGCCTGGGCCTTTTCGAGCTTGTCGAACTGCTTGATGAATATTAACGAAAGGAAATAAGTGATCGTTGTTGATGTGAAAACATATACCAGAGGAAACCACTGTGCATACCACAGACAAGCGATAAAAGAACCGACAATAAGAAGTGTGATGAGGGCCAGCTGGAAGAACTTGATGATGATGAAGATAAATGCTGCTTTAAAAAGCTCAGATGTCTTCATGTCATATCTGGCTATCGTCGGGAAGATCGCCATTGTCATGAACAATACTGCAACGCTGAAGAAGATAACGAAGAACTTATAAACGAACTCTGTATTGGACCAGCCGTTATAAGTTATCCAGCGCATATCAAAGATAATCAGGGATATAGCAACGAGCATTACGATCCATACGGCGGTCGCCTGCTTGAAATTACGTTTAAACGCCTTGAAGAAAGGAATAAAGACACCCGTGCCCTCTCCTCTTATTACCTTCATTGCAACATAATATTTTGCCGAATAAGCGGCTCCGAAAGTAATAACCGGAATGCTGCAGATAAGAAAAAGGATGTTGACGATCACGAGATTCGTAACCGTTCTTAAGAAATCCATTACCGGACTGTCGGGCTTAAGTATGTTCATTGACTATCACTACCTGTTCTCTGTTAGCTGCTAAAAAACAGCTCATTTATTGTACATCATATTATGATTAATATCTTTTTACTTTTAAAAACCGGGCTGCCTCCCGTAAGAAGCAGCCCGGATCAGTAAACAATGACTGTTAAGCGATTATTCCTTAACGCCGCCGATCGTAAGACCAGTAACGAAGTATCTCTGAAGGAACGGATAGAGGGCAAGGATAGGTGCCATTGTCGCAATAGTAGCGGCAGCTCTTACCGTAACAGGAACGATCGTTGCGACAGATGCAGCTGTAGCGCCTGTACCTGCCTGCTTACCACCTGTATTAGCCGATACGGAGTCAAGCAACTTTCTAAGCTCGTACTGCAATGTTGTGTACTGAGGGTCGAATCTGTTGTACAGCATTGCATCGAACCATGAGTTCCAGTGATATACAGCCTGGAAAAGTGCGATAGTTGCATAAACCGGCATACAGAGAGGTGTGATGATCTTAACGAAGACTGTCATATATCCGGCACCTTCAAGCTGTGCAGCTTCTTCCAGTGAATCAGGAATACCAGCCATATAAGTTCTCATAACCATTACGTTAAAAGCACTTACCATACCCGGGATGATATATACCCAGAAGCTGGAAGTAAGGTGGAGATATCTGAAGAGGATCAAGCCGGGGATCATACCTGCGGATGCATACATTGTGATGATCCAGAACAGTGAAAGACCAGACTTGAACAAGAACTTCTTACGGCTCAGGATGAAAGAAAGCAATGCGTTGGCAGCAAGTGAAGTAAATGTACCAAGGATTGTTCTTGCAATAGTGATCCATAAGCCCTGACGGATACCCGGTCTGTTGAAGATGATCTCTTCATAGTTCTTTGTTGAGAAGACACGGGGAATCAGGTGGATTCCGCCTCTTACGGCGTCGTTTCCTTCGTTAAATGATACCGCGAGTGTGTTAAGAACCGGATAAAGGGTAACAACTGCGAACAGAACAAGGAATGTTGTATTGAAGATATAGAAGATAATATCTTCAGTAGCCATTTTCCTTTTGTGATGAACTTTAATTGATTCAACTTTTTCTGACATGTCTGACATGATGATTTCCCCCTTTCCTTTAGAATAAACGCTCGTCGCCCTTCTTCTTGGCGATGTAGTTGGATACGATAATGAACGTCATAGCTACGACAGTCTTAAAGATACCGGCTGCAGTACCGAGTGAGTAGTCCATGTTTCTTCCGTCAAGTGCCCAGTCGAGGATGTAGATGTCGATAGTTCTTGATACGTCACGTACAAGGTCATTACCGAGCAAGTACTGGATCTCGAATCCGGCATTGAGTACGTTACCCAGATTCATCAAAAGAAGGATCATTATAGTAGGACGGATTCCGGGAAGAGTAACATATTTGATCTTCTGGAAACGTCCGGCACCATCGATCGAAGCTGACTCATAAAGACAAGGATCGATAGAGGTGATAGCTGCGAGATAAATGATTGCATTCCAACCTGTCTCTTTCCAAAGATGGCTGAATGTAACGATAGGCCAGAACCAGCCTTCAATCTGCAAGAAAGGATAAGGTTTATCAACGATCTTAAGTGACATGAGGATCTCATTGATTACGCCTGTTGAAGTAAGTGCATCGTGCACGATAGCAACAACGATGATCCATGAAAGGAAGTGAGGCATATAAGAGATCGTCTGGATGGTCTTTTTGAAATACTTATTTCTAACCTCGTTGAGGAGAATAGCAAATCCGATTGCAAAAACCGTGCTGAAAACGAGATTGAGCACGCCCATTGCAAAGGTATTTCTTATTACCAGGAGGAACGTTTTATCGCTGAAAAGGAACTTGAATTTGTCAAGGCCTACCCACTTTGAACCCGTAAGACCGTCGGCATATACGAAGTTCTGGAAAGCCATGATCCAGCCTACAAGAGGCAGATAGTAGAAAATAATGCCATAGATCACATAAGCGACACTGATAGCAACAAGCACCCACTGTCTTTTGAATTCTTTACTGAATTCAGCAGCAGTCAGTCTTGGTTTTTTAACATCGGCTTCTTTAACCTTAGGGGTCGATGTTGTTGTGGTATTTTCCATGCTAAGCAACTCCCATTAAGAATGGTGGCAACCACAGCAGTTTTGTCCATGGTTGCCACCACAATCGTTCAATTAATCAACTATTAATTATGGTGATTAAGAAACAGGCTTCCAGCCGTGAGACTGAGCTGTCTTAAGTCTAGCGTCAACCTCAGCCTGAGCTTCCTTAAGGAAGTCCTGAGGATTGCATCCCTGGTAAGCTTCCATGTAAGATGCCCAATCTGCCTCGAAGTCCTTAGAGATAACGATAGCAGGGAGCCACTTATGCTTAACTTCGCCCATCTTCTTCCAAGCTGTACCACCAGGAGTGTCTGTGCTTACGCCATTAGACCATGACCAGAGAGGATACCAAGGAAGTGTTGTTTCTGTAACGACGTACTTAGAACCTACCATGTCAGCATAGTTACCAGCACCGTAAGCTTCGAAGCACTTCTTGAGAGGAGCTGCGAGACCAGCGAGGAACTCAGCAGGCTGCTCAGCAGGCTGCATGTAGTTCTTACCGTCCTTGGACATACCCATCCACTGAGGCATGTAAGAATACTCGCAGGAATGCTTAGCCTTGTAGCTGTCGCTCTTCCAGTTTTCTCTCATTTCTTCTGTTCTGTAGTAGCAACCCTTATCGTCAACCTTGTAGTCAACATCCTTAACGCCCCAGAAACGGAGGTCATGGATTTCCTGGTCGAGGAGGGAGTTGAGGAACTTGAATGCGAGTTCAGGATCCTTGCATGCTGTTGTTACAGCACAACCGGAAGCGTTGTTGAGCTCGTCACCATAGGAGTGCCACTGGTTCTCCATACCAGCCTTAGCTGTGAGTCCGAGAGGTACATAGTCACATCCGAGTTCATCAAGACGGAACTCTGTTCCATCAGATGCCTTAAGAGGTG
This sequence comes from Oscillospiraceae bacterium, assembly GCA_902782235.1. Lineage (GTDB taxonomy): Bacteria > Bacillota > Clostridia > Saccharofermentanales > Saccharofermentanaceae > Saccharofermentans. The sequence continues at coordinate 16,124 of CACZML010000004.1, forward strand.
AAGAGAAAGGTCCCATGATGTTGTATGCGAAATCCCAATACTGATCGCAGAGACCGAGGACAGCGCCTGTAGAAAGCTTGGAGATATACTCGTCGTATGTCTGTACAGCAAAGTCAGGATCGATGTTGCCCTTTGTATACTCTTCGTTGAGCTTCTTGAAGTAAGCCTTAGCTGTGTCTGTTGTGTTGTAGTCAACTACCTTCGGCTTATCTGTGCCTTCGTCAATGTTAACGATAACGCAACCATCGTTCGGATAACCATCGAGGAACATAGGAGCGTTCTCAAGGCAGTAATACTTCCAGTCTTCGCAGAGACATGTATAAGGGATAACCTTTGTTCCGTTAGGAAGTGTAGGATTCTCTTTTGCATACTTCTCGAGGATCTCGAAATACTGATCAAGAGTCTCAATCTTCGGATAGCCATAAGCTTCGAGGACACGAGCCTGGATCCAGAAAGCTTCACCGTTGTGGCCTGTTGTTGTATCGTCCTTGTAGTGGTTGCCGAATACGTTAGCCCAGTAAATCTTTCCGTCGTCCTGTCTGAACTTATCCCACTCTTCCTCAGTGTACATTTCCTTGAGGTTAGGATACTTCTCGAGATAAGGATCCCAAGCTACGAGGAGCTTGTTCTGGTAGAGCTGGATGCAGCCGTCGCCGCCATCGATGAAATCAGGCAACTTACCTGAAGCGATGATAGAGCCGATAGCCTCACCTGCGTTCTGACCTGTAAGCCAGGACTCCTTAACGCGGACGCCTGTCTTCTGTGCGATGAGTTCCTTGATCTCGTTGCCTTCGTCCTTTTCCTTACCAGCCATTGCTGCGAACATTGTCATGTCAACGATACCGCTGCCAGACTTGCCCTTAGCGCATGCTGTGAAAGAGGAAACTACGAGCATAGATGCCAAGACCAATGAAACGATTTTCTTTGTCTTCATTAGTAGACCTCCCGAATTAGATTCTCGCAAGATAATGCGAGTATTTAGCAATTTCAATTATAGGGTTGCCCCATTTTTGCCACAACCCGAGAAACTCTTAACAAACAACCGATAAACTCTACAAAAATGCAATGATTTCGACATGAATCACCAATAACTCCGCTTGGTTTTAGTGCATATTGCACAAAAAGAACGGCCTGCATTAAGCAGACCGCTCAAGTTAGTCACCCCTGTTGGTTTTCCGGTACTTGGATGGCGTACATCCCATGATCTCAATGAATTTGCGGATAAAATAGTCGCTGTCCTTGTATCCGACGTCTTCTGCAATACGGTTTATCTTCTTGTCCGTATTGATAATCTGGCGGGCAGCTTCCTTGATCCTGTAATTTGTCAGGTAATTCTTGAAAGATTCCCCGTATTTTTTCCTGAATACCTGTCCTAAATAGGAACTGTTAATGTGATATTTATCACCCAGATACTTAAGGCTTATGTCGCCTGCATAGTTTTCGCGGATCTCTGCTTCGATAACAGCGAGGATTCCATGGGAAATACTTTTTCTAAGTTCGGAAAGATATGATGCGTATTCAAGCGCGAATGTTTTAAGGTGCTGGTATGAGCCTCTGGCAAATGCATCGCCTGATGCCTGCTCTGAAATGTACTGGATGATCTCTTCCTGGTTTACCGTGTCATCAAGTTCGCTTGCCAGATGGATCAGCTGGAACAGAAGATAGTTGATGTTAAGGTCGAAGGCGACGTTACTGCTGTCCTTGCCTCTGAGCTCGCTGTGGAGCTTTTCGATACCTGATTCAATAGAAGACGGCTCATTCTTTGCGATCGATCCGATTATCTCGTCTATCGTATTCTTGCAAAGGACGATACCGCTGTAATTGGTATCTGTCTCTTCATAGAAATAGAGTTTCTTTGTGTTATGGAATCCTGCGATACTCTTAAGGCGCTTGCAGGATTCATAGGATTCGGAAAGCGAAGCGATATCAGGTACAACTTTTCCGCAATACATTCTTACGGGCTTAATGAACAGAACTTCTATCTTTCTTATAAGCTGGTTTAAGAATTCGTTCTCCGACATGTCGCGCATGTCAGCCATGTTCTCGCAGTATATGAATCCGACATCGTAGATATCTTCATCGTAAGGGACTTCCAGAGTGAAGTGGTTAACGTATTCTTTGAGCGTCTCCCTGCATGCATTCAGGAGCTGCTTCTGGATGGCACCCATATCGTAATCGTCAGATACCGCGGTATCAGCTTCCGCATCTTTCTGCATAAAACCGATATAGATAAATCTCAGTCCGCCGGAGAGCTGGAGGTGCTTATTCGCGTACTCGATCTCCTCGTCTGCATATTTGCCTCTGATGATGTGCCTTATAACTCTCGAAAGGTATGCGTCCTCCATCTTCTCCCTGTCTTTACGAAGAATAATGGATTCACGGTTCAGGTTGGACACTTTACGCAGGACTGCAATGAGTTCCTCTTCCTCTACCGGCTTAAGGATATAGTCTAGGCATCCGTTCCTTATTGCTCTTTGTGTGTATGCGAAATCATCGTAGCCTGTGAGAAGGACAAATTCGGCATCGGAGATCTTTTCCTTTTTTACGGTCTCTAAAAGTTCAAGACCGGTCATCTCAGGCATGCGGATATCAGAGATAATGAGATCGACCTGATTCTCCTTGAGATATTTCAATGCATCCTTACCGTTCGAGCAAGTGGCCGCGATCTCAAATCCGCCGCTCGCCCAGTCGATCAGGACCTGAAGACCCTGAAGGATGTAAGGTTCGTCATCAACAAGCATTACTTTAAGCATAATTCACTCCTAATCCGCTATAGTGATCTTATCTGCAGGGATCGTAATGATGACACTCATGCCGATACCCTTTTCACTCTCTATCGTAAACTTTGCCTCGTCCTTGAACATCATCTTGATCCTGAGGCAGGCATTGAGGATGCCGACGTGCTTTGCTTTCTTAACAGCAGCAATGGTAACGTCGTTCATCTTTCTCTGAAGCTGGATAACATCCTTCTCATCCATTCCGTCACCGGTGTCTTCGACTTCGATTACAATGTTATCCCCTTCTTTATTTACCCTGACGAATATCCATCCCTGTGTGGCTTTAGACTCGATGCCGTGAATGCAGGCATTCTCAACGAATGTAACGAGCGTAAGCTTGGGGATCAGAATCTTCTTGCACTCTTCGCTTATGTCGATATCAAATGAGATCCTGTCGCCAAAGCGGTAGCTCTGGAGCTGGAGATAGGCATCGATGAATTCTTCCTCCTCCTGGATCGTAACAGCGTCGTCATGCCACTCAACATTCTGCCTTTCCATGACGGCGAGCCTTTGTACCATCTCGGCAGTCTCATTCTCGCCTTTGAGGATACTGTGCATTCTGATACTCTCAAGCGCATTGAACAGGAAGTGCGGATTGATCTGGCTCTGGAGCGCCAGGAGTTCCGCATTCTTGCGCGCGAGGTCAGATTCCTGTTCTCTGAGCTTGTCTTTATAGATCGTGTTCGTAAGCTTGTTGTTGATGTCTACGATCCTGTTATAGTTATGCATCAGTTCGGAGATCTCGTCGGAGCCGCTGATCTCTTTTATCGGCTGGAAGTACTCCTTGCCGCCTTCACCGAATGCCTTGCCGAGGATCGTGATTCTGTCGGTGATGGATCTCTCGAGAAGCTTCATAAGCAGGATCGGTATTATGAGCGTTAAGAGGATGATGAAGAACGTGATGAGTATGTGTTCGCTGATGACTTTAAGGACAGTAAACTCTTCAGTAAATGCATAGAGCGTAAATGTGTTATCGTACATCCTGACTTCACTGACAGTCACGTTTGCGACCTTTGAGGCCCTGTCGGTGATCTCCTGGTAAGTTGCACCGTCTCCTTTGCTTGAATACATGACATAATCGCCGCAGCAAAGATACATGTTGCAGTTTATAGGCGTCTCTCCGAGCTCGTCATAGATCCTCGGCATCTTGTGCTCTATGGTGATTATCTTTGTCAGCTTTGAATCGGCATTGTTCATCTTACGGACATAGATAAATCTGTTCCTGTCCGACGTAAGGTCTATCGGGTCTTCGTCGTAATAAGCGTAAGCGGCTTCTATCGCATTGGTCTTATTGAATTTCAGGTACCATTGCTCTTTATATATCTCCTTGATGTTATGGAAATAGTGTCCGCTCATCATGGTGCTGTTATCTGAATAGATAACGAGTCTGTCCTGGTTGATATTTGACAATGTCGCGAAAAATGAAGTCGAGACAGTATAGATGTAACTGTTGAAATATCCGTAAGGAATATCGTATTCGGTATCGATAAATTCGTTGAGGTCTTTGTTGAGGTCGATCGCCATTGCAACCTGTGCATCGTAATCCAGAATATCCTGGATCCGGTTAACGTATGCGTTAGTGGCGTCTTCTCTGTATTTTCTCTGGTTGTCGAGCTCAGCTTCGAAGACTGATCTGAATAAAACAGCATCGGTAATGATCAGCGGCAATATGACGCCGAAAATATACATGAAAAGGAATTTCTTATTTAGTTTTAGCTGGCTGAAAAAATTCCTTGCCCTGACGAATTTGAACATGGGGTCCCCGCTTGCTGCAATAAATGGTCCTTTGTGTCACACCCTAATATGTTATAGAAAACATATCCCCTTTGCAAATGAAGTTAATGCCAGAAAGAGTTGATTTAGTCGGGTCTTATCTGTAATTTATCCCGTTGATTATTCGATTTGGTTTTCCTAACATAATTGTAATTAATCTTTTACATGAGGTGTTCCGCATGCTGAAAATAGTCAAGACCGAGAATGGACTGGTAAGAGGCCTTCCCGGAAACAATACCCGAATCACCGCTTTCAAAGGCATCCCCTTTGCTGCGCCCCCTGTAGGTGAAAACCGCTGGAAGGCGCCACAGCCCTGCAAGGATTGGGAGGGTATTTATGACGCATACAAGTTCGCGCCCATCTCCGTTCAGGACCAGCCGGGTATCGGAACTGATATCTACTGCAGGGAGTGGCACGTCGACAAGGACATCGAGATAGATGAGGACTGCCTCTACTTAAACGTATGGACAAACGCAAAGAGCGAAGACGATAAGCTTCCTGTCCTCGTATGGTTCTTCGGCGGCGGATTCCAGTGGGGCTATACGGCCGAGATGGAATTTAACGGCGAGAATCTTGCCAAGAAAGGCATCATCGTTGTAACAGTAAATTACAGACTCGGCGCACTTGGCTTCCTTTCTCATCCCGATCTTTTCAAGGAATCACCTGAAGCACCTGCCAACTTCGGTCTTCTGGACCAGCTTGCAGGACTTAAGTGGGTCAAGAGAAATATCGCATCCTTCGGCGGCGATCCTGACAACATCACGATTGCCGGACAGTCCGCAGGCGGCGGAAGCGTATTAAACCACCTGACCTCCGAATCAAGCATCGGTCTTTACCAGAAGGCGATCATCCTTTCAGGCATCATTGCCTTCCCTTACATTAAGGACTTCGTCATGACTCCGAGGACCATAGATGACGCCTGCTCATATGGCGTTAAGTTCTTTGACAGGCTCGGCGTAAAGACCGTTGAGGAAGCAAGAAAGCTCGACGCTTCCTATATCCGCGAAGTATATGCAAAGTTCAGGGAGACTGAATCTTTCTTCTTCACCCCCATGATCGACAACGTCTTCCAGCATGACGAACCGTTAAAGCTCTTCATGCAGGGCAAGCATGCGCATGTTCCGCTCATGTCGGGCAACACCTTCGATGAATTCCCGAGCTTTATCCTTGCTGATTCCAAGGATGAATTCGAGGGCAAGGCAAAAGAGATCTTCGGCGGCAAGGCTTCTGAATTCCTCTCATTTCCTGAAGCGCAGAAGCACAACGGCAATATGTATGCGCCCGTGCGTGCCATCGAATGCGCTGTAAAGGCAACTTTCGAGCACAACGACAAACCCGGCTACTACTACAGCTTTGAACCTGATATTCCGGGTGAGGACAATCCCGGCACATTCCACTCCGTCGATCTCTGGTTCTTCTTCGATAATCTCGACAAGTGCTGGAGACCGATGACCGGAAGACATTTCGATATCGCAAGACAGATGAGCCTTTACTTCGTAAACTTCATCAAGAACGGCGATCCTAACGGCAATGATGTCGACGGCAGCGCTCTTCCCATGTGGAAACCTTATACTGAATCTTCCAAGAACGAGATGCACTTCACTTCTGAAGGCGCGAAAACAAGGATCCAGGAGGATTCCTCCGAATCAGGATATATCAACTTCATGAAGAAGCACATTGAAGCTACGATCGCGGGAACAGCCGGCGGAGAGAAGAAGGATACTGAAGGTCCCAGAGTCGATCTTTACGAAGTTCCGAAGAAGCAGGCATTTAACCCTTATCTTCCGAACTGGGAGTTCATCCCTGACGGCGAGCCTTATGTCTTCAATAACAGAGTCTATATCTACGGCTCACACGATATCTTCAACGGCGACGTATTCTGCCCCGGCGATTATGTAACCTGGTCAGCACCGGTTAACGATCTCGGCGACTGGACATACGAGGGCGTTATCTTCAAGAGATCCGACGATCCTGCAAATGCGGATGACAGAGGGTGCCTCTATGCACCTGACGTTACGGTTGGTCCTGACGGCAGATACTATCTGTTCTATGCTCTCGACAACGACTGCGTCATTTCAGTTGCAGTAAGCGATACGCCCAACGGCAGATTCGAATTCATCGGCAACGTTCACTACGAGGACGGAACGCTTCTCGGCAAGAAGGAAGGCGACGAGCAGCAGTTCGATCCCGGCGTGATCACGATCGGCGATACCACATATATGTATACAGGCTTCTGCGGACAGGGTGATGCTTCCCGCCACGGATGCATGCTGACAGTTCTTGATAAGGATATGCTCACGATCAAGCGTGCTCCCGAATTCGTCATCCCTTCAACACAGCACAGCAAGGGAACTGAATATGAGGGGCACGCATTCTTCGAGGCACCTTCAATAAGAGAGAGAAACGGTATCTTCTATCTCATCTATTCTTCACAGGTAATGCATGAACTCTGCTACGGCTATTCAGAGAGCCCTCTCGGCCCCTTCAAGTACGGCGGAGTCATCGTAAGCAACTGCGATATCGGTATCGATACATATAAGCCTGCTGATAAGCCCACAGCCTTTGGTGCCAACAACCACGGCAGCATCGTTGAGATCGGCGGCGACTGGTACATCTTCTACCACAGACAGACAAACAACACCTGGTATTCACGTCAGGGCTGCGCTGAGAAGATAGAGTTTGATGAGAACGGCCAGATAAAGCAGGTAGAGATCACTTCCTGCGGCCTCAACGGCGGACCTTTGTCCGACAAGGGTGAATATCCCGCACATATCGCGTGCAACATTTTCGACGACAGGAACAAGATGTATGTCGGAGAGCACCACGCGGCAAATATCACAATGGATATCAGGGACTGCGAGACAGGTCCTTCACACATCAGGGATATCTATGAGAATACAACTATCGGATTTAAGTATTTTGATCTTAAGGGCGTAAAGGGCTTAAGGATCACGACCAGAGGTTACGGAATGGGTGATTTTGAGATAAGAACATCCATTGACGGTGACGTCTTAGGCAAGATCTCAGTCGGATTCTGCACCGCCTGGACCGAAGGTAAGGCTGAGTTTACGGTTCCTGATGGAATATACCCTCTTTATCTCACTTACAAGGGTGTCGGAAATCCTTCCCTTAAGAGCTTCGAATTTCTGCATTAAGCTGAAGTTTTTTTGCTTCAGACTTCCCGATGGTAGGGCCGGAAGAGAGATCTTCCGGCCTTACTTATTAATATTTTATAGTGAAAAATCCAACAACTTCGTTAATATTACTGTAAAAACCTTCATATTTCTTTCAAATATCATTTAATAATCATTAAATTTATGTCGTTGAAATTCCCGACAGAATCAACTATACTTCAATTATCAACAAAGACATTTTTCTATTCCTATTATCCCCATATTTGCGGCCACCCTTTCCCGGGTGGTCGCTCCTTTTATGAGAATAATTTAAAGGAGCTTTATAAGCTTGCAGTTTTCAATGCCTTCCGACCAGAAATCCTTAAGGTCTTTGTGCTTCACATTGCCGATAATAGCTGAATTCATGGCGCCGTGTCCTAAGATCAGGACGTCCTTGCCCTGGTCAACCAGAGGGTAGGCAACTTCTTCCAGGAATTCATTAGTCCTCTTAAGAAGGTCAGCAAGGCTCTCTGCCCCGCCTTTGGCCTCATATTTCTCAGGATTAAAGAACAATACCCTGACCGGACACTCGGGCTTCTCGAATACTTCCTCAGTTCCTTCATAGATGCCAAAGCCCATCTCGGAGAGCCTCTCATCTATTATCACGGGAACATCTCTTCCCTCTAATACATATTTGGCAGTATCCCTTGCCCTTACAAGTGGCGAGCAGTAGCAGACATCGAAATGAATATCCTTATATCGTTCGCCGGCCTCTTTGGCCATTTTGATCCCCATCTCATTAAGCGGGATGTCCGTCTTCCCCTGAAGCTTGTGGGTCAGGTTCCAGTCGGTCTTCCCGTGTCTCATTATGTAAAGCATTGATTATTTCTTTCCGTTCTTTTTGATCTTGTCGACTAAGGCATCCTTTTTGTCGGCCAGCGCCTCTTTACCTTCCTTGACGACATCAAGGTTTACGAAGAAGAGTTTTACAAGGGTCCTGACCTTGTCGCCCGAATCGTTTATCTGTCTCATGCGGGTGATCATGGCCTTGGTTCCCTTGATGCCGATCTTGGTCATGGTGCTCATTGTTTCTGCTCCCGATGCCTCGAAAACAGAGAAAAGGTCGTCGACGAATACTTTCCGCTGGATAAAGCTCATCTCATCAAGCCAGGATGCTAATGTCTCTGCAAATGTATCGCTTACCTTGTCGGTCGAAGCAAGTGTATAGAATTCCTTGCCTTCGAGCTCCCAGGAAAGCGGATTGTGCTGCATTATTCCCAGTTCATTGCTCTTTACGACTACAGGTTCTACTGTGCTCTTAAGAAGTCTTCCGACGATCGATGTCTGGGGAATGTACTTTTCGATCTTGGGCTGGATAAACCTGAACTGGTCTGATTCCAGAATGTTCTCGTTGAAACCGAATCCCGGACCGTCAAAGCTGTAGATATTCTTTATGCGACGGGCGATATCAGGCTCGGCCAGCGTTGCTGCATATATCGCCAGATGTCCGCCCTTGGAATGGCCTCCCAGGCGGATCTCCTGTGTCCTTCCGCCCATTACCTCCTGGATATAGAGCAGGGCTTCAGTCTCGGCAGGAACCGTCATGTAGCTTAAGTTAAAGTCTTCCTTCCATCCAATTATCCTGTCATCAGTTCCCCTGTATGAGATAAAGGCGATGCCGTCTGATGTCTCGATCTCAAGCGCTCCGAACTGGATCTCTCTTCCGATGTCCGTATCGTCTACGAAGTTCGAGAGCATCGCGCCCCTGAACCTGTTGCTGTTCGCAAGGGCTCTTAAGATGGAAGGGCAGAAATTTATGAATGACTTGTCTTTGGAAAGTTCTTCCTCCGTATGGTACTTGAAGAAAAGCCTGGAGGCTTCCCTCATCGTTACCTTGCCCATTCCCTTTGACGGAACGATATCCGTGAAATCAATATAAGACAGCGCCGACAGAAGACATGCGTCGATGCTGTTGAAAGGATCTTTTGAGAAAGGCAGGTCGCCTCTCCATGCAAGGTAATCGATCAAGTTTCCCATAGAAGATATTATAATCCAGAATCAGCCTCCCAGGGATATAAAAAGAGGCTGCCATATTGACAGCCTCTTTAAATAATTCATTTTCAGTGCAGTAATTATCTTCTGCCTGTCTTGATCGTGAGATCTTCAAGGAAGCCCTTAGGACTTCTGATCTCAAGTTCACCTTCAACCTGAACGATCAGGTCGTTGGCAACACCTGTAAGGATCAATACTGAAGTACCTGCAAACCATACGTTCTGGAAGCCTGTAAGGATACCGATGATTGTCGGAACGATGCAGACGAGAACGAGGAAGAATGCTTCGATCCAGTTAAGTCTGAAAGCAGTACCCTTGATGAAGTCTGTTGTAGGCTTACCGGATCTGATACCGTTGATCATACCACCGTTCTTGTTAATGCTGTTTGCAATCTCTACAGGATGGAAATTGATCTCTGTGTAGAAGAATGTAAATCCGATTACAAGGAAGAAGTAGCAAATATAGTAATAAGGGCTGCCTGTGAAGGCTTCCTTAAGCCAAACTGCTACTGCATTGTCGCTGCTGCTGAAGAACAGGGAAACAATGATGGAAGGGATAGCAAGAAGTGACATTGTGAAGATAACAGGCATAACACCGGACATGTTAACCTTGAGCGGGATATAGTCTCTGTTACCGCCTCTTGTCTGTCTTCCGATAACCTTCTTAGAGTACTGGACGGGAATTCTTCTCTCTGCATTCTGTACATAGAGAACGAATACGATGATCGTTATCGCGATAGCTGTTACCAGGATAAATACACCGATTCCTGCCAAAGCTCCTAAAACTGCATTGTCTATAGAATCACTGATACTTACGCACTTCTCATAGAGCGTTCTTGCCATGTCGGGAAGACGTGTAACAATACCTGCGAAGATGATCAAAGATACACCGTTTCCGATACCCTTATCGTTGATCTTCTCACCTAAGAAGACTACGACAGCTGCGCCGGCTGTGAATGATAAAACAACAAGTGCTGCATTGAGCCATGTAGGAAGGCTTGTTGCGTTGAGAGCCGAACGTGTTGAGTAGCAGAACAGGCAGGACTGAACGAATGCCAGAACGATTGCCGATACACGTGTGATCTTGTCCATCTTCTTTCTGCCGGCTTCACCTTCCTTGGACATTTCTTCCAAAGGAGGGATAACGACAGTCAGGAGCTGAATGATGATTGATGCGTTGATGTAAGGCGATACACCTAAAGACAGGATGGAAGCATGTAACAATCCACCACCTGAGATGAGATCCATGATGCTTCCAAGCTGTCCCCACTGCTGAATGACTTTTGTGAACTCAGTTCCGTCAATTCCGGGTACAGGTACAAGGCCTCCGAGCATGAAGATGCCCAGGATCATGAAGGTATAGAGCAGTCTTTTGCGTATAGACTCTACACGAAAAGCGTTTACTGCAGTATCAAAAATACCATTCATGCCTATTAGCCCTCCGTTGCCGTGCCTCCGGCCTTTTCAATCTTCTCTTTTGCTGAAGCTGTGAACTTAGCAGCTGTTACATCGAGCTTCTTTGTGAGCTCACCGTTGCCGAGAATCTTGACGCCGTCGTTGTTCTTAGGAAGAGTAATGATGCCCTTCTCAGAAAGAGCCTTAGCATCTACTGCTGTTCCGTTATCGAAAACCTCAAGATCTCCGATGTTTACTTCAATGTAAGCAGGAGCAAATCTCTTGTTGTTGAAGCCTCTCTTAGGGAGACGTCTGTAAAGGGGCATCTGGCCACCTTCGAAACCGGGACGTACGCCGCCGCCGGAACGAGCGTTCTGGCCCTTGTGGCCACGGCCGGATGTCTTACCGTTGCCGGATCCGGGACCTCTACCCTTACGATATGCTTTTACGTTGCCTGCGGAAGTCATTTCATTGAGCTTCATGTGGCACCTCCATTAATTCTCTTCTACGGCTACGTAGTTAACAGCCTTCTTGATCATGCCGCGTGTAGCCTCATTGTCAGCCTTCTCAACAGTCTGACCGATCTTCTTTAAGCCCAAAGCTCTAACTGTAGCCTTCTCGGACTCTCTTGCCTTGTTTGTGCTCTTGACAAGCGTAATCTTAATGTTAGCCATTTAAAGCGGGCCTCCTTACTTAATCTCGTCAACAGACTTGCCGCGGAGTCTTGCAACTTCCTCAGCAGACTTCAAGGACTTAAGGCCCTCGATAGTAGCGTTGACCATGTTATTAGGATTGTTGGATCCGATAGACTTTGTACGGATATCTGTAATACCAGCGAGTTCGCAAACTGAACGAACAGGACCGCCAGCGATAACACCGGTACCGTTTGCAGCAGGCTTCATAACGATGTGAGCTGCAGCGAATTCACCGATTGTCTCGTGAGGGATAGTACCGTTAACGATAGAAACATCAACGATGTTCTTCTTAGCTTCTTCGATACCCTTTCTGATAGCGTCCGGAACTTCGGTGGACTTACCGATGCCCTTACCTACACGACCCTTTCTGTCACCGATAACTACGAGAGCAGCAAATCTCATGTTCTTACCGCCCTTAACAGTCTTGGAAACACGGCCGATGTGGATAACGCGCTCTTCGAACTCTTTATCCTTCTTTTCTTCTCTTGAAATGTTCTTAGACTCTAAAGCCATCTAATTTGCTCCTCCCGATTAGAATGAGAGACCGGCTTCTCTTGCCGCCTCTGCCAAAGCCTGTACTCTTCCGTGATAGAGATATCCGCCACGGTCAAATACTACGTCCTTGATATCCTTGGCAATAGCGCGCTCACCGATAAGCTTGCCGACTGCTTTAGCTGCCTCGATGTTGCTGCCAACGGATACGGAACCCTTGATCTCCTTGTCGAGTGTGGAAGCACTTACAAGTGTTGTTCCGTTTGTATCATCGATGATCTGAGCGTAAATGTGGCTGTTGCTTCTATATACGCAAAGACGAGGGCACTCTGTCGTTCCGGAAATCTTCTTTCTTACACGAACATGCTTTCTCTTACGAATCTTGTTTTTATCAATTCTACCAATCATGTTGAATATACCCCCTTTGCGCCTTACTTCTTAGCTCCGGTCTTACCTTCCTTAACGATAAGGTGCTCGCCGGCATACTTGATACCCTTGCCCTTATAAACGTCAGGAACTCTGAGAGAACGGATCTTAGCTGCTGTCTCGCCGACAAGCTGCTTATCAGCTCCCTGGACCAAAACCTGATTATCTTTTACATCGATTGTGATGCCTTCGGGTTCAACCATCTCGATAGGATGTGAATAACCGAGGTTGAATGTAACCTTATTTCCAGCCTTAGTAGCTCTGTAACCTACACCATTGATTTCCAATGTCTTTGTGAAACCCTCGTGTACGCCTGTTACCATGTTCTGGATGAGAGCTCTTGTGAGGCCGTGGAGTGAACGGTGGTTCTTATCGTCTGAGGGACGAGTAACAACGATCTGGCCATCCTCCAGCTTAACTGTGATGTCGGGATGAACATCAAGTGAGAGCTCTGCCTTGCCGCCCTTAACCGTTACGTGCTGACCATCGATCTTAACATCGACGCCGGCGGGAACGACTATGGGCATTCTGCCGATTCTTGACATAAATTTTTCCTCCTGCTCTTAAGATTTAACCGTTGGGCCGGTATGCCGCCTGTGCCCAAGGCTTTTCAGAGATGTATATATTTTAAGAAGATCCCGTTTTCGAGACCTTCCCAAAATTACCAAATATAAGCGAGAACTTCGCCGCCTACACCAAGCTTTCTAGCCTGCTTATCAGTCATAACACCCTTGGATGTTGAGATGATAGCAACGCCTAAGCCATTGAGTACGCGAGGCAGATTCTCCTTGTCCGCATAAGTACGAAGACCAGGCTTGGAGATTCTCTTGATTCCGGAGATAACCGGCTTTCTGCCCGAATACTTGAGTGTGATTCTGATAACACCCTGAGTATTTCCCTCGAGTGTCTCGAACTTCTCAATGTATCCTTCATCAAGGAGAATCTGAGCAATAGCCTTCTTCATGTTGGACTGCGGAACATCAACTGTTGCGTGTCCAGCAGTACCGGCATTGCGGATTCTTGTAAGCATATCTGCGATTGCATCTGTAATCTGCATAATTCTTCCTCCTGTTAAATATGGACAGTTCTAATTCTTAAGAAAGAAAACTGTTACCAGCTTGCCTTTCTTACGCCCGGAATCTCTCCCTTGTATGCCAAATCGCGGAAGCAGAGACGGCAGATGCCGTACTTACGGATATAAGCATGAGGTCTTCCGCAGATCTTGCAACGGTTGTGCTGCTGAGTGGAAAACTTGGGTGTCTTCTGAGACTTAAGAATCATTGACTTCTTTGCCATGTGTTATTCTCCTCCAAATTACTTGCGGAAAGGCATGCCGAGGAGCTTCAAGAGCTCGAATGCCTCTTCGTCTGTTCCGGCAGTAGTAACAATGATGATGTCCATACCGCGAATCTTGTCAATCTTATCGTAGTCGATTTCAGGGAACATGAGCTGCTCCTTGATACCCATCGCATAGTTGCCGTGTCCGTCGAAGGAATTAGGACTGATTCCGCGGAAGTCACGTACACGGGGAAGAGCAAGGCTAACAAGCTTATCGAGGAAGTAATACATATTATCGCCTCTCAAAGTAACCTTGCATCCGATCTTCATGCCCTCTCTGAGCTTGAAGGCTGCGATTGACTTTGTTGCTGTTGTTGCTACAGGCTTCTGACCTGCGATGATGCCCATGTCGCGCATAGCGCTCTCAAGAGCCTTCGGGTTATCCTTAACCTCACCAACACCCATGTTGAGGACGATCTTGTCGACCTTCGGGATCTGCATAGGTGAGCTGTACTTGAACTTCTCCTGAAGTGCGGGTGCTACTTCGGAAATGTACTTATCCTTTAATCTGGTCATTGATTATTCCCCCTTCTTAGCCTTAGAAACCGTATCGATGACCTCGCCGGATCTCTTAGCGATCCTGGACTTGGAACCATCTTCGTTAATACGGTAGCCAACTCTTGTGGGCTTGCCTGTCTTGGGGTCAACGAGCATTACGTTGGATGCATCGATGGAGCCTTCACGCTCAACAATTCCGGAAGGAGCTGTCTGAGTTCTAGCCTTCTGATGCTTCTTGACCATATTTACGCCTTCAACGTAAACTCTGCCCTTCTTCTCATCTACCATGAGAACCTTACCCTTTGCGCCCTTGTCCTTGCCGGAAATGACAATGACCTGGTCGTCTTTCTTTACATGAACACTACTCTTAGCCATGTGTCTATTCCTCCTTAAAGAACTTCCGGAGCGAGAGACAGGATCTTCATGTAATCCTTATCTCTTAACTCTCTTGCTATGGGTCCAAAAATACGAGTTCCGCGGGGATTCTTGTCTTCCTTAATGATGACTGCCGCATTCTCGTCGAACTTGATATATGAGCCGTCGTTTCTTCTTACGCCCTGCTTGGAACGTACAACAACTGCCTTAACTACATCACCCTTCTTGACCATGCCGCCGGGAGCAGCGCTCTTTACGGAGCAAACGATAACGTCGCCAATGTTGGCATACTTTCTCCAAGAGCCACCCAAAACTTTGATGCAGAGAAGCTCTTTTGCTCCGGTGTTGTCGGCAGATCTGAGTCTGGATTCAACCTGAATCATCTGATATATCCTCCTTTAATCGCCTTACTTAGCCTTCTCAACGACACTTACGAGTCTCCAACGCTTATCCTTGGAAATCGGGCGTGTCTCCATAACCTCAACCTTATCGCCCTCATGAGCTTCGTTGTTCTCATCGTGAGCCTTAAGCTTGTAGGTTCTCTTCATGATCTTTCCGTAAAGAGGGTGCTTAACGTGCTCTACGACGGAAACTGTGATCGTCTTATCCATCTTGTCGGATGTAACGAGACCGACTCTGGTTTTTCTTAAATTTCTCTCAGCCATTTGTCGTCTCCTCCTTACTTATTTGCAGCGAGCTGCTTCTCGCGCTGAATTGTCATTACTCTTGCGATATCACGCTTAACCTGTGCAATCTGAGCCGGATTGTCGAGCTGATTTGTTGCATGCTGGAAGCGGAGCTTGAAGAGTTCTTCCTTCAAAGAGGCGAGCTCAGAAGAAAGTTCTTCATCAGACATCTTGCGGATTTCTTCAACCTTCATTTGTGCTTTCCTCCTTTACCTTTGCGATAAACTTTGTCTTGCAAGGGAGCTTGTGTCCTGCAAGTCTCATGGCTTCTCTTGCCTGCTCTTCAGTAACACCTGCGATCTCGAAAAGAACTCTTCCAGGTCTTACTACTGCACACCAGTACTCATTTGCTGCCTTACCTGAACCCATTCGGACCTGTGCAGGCTTCTTTGATACCGGCTTATCAGGGAAGATCTTGATCCATACCTTACCGCCACGCTTGATGTATCTGTTGATTGCGACACGGGCAGCTTCGATCTGATTTGACTTGATCCAGCAAGGTTCAAGAGCTACAAGACCGTAATCACCGTAAGCTACGAAGTTGCCGCGGTGAGCCTGGCCCTTCATGCGGCCTCTCTGCTGCTTTCTATACTTTGTTCTCTTAGGAAGTAACATTAAGCTTTTCCTCCTTCAGACTTCTTTGACTGGCTCTTCTGGCCGAACACCTCACCCTTGTAGATCCAGACTTTAACACCGATGATACCGTATGTTGTCTTTGCCTCTGCAAATCCATAATCGATATCAGCACGGAGTGTCTGAAGCGGGATTGTGCCCTCGTGATATGTCTCGGATCTTGCGATCTCGGCACCGCCCAAACGGCCGGAGCACTTTGTCTTGATTCCGAGAACGCCGGGCTGCTTCATAGCCATCTGCATTGCTCTCTTCATTGCTCTTCTGAAGCTTGCACGGTTCTCGAGCTGTGAAGCGATGTTCTGAGCTACGAGGAGTGCATCTGTATCACTGTTCTTGATAACTTCGATATCAACAGTGAATACTCTCTTCTTATCCTTGGATACGTTCTTGTTGAATTCCTTCTCAAGTGCATCCTTAAGAGCCATTCTTCCGGAGCCCTTGTCTCCACCTACGAGTGAAGGACGAGCTGTCTTAACAATAACGTTGATTCTGTCTGTGCCCTTACGGTCGATGATGACCTTGGAAACGCCTGCAACATTTGTGCGGCTCTCGTCTACGGGCTTCTTAGCGTTGCCTCTTGCGATAGGCTCAACTGCCTTTAAAACGAACTCACGGATCTTCTGATCTTCGACAAGACAATCGGAAAAGGTGTTCTTGTCGGCATACCAGTGTGAGCTCCAGTCGTCGATAACGCCTACTCTAAGTCCATTAGGGTTAACTTTCTGACCCATGCTTAAACCTCCTTATACCCTTTCCTTGAGAACTACAGTAACGTGACTTGTTCTCTTCTTGATCGAACTAGCCGAACCTCTTGCTCTCGGGATGTATCTCTTGAGAACCGGGCCGGGGTTGGAAATGCACTCAGCAACATAAAGCTTGTCTCTGGAGAGGTCGAAGTTGTTGACAGCGTTAGCTTCAGCAGACTTCAGAACCTTAGCGATAACAGGAGATGCTGCCTTGGGAGTGTATGTGAGGATAGCGTAAGCATCATCTAAAGACTTACCCTTGATGAGATTAGCAACTACTCTTACCTTACGGGGAGCAATTCTAATGTACTTAGCTGTTGCTGTTCCTCTGTCTCTTCCCATTCCGAGAAGCTTTCTCTGCTTCTTTGTAGGAGTGGGGAGCTTATTTGAAGACTTGGAAGGTGCCGCATAAGCTTCGAGGATCTTCTCGCGGTTCTTCTCAATATTGTCTCTGCTTAAAATAATCTTTTCCACAGAAATTTCCTCCTTATGAGTTAGAAGCGGACTTCTCGTTGCTTGTGTGGCCGCCGAACTTACGTGTAGGTGCGAACTCGCCAAGCTTGTGTCCTACCATGTCCTCAGTAACGTATACCGGAACATGCTTGTGACCGTCGTATACAGCAATTGTGTGGCCGACGAATTCAGGGAAAATCGTAGAAGCTCTAGACCAGGTCTGGATGATCTTCTTGTCGTTGGCTGCATTCAACGCCTCGACCTTCTTCATGAGAGCGTCCTGAACGTAATAGCCCTTTTTGGTTGATCTACTCATTGAACTGCCTCCTTATACCTTTCTAGACTTAACAATATACTTGCTGGACTGCTTCTTCTTATTACGTGTCTTCTTACCCAATGTAGGAACACCCCAAGGTGTAACAGGGCCGGGAAGACCGATAGGAGACTTACCTTCACCACCGCCGTGAGGGTGATCGTTAGGGTTCATTACGACACCTCTAACAGAAGGTCTGACGCCAGCATGTCTGGACTTACCTGCTTTACCGAGCTTAACGTTCTCATGCTCTGCGTTGCCGATAGAACCGATCATTGCGCGGCACTTCTCGGGAACCATACGAACCTCGCCGGAAGGAAGACGGATCTGAGCGAAACCATTCTCCTTAGCCATGAGCTGAGCTGAAGCTCCTGCTGTTCTAACGAGCTGAGCGCCCTTGCCGGGATTCATCTCTACGCAGCAGATAACTGTACCTACCGGGATAGAGGAAATAGGAAGAACGTTGCCGTTAAGGATATCTGCATCCGGGCCGCTCTCAACCTTGTGACCTACCTTGAGGCCCTCGGGAGCGAGGATGTAGGACTTAACACCGTCAACATACTGAATGAGTGCTAAGTAAGCTGTTCTGTTAGGATCGTACTCGATTGCCTTGACTGTAGCAGGGATTCCTACTCTGTCACGCTTCCAATCGATTACTCTGAGCTTTGTACGGTTACCGCCGCCGATATGACGAACCGTGATACGGCCATAAGAGTTACGGCCACCGCTCTTCTTCCTTGACTTAAGAAGGCTCTTCTCCGGGTCCTTCTTTGTTAATACGGAATAGTCAGCTATGGCCATTCCACGAACTGCGGGAGAAGTAGGTTTAAATGTTTTTACTGCCATTTTAATTTCTCTCCTTGATTACATTACTGACCAAAACCGAATTCTTCGATTGATGTCTTGTTCTTTGTTCCGGTCTTAACTGCCTTGCCGCCCTTGCCGAGGTATGTACCCTCAACAGAGTCTGTAGCAATAGTAACTACTGCCTTCTTGTAAGCAGCTGTCTTGCCGGGCTTTGTTCTAAGTCTCTTTGTCTTACCGTCAAAGTTTGCTACGTTAACGGAAAGTACCTTTACACCGAAGAGCTTCTCAGCTGCTGCCTTGATCTCGGGCTTCTCAGCGTCAGGTGCAACTACGAATGTGTACTTGCCCTCTTCTGTGCTAGCCATCGTCTTCTCTGTGATGATGGGCTTAATGATTACATCATAGGGTGACTTCATTACTTGTACACCTCCTCGATCTTCTCTACTGCAGCCTTAGTAGCTACAAAGCTGTCGTACTTGAGGATGTCCATAACATTGATTGTGTTAACCAGTGCTGTCTTAACATCCTTGATGTTTCTTGCAGAAAGCTCTGCGTTTCTGTTTACGCCCTCGAGAACGATAAGTGAAGAATCACCAGCGCCGATAGCCTTAAGAGCCTTAGCAACTGTTGCTGTCTTAACCTCAGCAAGATCCATGTTCTCGATAACGATCAACTTCTCGGAAGCAACCTTAGAAGAGAGTGCGGACTTGAGAGCAAGTCTCTTAACCTTCTTAGGTACTGTGTAGCTGTATGATCTGGGTGTAGGTCCAAAGATGATGCCGCCACCAACATACTGTGCGGATCTTGTTGAACCATGACGAGCTCTACCTGTACCCTTCTGTCTGTAAGGTCTCTTACCGCCGCCGGATACTTCGCTTCTTGTCTTTGTCTTCTGTGTGCCCTGTCTTCTGTTTGCAAGCTGGTTTCTAACAACTGTAGACATTGCAACTTCGTTGGGCTCGATGCCGAAAATCTCATCGGAAAGCTCGATGGAACCCGTAACGGCACCTGTCAAATCTTTAACATCAATTTTAGCCATTATTCTGTTCCTCCGTCTTATGCCTTAACAGTATTCTGAACTGTTACGATGCCGCCCTTAGGACCAGGAATTGCACCTCTGATTACGAGGATTCCTCTTTCGCCGTCTACCATGACAACGCTAAGGTTCTGTACTGTGCAGTTAACTGCGCCCATATGTCCAGGCATCTTCTTACCGGGTACAACTCTACCGGGTGTGGAAGTAGCGCCCATGGAACCGACTCTTCTGTGATACATGGAGCCGTGACCGGAAGGACCACCCTTCTGTCCGTGACGCTTGATGTTGCCCTGGAATCCCTTACCCTTTGATACGCCGCTTACGTCAACCTTATCGCCGACTGCGAACATATCGGAAACCTTGATTTCCTGGCCGAGGCTGTACTCCTCGTCGGGTGTAAACTCGCGGATAATTCTCTTAGGCTCAACGTCAGCCTTCTTGAACTGTCCTGCGTCAGGCTTGTTTACAAGCTTTGCTCTGATGGAACCTGTGCCTACTTTGCAGGCCTTGTATCCGTCAGTTTCAACCGTCTTGTTCTGGAGCACGTACATAGGCTCGCAGCTTATAACGGTTGCCGGAATAACGTTGCCGTTGTCATCGAACAACTGTGTCATGCCGGACTTTCTGCCAATGATGAATTTCGTCATAAAGTTCTTTCCTCCTATTAGGTTATTGGTTCAACGGTTTCCCGGAGAACGTGACCTCGGCGATCTAAGGCTTGGCGTTCCTTAAATGCCGAATTAAGCCACAAACGTTTTTATTTGATCTTTACTTCAATAGAAACGCCTGCAGGCATGTCAAGCTTGCCAATGTCATCCATCGTCTGGGAAGACGGTGTATAGACGTCGATGATTCTCTTGTGTGTTCTCTGCTCGAACTGCTCACGAGAATCCTTGTTTACGTGAGGTGAACGAAGGATCGTAACTACCTCTTTCTCTGTAGGGAGCGGGATAGGACCGGAGAAGCTTGCATCGTCACGAGCAAGTGCGTCTACGATAAGCTTTGCGCTCTCGTCGAGAATCTTGTGATCATAAGCCTTGAGCTTAATTCTGACCATTGTTGTCTTTGTTGCCATTTTGTTGGCCTCCTTACTATAAGCTGTATTTCTTTTTCTCAACCCTGTCGGGAGTGTCTTGGCTTTCCATTCAAAAACCCAGACTATCCAGTTACCTCCTTAAGGCGGCACTTTGGTTCTCTGGGCAGTAAATTACTGCTTCGACTCTCCGGACTTTAGGTCCCGAGACGGCATCGGATCGTATCCTCTGCCTTCGGCTCCTTCGAAGTTCCCCACCTCGTAAGATATCGCGCAGCCGGCGCCTTACCTCGTGGCAATCTCCGTTATCAAAGCCTTATCACCCGTGCTAAAGGGCAGAATTATCCCTATTTAGACGCGTGCGAAAGGTATTCTACTATCTTGTTTTGTGATTTGCAAGCACTTTTTTACAATTTTGCCTGTATTTTTATGTGTTTTTCAGCTCATCGGGCTGAAATACATATTTACTGTTGCAAAATCTGCATACTGTCTCTACCGGCTTGCCGTCTTTTGTGATCTCTTCAAGATCATTTTTGCCTAGTGCCGCAAGGCCTGAAAGCATTCTTTCCCTGCTGCAGTTGCACTTGAATTCAACTTCCTGTCCATCCAGGTACTTAAGGTCAGGATCACCCATGAAAAGGTCGATTATCTGTGCGGGAGTAAAACCTTCCTTGAGAAGGAATGATATCTCGGGGAATCCGGACGCCCTTTTCTCAAGATATGAGATCTCGTCCTCACCGGCTCCCGGAAGAAGCTGGACCATAAGACCGCCAGCTTCAGATACCTCGCCGCCTTCAATAAGCACGCCAAGGGAAACAACGGATCTGGTCTGTTCTGATTTGGCAAGATAATAAGCAAAGTCTTCGGCGATCTCACCGGAAACCAGCTCGGAAACACCGACATAAGGCTCTTTTAATCCGATATCCCTGATAACCGTAAGGCTCCCCTTGCCTACTGCCGCACCGACATTGATCTTGCCGGGCTTATGATATTCGGTGGGAACGACAGATTCCATGGGATAAGCCCTTACCTTGAAGCCGAAATCAGTAACACATGTCATGCCTTCGAGCGGACCGTCGCCTCTGATTATCGTAGTCTGGGTATCACCGGCATTCTTCATTGATTCTGAGATAAGAAGGGATCCTGTCATGAATCTTCCCAGTGCAGCAGTTGCTGCGGGAGTCATCTGATGCATGATCCTGGCAGTCTCGCATACTTTTCTGGTGCTTACGCAAAGACACTTAACAAGACCATTCAGGCCTTCGGCTCTTACAATATGGTCTTTCTTCAAATCTTCGGGCGCACCCGGAACGTAATACACGTTATCTGCCATTTCGATCTTCCTATATATATAAATTATTTACCAAACACAAAGAAAATGCGTTCGTCGCCCGGCTTTGGTTCTTCCCTGTTAAGTTCACCGAAGCTGGCAAGCTTTTTAAGTCCGGCTTTTACAGCCATATCCTCTATCTCTTCGGGAGAATAGAATCTGGCAGTAAGTTCGCCGTCGTATCTCTCGTAAAGATCATCCTCACAAAGCTCGAAAAGTGTGAGCTCGGCGTGATTGATCTTATTATCCTTATCGTAATGATTTACCCAGAGAAGGGTAAAGTCATCGTAGTCTTCATAGAAAACATTGTCTCCCAAAGACTCTTCGAAGTGATGCTTTGTGGTCGTATCAAGGATGAACACGCCGCCTTCTTCAAGGCTGTCTGATACCATGGTGAACATTTTCGAGAGGGCATCAGGATCAGTGATGTGGCCGACCGTATCCATGGTAGAAATAAAGCAGCCGCACAAAGGTCCCTCATATTCTGTAATGTCAGCGCAGATCCAGGAGACTGTTCCCGTCTCATCTCCGGAAGATGCGATCGAGAGCATGTCGGGAGATAAGTCCACACCCGTAACGTCCATTCCTTGGGAAGCAAGATAGTTGGTAACCACACCTGTTCCGCATCCAAGATCTGTGACCGAATTATCCTCTGCTTTGCAGAAATCTGAGATCAGACCATAAATATATGGTCCCCAGGAAGAAGTATCCCCGTTTATCTGGAGATCGTCATAGTGACCTGCAAGGATGTCGTAAAAGCTGTCATCCATGGATGATCAAGGCAGATAGTTAAGAGGATTTGTAGTGCCGCCGTTTATGCGCACTTCGAAGTGGAGGTGTGCACCTGTAGATGTGCCTGTGCTTCCGACTTCACCGATAGCCTTGCCGCGGGAGACCTTCTGGCCTTTCTTAACATAGATATCTCTTGCGTGTCCGTAGAGTGTTGAATATCCGTTGCCGTGGTCAATGATGCAGTAGTTGCCGTAACCTGAACCACCCTTGTTCTTACCTTCAACAGGCTCGGAAACCAGGATGACCGTACCGGATGCTGCTGCCATGATCGTATCGCCGTAGCCTGCACCGATATCTACACCGGAGTGGAACTTCTTTGTCTTATAGACAGGATGGATTCTGTATCCATAGTAAGAAGTAATGGACGTAGTATATGTAGGCCAGCGCCATGTAATGCCGTCTACAGTCTTTGTACCCTTGCTGTTGTAAGTGGTTGAACCTGCTCCGCCGCCGCCTGTTGCCGCGTGCTCTTTGTTGTACTGGGTCTGAAGGCTCTTGATCTTGCTCTCAAGCTTCTTAGCTTCTTCTTCAAGCTCATCTTCCTTCTTTTCCCAGTTGTCGATGCTGGATTCAACGTTGCTTAATGTATCCTCTGTCTCACCGATAAGCTTCTTCAACTCGTCCAACTGCTTCTGCTTCTCATCAGCTATAGCCTGCATATCATCAGCATGCTGGAGCTTGATGTCAGCCTGGAGCTGGGCATCGTCAAGTGCTACCTGGAGCACGTCGATAGCCTGAGCGTCAGAATCAGCAATAAGCGAGATTACTTCGAGATTTGTAAAGAATCCTGCAATGCTGTTGGATTCAAGAAGAACTTCCAGAGTGGACTTGTTCTGATACTCGAACATGATCGTGATTCTGTCAGAGAAGAGTTTCTGCTGTTTCTCAAGGTTTTCCTGAGCCGCAATGTACTCATCAAGAGCCTGTGCCTTCTCATCAAGAGCAGCCTGAAGCTGTGAATAGATAAGCTCGTACTGTGCCTTCTGCTCTGCATTTGCCTGGTTGAGCTTGGAGAGCTCACCTGTGAGCTCCTTCTTCTGGTTCTTAAGGTCGCTGATCTTGTCAGCAGCCTTCTTGGCCTCAGCCTTGGCGTTATCTCTCTTCTTCTTTGCGTTATTAATATCTTCTTTGGTGACTTTATTAAAGATGACCGGAACACCGCTTACGGCAACAACACGCTCAGAGCTGAGCCATGAGCTTGATGCCGTGGCAATGACACAGCAAAGCAGGGCAACGATAAACATTGCTGCTTTCTTAATAATCTTATTTCCTTTTTTCTCGTGTCTTTCAATAGTTTCCGTGTTTATCATAATATGCCTCACACTTTGATATATTGACGTACCGAAATTCCGCTTCCGACAGCTCCGATTATGAATCCCATGACTACAAGGATAACCAGCTCATGCCACATAAGTGATCTTGTGGAAGCAAGAGCATAGAAACTTGAAGGATCAATGGAGTTCATGGCCTTGTGATAGATTGAGTAGTAAGCAACGATGGTTACTCCCCAGGACATCAGTGCGCTGAACAGACCTACGATGGCACCCTCAGTGATATAAGGGAGTCTTATGTAGTTATTCGTAGCACCGACGAATTTCATGATCTCGATCTCGGATGCTCTGGAGTATACGGAAATACGGACCATGTTCGAAATGATGAACAATGCAATGATGAACAGGACAAAGAACGATACCGCTGTTGCGATATTTACGATCCTTGAAGCCTTCGTAAGGAAAGTCATAACGTTGCTTTCCTGGGAGACTTTTGAAACTCCTGTATATGTTGCAACTTCAGCGCAGACTTCATTAGCCTTTGAAGGATCCTGAAGTCTTAAGTTGAATGTATAAGGCAGATACATGTTGTAGTCGAAATCATCGAGGATAGATGAAGAAGAACCGAGATTCGACTTGAAGCTGTTGTAGTTCTGCTCAGGTGAAGACATGGTGAACTCAATGATGTCAGGGTTTGCCTGCAATGCCTGGGCGACGAAGTTTCTCTCTTCCTCAGAGCACTGGAGGTTCATGTAAACCTCAATAGGGGGCCTTTGTGAGAGCTTTGTCATGATCCTTCTCGCGTTAACGGAAAAGATATAGAAAGCACCCATGATGATGAGCATCAGCATGATGGTCGTGATCGAGGCTATTGTAACCAGCGGATGTCTGATGATTCCGCGGAAGCCTTCTTTGATTGAATTTATAAAAGCTCTTCCGGTCATTAGTCATCATCCTCCGGGATCATATCAATATCGGTTCCGGGCATGAAATCTGTCCTTCTTACCTTTTTCTTCTTATCAAGTTTTTCCTTGCGCTTAGCTTCCTTCAAAGCAGCCTTCTCTTCCTTTTCCCTGCGCTTGAAAGCACGTCTTACTTCTCTGGAATTGTCGGCTTCCTCGTTGGGATAAGCAAAAGTCTCGTCCGGATCAAGATCAGGATCTAAAGCGGGCTTGCTCTCAAATGCCTGCTTCGGAATAGCAGGAGCAGCCTTCTCCTCATCACCGAAAGAAACCTTCGTAGTATCTTCAGGGATATTTATCTCAATTACTTCAGCTCTTACGGGAGCATCGCCCTCATCAGGCTCAAGCTTTGCTTCGGGCTTGATCTTAATCTCAGGCTCATAGAAACCGGTGCAGCTTCAGGAGCCTTTACTTCCTCTATAACCTCTTCTGTGATCACTTCTTCAGGAAGATCCTCAACATGATTGATCTCCTTATCGAGGTCGAATTCAGGCTTGTAAGACTCTTCGATGGGAGCGTATTCCCTTACGTTCTTCTCGCCGAACATTACGCCTGCCGGACGTATAGCTGCCTTTGTATCAGCATATTCCGCATCGTCGTAATCGTCGCCGTATTCAGCGTCATCGCCAAATGAGACAGCGTGTGCGGATATCTCTCCGCCATAAAGGGATGTTCTGGAAGCCTGGGGCTGATATGTCTCATGCTCCTGCTCGCCCTTATATCCGCTGTCCTTCTCGTCTCTTGTGATGAGACCGTCTTCGATCTCAATAACTCTCTGCTTCATACGGTCAACCATTGCACTGTCGTGTGTGCAGATGATTACCGTTGTATGGCCGTTCCTGTTGATCTCAAGGAGCATAGCCATGATAGCTTCGGAAGTCTCAGGGTCTAAGTTACCCGTAGGCTCGTCTGCTACGATAAGGCTCGGGTTGTTTACCATTGCGCGTGCAATAGCGACTCTCTGCTGCTCACCGCCTGAGAGTTCCTGGGGATAACAGTCAGCCTTCTCCTTAAGTCCTACGACTGATAAGCAGATCTGAACCGTATTGTTCAAGCTTTGCTTGGGTACGCCGATGATCTCGCCTGCGAAGGCTACGTTCTCGGCAACTGTCTTTGTCTCGATAAGACGGAAATCCTGGTAGATCATTCCGATCTTACGGCGCAAATGAGGTACGAGCGCACGGCTCATATGTGAAATATCGAAATTATCGATAGTAACTTTGCCTGATGTGGGTCTCTCCTCACAAGTGATGCACTTGAGGAGGGTCGACTTTCCTGATCCTGATTTGCCGATGACGAAGACGAACTCGCCGTCTTCGATAGTAAGGTTGATACCTCTTAAGGCTTCAACACCTGAAGCGTATGTTTTCTCTACATCAATAAAATCTATCAATTTGGTTACCTGATCTTGTTGTCATTGGTATCGTTAAGATAGTCGATGTAGGTTCTTACCATTGTGGCCATCTTAAAGAGTACCGCGTCGTCAAATTTTCTGAGGTCAAGTCCTGTCTTGGTCTTAACCTTCTCGAGTCTGTATACAAGCGTATTTCTGTGGACGAACAGTTCTCTTGAAGTCTCGGAACCGTTAAGGTCATTCGCAAAGAATGTATCGATTGTGGTTCTTGTTTCCTCATCGAGCTGCTTAAATGCCTCGTTAGGGAAAACCTCTCTGATGAACATTTCGCAAAGGGGCTTAGGAAGCTGGTAGATAAGTCTGCCCAGACCGAGCTTGTCGTATCTGGAGAGATCGGACTCACCGTCGAAGATCTTGCTTACCTTAAGTGCTGTCATAGCATCTGAATAGGACTTGCTGATATCCATGAAGGAACCTACTACAGAACCTACGGCAACCTTAGCCTTGCAGCCTTCGGATGTGAGACAGGCGAGGACTGACTGTGAAGTCTCTTCGATGAAGCTGTCCTTTGTCTCTTCGCTTACCTGGGATTCGAGTGCATCGATGATGACGATAGCCGTTGTGTCATCCATTGAGATGACTGTTGCGATATCTGAATCCGTGTAGAGATTCTGCAGTATCTCGAATGCTTCTGCGCTCTGCTCAGCTGCTGTTCTTACAACGAGAACGAGTCTCGGATTGTTGCAGTCGATCTTATATCCCCTTGCGATCATCGGAACTTCAGATCTGATCTCGTTATCGAGCAAAACGTTACGGATGAAGATCGCCTTCTCCGCATCTGTTCCCTTCTCTTTTACAAGGGTCTTCATCCACTCTGCGATGAGCTGGAGTGAGATCTTTGCATCGGGATCAGTACTCTCGATATAGAGAATGTACTTGAGCTGTTCGCCGATAAACACTTTCAGATATGTTCTGTCAGCGGTGGAAGCGAAAAGATTATCGGAAGATACGACTGCTCTGAAGGACGGATCGATCTCTTCATCACCAATCTCGTTCGTCGCAGCTAAGATCTTACCGGCCGTGTCAATCACTCCGCAGTTAGCGGAAATAATTGTTTTTACCTGACGCATGCATTTCTTTATCTCTTCCATGGCTCTCCACCTCTCAAGAAGCAAATATGAACGTCCATAAAACGCTACATTAAATCATATTATTTTTCTTTAAAAGGTGCAAGTTTTAAGGGCAGAACTGACACTGATTTGCCACATAAAAAAGAGGCCGTGAACTCTTTTTGGAATTCACGGCCCCTGAATTGAGGTTCTAAGATTAGATTACTATTAGGAAATGATGCTCTGCTCTGTATCCTTGTCGAAGAGGTGGATACGGTTAGAGTCAACTGCGAGGTCAACAACCTGACCAACTGCGGACTGAGAAGTTGTAGGGTCAACGCGGCATGTGAGCGGGAGTGATCCGTTAACTGTAACGTAGAGGTATGTCTCAGCACCGAGCATTTCGACGACGTCAACGTCAGCTGTGAATGCAGACTCAGGGTGATCTGTAACGTATGTAATATCGTCTGTGATTGCCTCAGGTCTAACACCGAAGATAACTTCCTGACCGTCGCGCTCCATAACTTCCTCAACTGCATATCTCTCAGGAAGCTTGATTGTAACGTTCTCGAAAGAAACGAATACATCAGAACCTTCAACGTTGATAACTGCGTTGATGAAGTTCATAGGAGGCATTCCGATGAATCCTGCTACGAATGTGTTAACCGGGTTGTCATAGAGCTCTGTAGGAGAGTCAACCTGCTGGATGAAGCCGTCCTTCATAACTACGATTCTGGTACCCATGGTCATAGCTTCTGTCTGGTCGTGTGTAACGTAAACGAATGTTGTCTTAAGTCTGTGGTGGAGCTTTGTGATCTCAACACGCATCTGTACACGGAGCTTAGC
>CACZML010000005.1 GCA_902782235.1 Oscillospiraceae bacterium
TCCTTTACTATAAATTGCAAAATCTCCCGCAACAAATTTGCGGGAGATTGTTGCTTTAATTCAGTTTATTCAGATTCTTGCTACGCCTGTATCACGTGCAGCCTGTGCAACAGCTGCTGCAACAGCCTTACCTACTCTTGCATCGAATGCATCAGGAAGGATGTAATCAGGATTAAGCTCAGCGTCGGAAACGATGCCTGCAATAGCGTTAGCTGCAGCGATCTTCATCTCGTCGTTGATATCGGAAGCTCTTACATCGAGAGCACCACGGAAGATACCAGGGAATGCGAGAACGTTGTTAACCTGGTTCGGGAAGTCAGAACGGCCAGTAGCCATAACTGCAACGCCAGCCTTCTTAGCTTCATCAGGAAGGATCTCAGGTACAGGGTTAGCGCAAGCGAAAACAACCGGATCCTTAGCCATTGTAGCAACCATATCAGCTGTGAGAACGCCCGGAGCGGAAACGCCGATGAATACATCTGCACCAACGATAACGTCAGCAAGAGAACCTGCCTTCTTCTCAGGATTTGTGATCTTAGCCATCTCTTCCTTAGCGGAGTTGAGGCCTTCTCTTCCCTCATAGATAGCACCCTTTCTGTCGCAGAGGATAACGTTCTTGAGGCCTCTGGAGATGAGGAGCTTTGTGATTGCTGTAGCAGCAGCGCCGGCGCCGTTAACTACAACATGGATATCTTCCATCTTCTTGCCAACGATCTTAAGAGCATTTGTAAGACCTGCAAGAGTGATAACTGCTGTACCGTGCTGGTCATCGTGGAAGATCGGGATGTCGCATCTTTCCTTAAGCTTCTTCTCGATCTCGAAGCATCTGGGAGCGGAGATATCCTCGAGGTTTACGCCACCGAAAGAACCAGCGAGAAGTGCAACTGTGTTAACGATCTCATCAACGTCCTTGGAGCGGATGCAAAGCGGGAATGCGTCAACATCACCGAAAGCCTTAAAGAGCGCGCACTTACCTTCCATAACAGGCATACCAGCTTCAGGTCCGATGTCTCCAAGGCCTAAAACTGCTGTACCATCAGTAACAACAGCTACGAGATTGTGTCTTCTTGTGTATTTATAAGAGAGGTCAACATCCTTCTGGATCTCAAGACAAGGAGCTGCAACACCGGGTGTGTAAGCGATTGCGAGTTCTTCCTTAGTACCTACGGGAGCTTTGGCAATAACTTCGATCTTACCAGCCCACTCTTCATGCATCTTAATTGCTTTCTCATTAACGTCCATAATTATGAACCTCCGTTTTTAATCTTAACGCACTAATAATAAATATAAATAAAAGCAAAAACAATCTCGGGATTATAAGATTTTTTATCCAAATCAGCCTTTTTATTGTCGTTTTGAACAGTAAACAGGAAACCAAGACTATGCTTCAGATCGCAAATGGCCTCTTGCCGCCTTTGATCGGGAAATCCTTCATGGTGCAGTAAGCCATTCCGGCAAGCCTTGCAAACGCGAGCCAGATCCATGTCGTAATGGCCGCGTCGACGATATAAAACGCCGTCAAAGAGAGGTTTGCCAGGAGCGGAACCGTAAAATCAACGATCAGAATGGCAAAAAGAATAAGACCTATGCTTCTCATGTTGATGAAATAATATTTTCGCGAGAGCCTTACAGCATAAGGCAAAGAGCTGAAAAAGCCTGCATCACCCGAAAGATAAGCAACAGGAGCCGTAAATACGAACGGCAGGCCGATAATTGCGATAAACATGAAATAGAACGTTATCAGGATAAAAGGCATTGAGATCAATGTCGAAAACAGCATGATCAGAACAAGTCTTAAGAAGAGCTTGGAGCCCTTGATAGGCTTATCCGGAAGGTGCTCAACCGCATAGTTAAGGACCTCAGGATCATCATCCTGTACGGAAGCGACCTTCTCTTTCCTGAATTCCCTTACATAAATGCCAGCATAAATATATGCGCTCGCCAGAAGGAGCAGGTATCCTGCACAAAGAGATACGATATATATGATGTTTCCCGTACTGATCGGGATGGCATTCATCAGGGCATTATACTGGTCAGCATCGTATTCCGTGAGATTATAAACGTCCATGGCCCAGCTCTGAAGCGGGGTAAAATCGGTATCTGCCCAAGGATTAAAGTGAATTGCAGCATTAAGAACGACCGTAATCAGGTATAGAATACGGACTCCCCACCTGTTACCGACATTATCAATGTCGAAAATGCTTTTAACAGCTGCTATTAACATCAATACACCTCAAATCATTCAATATCGTTATATTACGCAAAACGAGCAGATTTTGAAAGATAAAACATAAAATTGAACCAACTTTTACTCAAAAAGTAATACTTGTGATACAATCTCCCTATTATATTTCTAGAAGGTCGTATAAATATGATTGATTTTCATGTAATACCTGATTTATTGTACTTTATTCCTGCTGCAAACCATTCTGCACAGGATATCAGGAACATTCTCAGCGCTCACCCTGAAGTCAAGTTCGTATCTCTTGCAGCTGTAGACCTCATGGGCAACGATACTGACGAGAAGATCCCCTTATCAGACTTCATCGACAACATTGAGAACTATTTAGACGGTAAGGCTGTCCAAACTGACGGCTCCTCCGTTGTACTTCCCGGCATTGCCACATTGAACGACGGTAAGGTTGACCTCATTCCTGACAGCAAGGTAATCTGGTACATCGACTATAACTACGAGCACATCGACTTTGAGACAGGAAAGCCCATTGGTACTCTCCGTATCCCCTCTTTCCTCAAGCACAATAACGATGAGGTTTGCTCCAGATCTATTCTCCGTAAGAGCACAGAATTCTTCGAAAAGACTGTAAAAGAGAGATTCTTAAACGATCCCGGTTTGTGCGCTGATTACGGCTTTACACCTGACGAGCTCGATCACATCACAACGATCACTGCTACAGAGCTCGAGTTCTGGGTAAACTCCCCTGATGAGATCATCAGCACAGAGCAGCTCTCTATCTCCCAGGAACTTAAGGAGTCTTACTGGAAGCGCACCAAGGGCGTCGTAAGAACAGCATTAGAGCAGGTCATCCTCCTTCTCGACAACTACGGCTTCAATCCTGAGATGGGACACAAGGAAGTCGGCGGCGTTAAGGCATCTCTTAACTCATCCGGCCAGTTCCACTTCATCATGGAGCAGCTCGAAGTCGACTGGAAGTATTCAGATGCCCTCCAGGGTGCTGACTATGAACTTATCGCAAGGATCCTTATCAAGGAGATCTTCAGACTTCACGGTCTCGATGTAAGCTTCAACGCTAAGCCTCTGCCCGGTGTTGCAGGTTCAGGTGAACATACACACGTTAACGCAGTTGCTTACCTTAAGAGCGGCAAGAAGATCAATCTCTTCGCACCTGAGGATACAAAGGTTGATTTCTTAAGCAGATTCGGCTGGGGCTGCCTCATGGGCATCATGAAGCACTACAGCAACGTTATCAATCCTTTCGTTTCTGCTACTACAGATGCATTTGAGCGTCTTACACCCGGATTCGAAGCTCCTACACACAGCGTAGCTTCCATCGGAATGGACGTTAACACACCTTCTCGTAACAGATCAGTACTTTTAGGTCTCGTAAGAAGCGAAGATACAAAGTATGCGACAAGATTCGAGCTCCGTGCTCCGAACCCGCACACAAATACATATCTCTGCCTTGCTTCCGTATACCAGGCTATGCTTGACGGTATTGCTTATGCAATCGATTCAGGCAAAGATACAAAGGCTTTGGAAGCTGAATTCATTAAGCCTTACGGTGAACCGAGCGATTACCTTGAGAAAGACAGGCTCTACCGTTGTGAAGACGATATTTTCGAAGATATGGATTCAAATGAGCGTGACAGACTCTTCGGAACTCCTGCAGCTACAGTTTATGAGTCCCTTTCCACTCTTAAGGAATCTGATGTTGCTGAGATCCTCTGCAGAGGCAATGTTTTCGACGGCAAGCTTATAAACTCCTACTATCAGGCAATGCTCGTACGCTGGGAGATGGAGCTCATGGAAAAGATCATCCCTGCTAACCTCTCACTTATCAGAAGCATCACAAGAACTGATGACGGAACTGTAAGCTACGATGAAAAGCTCTGGAACGATATCGAAGATCTTAAGCTCCTGCTCGCTAAAGATACAGACGTTCAGGATTCTATCTTCACAAGAGTTAAGAATGCTGTTAAGTCCGGCGACTGGGAGAAGACTTCCGAATATCAGCGCGCAATGAAGAACGCAATGAACGAACTTAAGAACAAGTACAAGACATATTGCGATAACCAGATCTAAAAGTAATCAATTAAAAGATCAAAGCCTGCAGTTATATGCTGCAGGCTTTTTTATTCGCTTTTGATCCAGATTGCGGGACGGACACCAACCTCGACCATACCGCCAAAATAATTGTAATCCCAACCGGCAAAGCCATGAACACTTACATAGCAGACGCTTCTGTTGTTCATACCGGGAGACCGGAGCCACCAATAAGAGTATTCTTTTCCGGTCAGATCTTCCGTATATCCCATTTCAATAAATCCACGGGCTTCCTCTTCCGGTATCACATAAACATAAGCATGATTTGAAACTGCATAGGGTGTCGCTTCTGCCAGTAATGCCTGAGAATAACCGGATTGCCTCTCTTCATCCCATAAATTGAAATCATAATATTTTATTACTTCTTCAGCACTTAAACAAAAAACCTTATCCTTAGTAGTTTTGCCGCCATCAACGTTATATATCGGGTTTTTCTCAGTCTTAAGCTCAGTAGTAAGTATTAATTGCTGTTCATCTTTATCGAAAGCGTTATTAAGAAATTCCTTGTTCATCCATGATCTTAACAGGCTGCTGTGCCATTTGATCTTTTCGGGAGTTCTGGCATATGGTGAAACGTCAATAAAGGAATGGCAATCCAGAATATATCTGCTTAATAGAAGCATCTTACCGTCTTCTTTATCCAAAATATCCCATACGATAGGTTCCGGTCCGTTATCAAGATTTCCATCCTGTTCGTAATGCCCGAAAACAACGCAATCGGAATCCAAAACAGACTCAGATGTCTCAACCGAAGTAGTTTCAGAAGAAAATTCTGTTGTAGTCTCAGAAGTTACAGATACCTCGGCAGACGTTTCAGTAACAGGTTCAGTCTGAGGTTCAGTATTTATGTTGCATGCAGCCATCAGCATAGTTGCAGTAATAACCAATATAGTTATCGGTTTTCTCATAAACAAACCTCCATATAATCTGAAATAAGTGTATCACAGCTGCGGAATATAAGTGTTTTCTTTTCTGAACAATAAGTGAAGGGCTGTCCCATATGAGACAGCCCTTCGTACCCGGTCGGGTTAATAATGAATCAGTAAGGTACTACTAATTAATCTTTCTTTGCCATGACCTTATAGATAACAGCTGCTAAAGCTGCACCAACGAAAGGTCCTACGATGAATACCCAGAGGGATGCGAGAGCATCGCCGCCGGCGAAGATAGCGGGACCGATTGAACGTGCAGGGTTAACTGATGTACCTGTAAGTCCGATACCTAAGATGTGAACCATAACGAGAGAAAAACCGATTACAACGCCGCCGAATGAACCGTGACCAGCCTTGGAATCAGTTACTCCGAGGATTACGAGAACGAAGATGAATGTTAAGAGGATCTCAACGATAAGACCAGCAACAGCATTGCCGCCAACACCGGCTAAACCATTTGAACCGAGGCCGCCTGTCTTATCCGTTACCTGTCCTAAGCTGAAAATGATCTTGAGGCATGCAGCACCGCTGATTGCACCCAAAACCTGGCTGACAAAATAAAGGAAGAAATCCGGAACGCTCATTTTGCCGGAGATTAAAACTGCCAATGAAACAGCAGGATTAATGTGACAGCCGGAAACATTTCCGACGCAGTAAGCCATACCGACAATAACGAGGCCAAAAGCAAAAGCTGTGAGGATATAACCGCAGCCGGAAGCTGAATCACAGCCAACGAGCATAGCAGTACCACATCCTACCAGTACGAGAGTAAATGTACCGATAAACTCGGCAATACACTTTTTGAACGAGTCCATATCAACACCTGCCTTTAATTATTTGAGCAGGTATTGACCTGCCCTTAATTAATTATATACAAACTCTTCGTTATTGCATTTAATTATTACTTCATTTGTGTTACCGTTTGAAGACTTTTCGACATGGCCGATAACCTTGGACTCAATATTGAAAGATGAAGCAATTTCAATGATCTTAGAAGCGACAGACTCATCTGCATAGAATTCAATTCTGTGTCCGCAGTTAAATACCTGATAGAGTTCCTTCATAGGGATCTCGCCGGACTCATAGATTGCCTGGAAAAGCGGAGGAAGATCAAACATGTTGTCCTTAACATATCTGACACCTGTACCGAAATCACGGCACTTAGCCTGTCCGCCGCCTGTGCAGTGGATGATTCCGTAGATATTCTCTCTGTAGGAAGCGAGCACCTTGGAAATAACAGGAAGGAATGTTCTTGTAGGAGCAAGGATAGCCTCACCTACAGTTACATCTGTTCCGGGGAGCTTATCGGAAAGTCTGTACTTACCGCAGTATGCCTTATCCTCGCCCAATGTATCTGAGAAAGATTCCTTGTAATTCTCGAAATAATGCTTGTTGAGGAGCATATGGCGTGCAGCTGTAAGACCATTTGAGGACATACCTGAATTGTACTTATCCTCATACGTAGCCTGACCGAAAGAAGCAAGACCTACGATAACGTTGCCGGGCTTAATATTAGCTGCATTGATGACTTCGGATCTCTTAGCTCTTGCAACGAGTGTGGAGTCAACGATAAGTGTTCTTACGAGGTCTCCGACGTCAGCAGTCTCACCGCCGCACATTGTGATATTGATGCCCTGGGAAGCAAGCTTTGCGATGATCTCGTCATAGCCTTCGATTACCTTTGCGATTGCCTTGCCGTCGACTCTGTGAGCGTTACGGCCGATAGTATTGGAGAGCATGAGGTTCTCTGTAACACCGCAGCAAGCGAGGTCATCAGTATTCATTACGAGTGAATCCTGGGCAAGGCCCTTGAACCAGTCGTAATTGCCTGTCTCTTTATACATAAGGTAAGCAACGGAGGATTTAGTACCAGCGCCGTCAGCGTGGATTGCCGTGCAGTATTCGGGATCACCTGCCAGATCTTCGATAAGCTTACAGAAAGCTCCGGGGAAAACACCCTTGGACTGATTCTTGACTGCTGCCTTTACATCATCCTTTGTAGGTGAAACGCCTCTGGACAAATATGATTCTGCTGACATTGCTTATATCCTCCATTTATAAAATGCTTTGTTTACGTTTTCCGTGCAGACCGGTAAGCCGGGTTCTGTATATGACGATCATCTATCTAGACGTAATATCTCTAAA
This sequence comes from Oscillospiraceae bacterium, assembly GCA_902782235.1. GTDB lineage: Bacteria > Bacillota > Clostridia > Saccharofermentanales > Saccharofermentanaceae > Saccharofermentans. The sequence continues at coordinate 7,381 of CACZML010000005.1, forward strand.
ACGTTCAAGCCGTCTCCTAAGGCTCGCGGACCACGATATGCCTTTCCACGACGTTGCTCCGGATGGGGTTTACAAGGCCGGTATGTCTCCACACCGCCGGTGAGCTCTTACCTCGCCTTTTCATCCTTACCCTTGCGGGCGGTTTTCTTTTCTGTTGCACTTTCCTTAAAGTTGCCTTCACCGGGAACTGCCCGGCACCCTGTCCTGTGGAGCCCGGACTTTCCTCATGCGCCGTACTTTCGTACCCTGGCGCCCGCGATCGTCTCGGCCTGCCCGAAAAACATAATTATTTTATTAATAAATTTAATCAAAGTATAGATGATACTTCGTTGTTATAATTCACAGTAATATCTATGCCCGGATACTTATCCGAAAGCAGTTTTGCTATCTTGGGCAGATATGCCTGTTCGGTCGCAGAATGGCCTGCAATAACTGTGTTTATGCCCATCTGGCCAAGTCCTACGCATACGTGATGCTTGATCTCGCCGGAAACGACGGTATCAATTCCGTTCTTTAAGATAACATCAACTGAATCCTCGTCAAATGAACCGCCCTGAATGAAGACCTTCTTAACGGTATTCTGGGGGTCATTGATAGTGATAATGCCGCTGCAGCCAAGATCCCGGGCTACCTTCTGGCAATATGCCTTAAGAGTAACGGGTTCTTCTGATTCAATCTCATATACAACGCCGCAAACCGCTCCGTCAAGGTGCGTCGCATTCGTTACTCCGAGCCTTTCAGCGATAGCCAGATTGCCGAATTCGTCCGTAAGGTCGAGATTTGTATGGCAGCTGATTACCGATATTCCTGACTTTACCAGTTCAACAAGTGTCCTTCCGACATAATCGTCCATCGTAAGAGCCTTGATGCCGCCGAATATTATCGGGTGATGGGTTACGATAAGGTTTGCTCCACAGGATTTAGCTGCCTGGATAGCCTTGCTTGTAAGATCCAATGAGACCAGTATTGCTGATACAACCTTATCTCTGTTGCCTGCGATAAGTCCCACGTTATCGTAATCAAGCGCATTTTCGCGCGGGAAAACTTCATTTAAATAATGTTCAATGTCATTGACCTGCATTTTTCTTCCTTTCTTCTAAAGCCGCTTTTACAGTCGGGTTGCTTCTCTGTCTGATCTCGAAAACCTCGTTTAAGTGATCGAAATACTCTGCAACCGCTTTATCCCCGCTGATGTTTTTCTTAAGAAGCACAGGGCCGTAGCATGCTTCTTCATCAGTTATCGTAGTGCTGATCCCCTTAAACACTACACGCATACAATTATAGAATATATCCCTGTCATAACAAACATCTTCATCCACAAAAACAAAGCCCGCTTTGGAAAGATATTTCCTTACGATATCGTTTGATTTCTGGGGCTGAAGCACGAAAGTGACATTCTCAAAAACATGATATCCGTTATCTTTTAGAGCTCTCGTGATGATATCGACGATATTAAGACCGCCCATACCGGCAATAACTACGGTATCGCCAGCCATAAGCGGAACACCCTTAAGACCGTCAGTGATATAAACTTCGGATGAATCTCCAAAACCTGCTTCAACAAGCGCGTCCTGTGATCTTTGAGCAGGACCTTTATGTATCTCAGTACACACGGCAGATTCAGCAAGGCCTTCCTCAAGACATCTTACAGCCAGATATCCGTGGTCGGAACCTACATCGATGACCCTCCCGGAAACAGCATCTTTCCTGGCCTTCTTAACCTGTTCAAACACCATTTCAAGTCTTACGGTCAATTCCTGCATCAGAGGTCTCCGATCCTGTTTCTTAGAGATAATTTGTAATCAGCAAGACGGCCAAGCATGGCATCGATCTTTTTCTTCTCCTCAGGAGATGCCGAACCTCTCTTATTCATGAGGCGCTCTTCCTCGCGGTTGATTATCGACTCTCTGACCTTAAGGAGCAATGCCAGATACATGTCACTCTTCACCTTAACGTCAGGGCTCTTATCAGCCTGCTCAACGGCTCTGAGCATAACATCTTCAGCGGGCATACCATTTATCGTAAGCCTTGAGAAATAGTCGCTCATCTTGGCAAACAAGGTCTCATTCTTACCATCACAGATATTCAGGAATATCCTTACGAGTTCTCTTAAAGTATCGCCGGAGAAATCGTCAGGTCTTATGATGTCAGTCTTTTCGATGCGGTCATTCTTAGCAAGTGCGCTTCCGAGTGATAAAGCATAAGCGAAAAGATCGATCTCCTCTTTGGTAGCAGTATCAACGACCTTCTTAAACACAGGTGTCTCAGGAACGGACTCAGAAGGCTCAGAAGGAGAATACTCTTCGAATTCTTCAGCACTGTTGCGGCGTCCGATATCTTCCCTTCTCTCACGCTCCAAGGCTCTTGCATTTACAACTTCCTGCTTCTTGTCTTCAGCCTGCTGGAACTTTATCATCTGGTTCATTACGGCCTGAGCTGAAGCACCGAGCAAAGGCGCAGCGACACCTGCCATTCTGCTCATCTTGATCTCGTCGTTCATCCATGAACCATATGTGCATATATCCTTCTGGTATCTGCCCCTGTCGAGCACGCCTGTCTCAGGATCTGTATTATCGTTCTTGGCTCTTTCAAGGAGATAATCCTCAACGTAAAGAGCATTCTTAACTACGTCTTTGAACTTCTCAGCACCGTTGGTCTTGATATATTCATCAGGATCCTTGCCGTCGGGTACTTTGGCGATCCTGATGCGGATATTTATGCCTGTAAGCTTTTTCAAATATTCCATCATCATGCTGATGGCTCTTAAAGCAGCATTCTGTCCTGCGTTATCAGCATCGAAGAAGAAAACAACTTCTTCGGCATATTTAGCGCAGAGCTTAAGCTGGCTGTCAGTAAAAGACGTTCCCAATGCAGCAACGGTATTCTTAAAACCGGCAGCATGCATTGCGATAGCATCCATATAACCCTCAACGACGATAAGCTGCTTGGACTGCTCTTTCCTTGCAAAGTTCATCGCATAAAGGTGGTTCTGCTTGTTATAGACTAATGAATCCGGTGAATTGATATATTTAGGCTTCTCATCACCTAATGCTCTTCCGCCAAAGGCAATAATGGTTCCAAACGAATCAAAGATCGGGAACATAAGCCTTCCGCGGAAAAGATCATATGGCTTATTTGTTTTCTGTGAATTGGCAAAGATACCGGATTTAAGGAGTTCCTCGTCCTTATATCCCTTCTGCCTTAAGATATCGTAGAGGCCTCCCTTGATAGGAGAATAACCAATCCCGAAATGATCCAGAGTCTGCTTTGAAAGCTCTCTTTTAGCCGCATAATCTCTTGCAGGCTTTCCGATCTGAGCATCATTAAATGACTTGTAATAGTACTTGGCAGCTTCCTTAAGGATGTCCTTAACGCGGTTCTTCTCTTCCTTCTGAATACTGTCACCGGAATAACCAGTCTCCGGGATCTCAACGCCGTAAAGCTCGCCGAGATGTCTTATTGCCTCAGGATAGTTAAGATGCTCAATTTCCATGATGAAGCTTATGGCGTTGCCGCCCTTACCGCATCCGAAGCACTTGTAGATACCCTTGGCAGGATTTACAGAGAAAGAAGGTGTCTTCTCTGAATGGAACGGGCACAAGCCCCAGAGATTGCCTCCCTGGCGCTTAAGGAGGACATAACGACCTACAACGGATTCTATATCCGCCCTGGTAAGTACTTCATCAATTACATTATCAGGTATAAGTCCCACGTTAAGCCTCGTTTTAAATAAAAGGCCCGGTGTGATTCCGGGCCGTATAATAAGCCGAAATTATAAGAAGGATTACTCTTCTTCCTTCTTTTCCTTCTTCTTACCAAAGAAGCTGGGCTTCTCAGGCTCCTCAGTCTTCTTAACAGTTCCGTCGGGATTGAGGTTCTCACGCTTAACAACTGAGTTGATAGCACTCTTTGTGAATGTAACGAGTGTATTAGCTGCAGATGTTGAGATAGTAACCTGATCATCCTTGATGTTAGCTACGAAACCAACAAGACCGCCGATAGTAACAACTCTGTCGCCTACGGAAAGCTTGCTCATCTGTTCCTTGAGTTCCTTGTCCTTCTTACGCTGGGGTCTGATAAGGATAAGGTACATAATTACGAACATTACGATAAGGATACCGAAGGATGCGATGGATCCCATAGCATCTCCGCCCATCAAGCCCGCATTGGTTGAGTCTGTGAAATTGATCATTTATGTTTCCTCCAAAAATTATTCGCCAATATACTGAGCTATTACATCAGACATTGTGTAATAACCCTTCTCTTTGCCAGCCATAAACTTGGCAGCTGTGAGAGCACCTTTTGCAAAGACATCTCTTGTCTGAGCGCTGTGGCTGATCGTAACGATCTCTTCGTCACTGATGAACATTGCAGAATGTTCACCGACGATGTTACCGCCTCTGATGGATGAGATACCGATCTCATTCTTTGATCTTGCCTTGTTAACGCTGTGTCTGTCATAGACATACTCAACGTTATCATCGATCTCTTCCTTGATACCGTTAGCGATCATGATAGCTGTACCGGAAGGAGCGTCGAGCTTTCTGTTGTGATGAGCTTCAACGATCTCGATGTCGAATTCAGGATAAAGTATCCTTGTTGCCTGCTTGCAGAGTTCAACCATCATGTTGATGCCGAGGCTCATATTAGCTGACTTAAATACAGGGATCGTCTCGGAAGCCTTAAGGATAGAAGCTACTGTCTCATCAGACAAAGCTGTTGTGCAGCAGATAAAAGGCTTCTTGCGGTTAAGAGCGAATTCAAGGATCGTGGGAACAGCCTTGGCATTGGAGAAATCGATGATTACATCAAACTCCTCAGTGCATTCATTAAGGCTTGTATATACGGGGAAATCATAAGTATTATTCTCGATGATGTCGCCGCCTGCAACGATCTTATAGTCAGGGTTGTTGTAGCAGAGATTGGCAATAGCCTTTCCCATTCTTCCACAGCAACCATTAAGGAAAATCTTTACCATTTTGAATCCTACCTTCAATTACTTTCCAAGAAAGCTGTTCATTGCAGAAGTATCGTACTGAGCGAGTACTTCAACAACCTTGTCGTGGTTAGCCTTGCTCATCTCGCAAAGAGGAAGTCTGCAAGGACCTGCGTTCCAGCCGAGGATATTCATAGCTTCCTTAACAGGAATCGGGTTAACTTCGCAGAACATAGCCTTAACGAGCGGAATGAAATCGATCTGAGCCTTTCTTGCAGCTTCAGTATTTCCATCGATGTAATCGTGGATCATCTTGGAAGTTGCCTTAGGCATGATGTTAGCGATTACGGAGATAACACCCTTAGCACCGAGTGAGAGCATAGGAACTGCAAGTCCGTCCTCACCGGAATAGAGAGCATATCTGTCACCGCAGAGGCTGTAGATCTCAGGTACCTGACCGAAGTTGCATTCCTTTACGCCAATGATGTTCTCATAGACGGAAAGTCTCTTTAAAAGCTCAGGTCCGATATTAACGTTTGTTCTTGAAGGAACGTTATAAAGGATAATGGGAAGCTCAGGAACTGCCTCAGCGATCTTGGCATAGTGACGGAAAAGACCTTCCTGTGTGCACTTGTTGTAATAAGGAGTTACAAGTAAAGCAGCATCAGCGCCGAGCTCATATGCCTTCTTAGTAAGTTCGATACCAAATGCAGTATCATTAGAACCTGTTCCTGCGATAACCGGAACACGTCCTGCAACTGTATCGACAGCGAACTTGATAGCAGCTACATGCTCCTCTTCGGTCATGGTAGCAGCTTCGCCGGTCGATCCGCAAATAACGATGGAATCGATACCTTCAGCTATCTGGAATTCGATAAGCTTCTTGAGCTCCTCAAAATTGATTCCGCCGTCTTCAAAAAACGGAGTAACGATAGCAACACCGGCACCAACAAATACAGGCTTGGACATATGAATGCCTCCCAAATATATTCAAAAATCATGGTTAAAATGCAAGAAAGCGCATTCTGACTAGTGGATTGTATCACCTTATATTATAAATAGTCAATTTATACTTCTGGGGTGTACATATGTACATCAGGAGCGTACATTTCGGGCGCTTTTAGCCGTCCTGAGGGTCATTGTCGAACGACATCGGATACTTTGTGTGATCGAAATCCTCAATGAGTCTTTTGAACACTCCGTTAATCGCAGATTTATTGACCGCCTTTATAACAAAACTCATTCTGTAACGGCCCCTGAGCTCGTAAATGACACACGGCATCGGACCATATACCTCAAACTGATACCTTTTATCCTGGAAACCCAGAAAGTCGTTAAGATACTTAGCTAATTCATTGGCTCTTCTGATAAGGAGATCCTCATCGGGCAAAGACAGGACGATCTCGCCTAACGCCTTATAAGGCGGGAGTTTTAATTTCTGTCTGTACTCTATCTCCTGATCGTAGAAAGCCCTGTAGTTCTGTGTGCATGCGAATTTGAACAGGGGCTGCTCCGGCCTATAGCTCTGGATAAATACTTTTCCGGGCGTATCTCCCCTTCCCGCTCTTCCTGCTGCCTGGGTAATAAGCTGGAAAGCTCTCTCGGAAGCCTTGAAAGATGAAGACGCAAGCATAAGATCTGCGCCAAGCACGCCTACGACAGTAACATCCGGGAAATCCAGGCCCTTTGCGATCATCTGCGTACCAATAAGAATCGAGGCTTCCTTGTTTGCAAACTTCTCGATTATCTCCTTATGAGCGCCGGGCGTCATTGTGGAATCCTGGTCCATTCTCAATACCTTCTCATGTGGGAAAGTACTGTGCAGGAATTCTTCGAGCTGCTGGGTTCCAAAACCCGCCTTGGTGAAGTGGTTGCTGTTGCAGAAAGAACACCTGGCTTCATAAGAAGGGATCGTATAACCGCAGTAATGGCATATGAGGCTCTGTGTACCATTGCGCCTGTTATTATGGAGCGTCATTGCAACAGAGCAGTTCTTGCAGGTAACCGGTTCTCCGCAGTCTTCACATACGAGAGTTCTCGAAAAGCCTCTTCTGTTAAGAAGCAGTATTACCTGTTTATTCTGGGAGAAAGCAACTGACATAGCCTGTCTGAGCGGAACAGATAACATGTCGCCGCTGCCGAGCTTTATCTGTTCCTTCATATCGACAGGGATTATCTCAGGCAATGTTGCTTCAGATCTTGCCCTGTATTTAAGTTCGAGCATCTTATAAGCTCCAGCCTGTGCAGCATAAAAGCTCTCTATAGAAGGCGTTGCCGAACCAAGAACAACACTGCAGCCTGTGATCTTTGCTCTCATCCTTGCAATATCCCTTGCAGAATATCTCGGGTGGGATTCAGCTTTATACGAACCGTCGTGCTCCTCATCAAGGATTATCAGTCTCAGATTGACTGCCGGTGCAAAAACACCGCTTCTGGGGCCTACAATTACTCTGGCTTTTCCCGTTCTTATATTGTTCCATTGTTCATATCTTTGCTTATCCGTAAGCCTGCTGTGGAGAACAGCAACACTGTCGCCTAATCTTCCCTTGATCCAGTTGATCGTCTGGGGTGTAAGTGAGATCTCAGGAACCATGTAGATAACGCTTCCGCCCTCGCTTATTACCTTCTTGGCAATATTTAGATAGACCTCTGTCTTGCCGCTTCCTGTAATACCGAACAAAAGATAGGTGTTATCCTTCTTCGAATCTATTCCTTTAAGGATCTCATCTATAGCAATCTGCTGTTCATCGCTTAAGTCGTATTCTTCTGTGAACTTTCCTTCAGGAATCTCATCCGGAATTGCAAGCCTTGGAACTTCATTATCAGAAGATTCCTTCAATAGTCTGATAAGCCCTTTATCTTCCAGCGCCTTGACCTGGGCAGCAGAACATGAAAGCGACGACATGAGTTCTTTTCTGGTACACTTGCCGCGCTCTAAAAGATACTCAAGTATATTGATGTGGGCGGCAGATCTTAATATCTCACTGTCCAATACGTCCCTGGCAGTCTCAGCAGATACCAGCTCAACAAATACTTCCATTGGGTTCTTATGATTGACCACACAGGAAGGAACCATCAGTTCGACGACATCACCTTTAGTACAATTGAATCTGTCTGAGATCTTATCGATAAGGGCTATCTGGTCAGGGTTAAGAACAGGCCTTGAGGATATGAAGGAAGCGATGTCTTTTATGCTTCCCTCATCACCTTCAAATGCTTCATTAATACCGACAATGACACCGCAGCGTTCAGCGTCACCTTTTCCGAAAGGCACATTAACCAGTGAACCGATATTTGCATCGGCTCTTAAATCTTCAGGCACACGATATGTATAAAGATTATCGGTCTGCCTGACGGCGCCTCTCAGGATAACGCTGCAGTACATGTAGCTTTCCTCACATCAGATCGAAAAGATTTATCTGGGCACTCTCGGGAAGGTCATCAAGAATACCGCCATAAGCTAAGAGCTTCTCGGTAACTGATTGACCTACACCGGTTCTCTTCATGAAGTCATCACGGTTCTTGAAAGGACCTGCTTCCCTTGCCTTCTCGATTGCTTCACCGTTTGCAGGTGAAACGGCGCTGATCGCACAGAAAGGAGGTCTGATCTTCTTCGGACCGGACTTCTTAAACTTCGTTCCCATGGAATCCTCAAGGGTAATGGGATCAAATGTAATTCCTCTGGCGTACATTTCCTCTACAAGCTCATAGAAATAGTACTTGAGCTTAGTATTCGGATCACCCTTGGCATGCATCTCATCAGCAAGTTCTATTCTTCTCTTCTTAACCTTTTCGGGGCCGTTGCACATGTCTTCCGCATTGAAAAGACCTTCTCCTCTGTTGGTAAAGAATGAGCAATAGTATTCCTCCGGATAGTAGACCTTAAACCAGGCAACTCTCAATGTTGAGATTGCATAAGCTGCGGCATGCGCCTTAGGGAACATGTACTTGATCTTCTGGCAGGATTCGATATACCAGTCAGGCACGCCGCAGTCTTTCATCTCCTTAACGTAGTCGGGCCATTTCTCAACCTTGCCGGCAGCAACTTTACCTTTACGTACACCTTCCATGATGTCAAATGCATCCTTATTGGGAAGTCCCCAGTAAATAAGGCTTGTCATGATGGAGTCACGGCATCCGATAACGGAATTAAGATCACATATGCCGTCCCTGATAAGATCCTGTGCGTTGCCGGTCCATACGTCCGTACCGTGTGAAAGTCCCATGAGCTGTACAAGATCGTAGAACCTTGTAGGCTTAGTTTCCTTGATCATGCCGCGGGCCATGTTTGTACCAAGCTCTGAAAGACCAAGCGTTGCTGAACCTGCATCAGTTGCATCTATAGGGAATCCCAAAGCATCCGTACCCGTAAGAAGGCTCATTACCTTCTCATCAGGAATCGGAATATCAGTTATGGTAACACCCGTAATATCACTTAACATTCTCAATACCGTAGGGTCTGCGTGACCTAAGATATCGAGCTTTAAGATGGTATCGTGCATTGCACGGAAGTCGAAGTGCGTTGTAATTATTCCGCAGTCAGTCTTATTCGCCGGGAACTGGATAGGAGTAAATTCATAAATATCCATTTCCTTGGCGATAACGACGATGCCGCCCGGGTGCTGGGATGTCGTACGCTTAACGCCGATGATGTCCCTTGCCATGAACGCAAGATGAGCCTGTGTAAAGGGTTCGCCCTTCTCCTCACAGATCTTGCGGCATACACCATAAGCGTTCTTATCCTGGTAAGCACCGATCGTACCTGCCTTAAATGTATGTGTACCGCCGAAAAGCACGCCTACATAAGCATGAGCTCTCGGCTGGTATTCGCCTGAGAAGTTAAGATCGATATCTGGCTGCTTATCGCCTTTGAATCCAAGGAATGTCTCGAAAGGAATATCCTGTCCGTCAGGTATCAACTTTTCGCCGCATTCAGGGCAGTTCTTAGGAGGCAGGTCGTAACCTGAACCGTATTTACCTGAGTTATCGAACTCAGCGTAATTACACTTAGGGCATCTGTAATGCGGAGGCAGCGGGTTAACTTCGGAAATACCGCACATCGTAGCGGCAAACGAAGAACCTACCGAACCTCTGGAACCTACGACGTAACCGTCGTTATTTGACTTCTTAACAAGTCTGTACGCGATGTAGTACATGATCGCATAACCGTTACCGATAATGGATTCAAGCTCTCTGTCGAGTCTCGCCTTTACGACTTCATTAAGAACACCCTTATGGCGGTACATGCGGTTCGCTCTTGTGTAAGCAATATCTCTTACATCGGCAGCAGCTCTAGCGATCTGCGGAGGATAGGATCCGTCAGGGAAAGGCTTGATGCCGAAATCGATCATGTCTGCGATCTTATTGGTGTTGTCAACAACGACCTCCATCGCCTTTTCTTCACCAAGATACTTGAATTCCTCGAGCATCTCATCAGTGGTTCTGAAATACAGATCGGTCTGCATCTCAGCATCGCTAAATCCCATGCTCATGAGCATATACTTACGGTAACGTCCGTCTTCCTTATTTAAGAAATGGGAGTCCGTTGTCGCACAGCACATCATACCGTGATCATCAGCGGTCTCGACGAGCAGTTCATTGATTACCTGAATATCATATTCATTCATTGCGACCGGTCCTGTATCAGACTTCGCAGGCTCCTGTCTTGTAATGAACATGTTGTTGCAAAGAGGTTGGATCTCAACGTAATCATAGAGATTAAGGATCTTCTGGAACGTCTCGTCAGTCTTAAGAAACTCTCTTGTGGCATTTCTGTCCTTGCCAAGTTTCTTATATGACGAAATAACATATCTGTATATCTCGCCTCGCTCGCAGGCGCCACCGACGATAATACCGGACTTGAAATACTTCAAAAGGCTCTTTGGTGTTCTGGGTCGTCTTGAATAGTAATGAATCTGTGATTCAGAAACGATATGGTAAAGGTTATACAGACCCATATTAGAACGAACAAGATATATTATGTGATACAAAGGTGATTCAGCAAAAGCACCGTTCTTTTTTGTTGATTTGATCCTTTCCGGTGTATAGTGACCAACTGAATAATTGATCTTGAGAGCGTCAACGGTATTGGCATCCTTAAGGCATGCTACAAGAAGCGACGCTGACTTATAGCAGGCTGTGAACATCTCATCGAATTCATCACCTGCCGTACTGTAAACGAAGTCTGCGCCCTTAGCGGAAAGCAGGTCATCTACGTTCTTATATTCACCCTTGTAATAAGTCTCAAGAATATCCTCATCAGTCGTTGCAGGCATGAGGAACTTATGCCTGTAGTAAACGTGATCTTCAATATTGATGCCGTATCCTGCACGGCGCAGGAAAGCCAATGTCGTAAAGGCATCAGGTCCTGTAATATAGGAATCGCCTATGAATTCCAAAAGCTCACCCATCGCGAAATAAGAATCACAGGGCTCGCCTGTTCCGGGATAAATAATATCCTCAAACTCAGCATGGAAATCCGCAACATGCTCAAAGACAAGTTCTTCAGGAACAATTTCATCTGAGCCGTCAGCATATTCACCTGTTATATCAAGATCAGCGTTGATTGTCTGACCTAAAAGTTCGTGAGGTTCCAAAGGTTTTATAGAGATATTCTCATCACTGAGACTCTCAGGGATCTCATCGGGATTCCAAAGTGACTTATCGATATCGTGAGATGCGAATTCCATTGCATCCTGGTCTGATTCGCCCTCTTCTTCAGGCTTAACAGCCTTATATCCCTTAAGTCTGAACTTGGATGCGCAAACGGACGTAAATGTATCACGAAGCGCATCGTCACCGTTGCGGTTGATAACGACAGAAACAAATGAACCTACAGCCTTTGGCTTCTCAATAAAGTTCAAAGAAGCATCGTCATCCGCATCTGATGGCTTTATCTTATCGTTCTTAACATCGTAAGGCAGGTTATAGAAAACAGTCGGGCCGTCTTCAACAAGATAACCTTCACAACCAAGGATACATTTGATAGGAGCCTCTCCGGTGTCCTTACGCTTTTTATTTATACCTTTGGCAGCTTCGAAAACATGAGGGAACGCCTGAACTACGCCATGGTCAGTAACAGCGCATGCAGTATGGCCAAACTGAGCTGCTAGCTTGATAAGATCGGCAGGATCCGTTGTAGCGTCACTCTCGCTCATCTTGGTATGCACGTGAAGTTCAACTCTCTTGCGCTCTGCCTTATCCTTCCTCTTAGGAGGTTTTTCAGCGCTGAAGAATCCTGAGACTCTTAATGTCTTATCACCAGTAAATGAATCGTTCTCGACATTGCCCTGAATACCGATAAAGCCGCCTTTTCCGTATTCCTTCTGGAATCCGTCAGCTTCTTCGGGTTTTAAAAATGCAATACATGAAATACCGTCAGTATCGTCAAGACACATGAACTTAACGATTACGCTCTTACCTGTTTTCGCAAGCTTAAAACTATCCTCATTAAATGAAATATCGCCGGCAATATTTACATCGAAGCAGCCTACTGTGAGGTTTGCGATCTTCATGAATGTAGCCTGCTTCTTTACGCGGCCATATAACTGGTTCTCAGCATTCTCCTTGGATCTGTAGAAAGATTGCTTGTCTTCCTGCTTTGCTTCTTTTCTTGCGAGCTCAGCCTTGGCTGCCCAGGAATCCTTGCCTGCAGGCTTTGCATCAGGAACCTTGGCTTCATCAGCCTTCTTTTTCTTTGTTCCCTTCTTGCCCTGTTCTTCAACGGGTTCATCTTCAGGGAATTCAAGTCTTCCTTCCTCAATAGCTTTAAGGATGTCGTCTTCAGCCGCCACGTCGCTTCCTGCAACATCAGGATCGTTTGTAATGATCTCATATTGGAATGAGATCTGGTCTGAAACGCAGATATGAATAGCATTATTAACAGCGGAAATGAGATCTTTCCTGTCAGATTCACTGAGCATCATTGCCCAGCCTGACGGAATCTCAATATTTACGGTGCTGAAATCCTCACCGAAATTGAGGTTAATAAAATCAACCAGATCACTAATACCACCCTCGCTGTCGCGGGCGATGTAATGATTAACAAGGCCTCTGATATGGTCGTAGAGGCTTAAGAAATTACCTGAATTAACATCCTTGAATGTGAAGTTAACTTTTGTACCGAAATCATGCTCAAGTTCTTCAACAAGACTTACCAGACTCCTGTTATCCTTAATGGTCTCAACACCTTCAAGGATAATATTGATGGAAGCTTTAGCCTTGTAAATATCGACCTTGACTACCGTAAGGTCTAAAAGATCCTGATATCTGTCATCACCTACATTGAAAAGTTCAAGTAGTCTTACGCTTTTCTTCTCCAACTCTGATCACTTCCCTTACAAATTCGTCGACTGCTGCGGATGCTGGAATCTTCCTGACCGGCTCGCCCTTCTCAAATAAGACAAATTCGTCGATGCCGCCGGCTAATCCTATATCACATTCGCGAGCCTCACCCGGGCCGTTGACGACACAACCCATAACTGCAACCTTAAGGTTATAGGGAAGTTGGGAGACCTTCTCTTCTATCTGTCCGGCAAGTTCAATGAGCGGAACCTGTGTTCTGCCGCATGTGGGACAGGATATAAAAGTAATGCCACCATCTCTTAAGTCAAGAGCTTTGAGGATCTGCTTAGCTGTAATAACTTCATCAACAGGGTTACCTGTAAGAGAAACTCTAATGGTATCACCGATGCCTTCGGCAAGAAGCGCACCGATACCGACAGCTGATTTGATAGCTCCCTCACGAACGGTACCTGCCTCGGTAACGCCCACGTGAAGAGGATAATCGCATGATCTGGACAAGATCCTGTATGTATCGATAGTAAGCTTGGGTGAAGATGATTTGATAGATATTACGATATCATCGAAATCCTGGTCTTCCAAAAGCTTAACAGCTCCCAAAGCACTCTCTGTCATTGCATCTGCATTGACTTCACCATACTTGGCAAGGATCTCTCTGGAAATGGAACCGGAGTTAACACCGACGCGGATCGGAATATGACGTTCCTTACATTTATCCGCAACAAGTTTAACCTTATCGGGTCCGCCTATATTACCCGGATTGATCCTGATCTTCGAAGCACCATTGTCGGCCGCTGCCAAAGCAAGTCTGTAATCGAAATGGATGTCAGCAACTACCGGTATGGGAGATTTTGATGTGATCTCCTTAAGACTTAATGCCGCTTCCATGTCGGGGATTGCAACTCTGGTAATGTCACAACCGTTATCAGCAAGTTCCTTTATCTGAGCAAGGGTAGCCTTCGCATCCCTTGTGTCAGTATTATTCATCGACTGGATCTTAACTGAAGAACCGCCGCCGACTTCAACATTACCGATAAAGACTTTCTTTGTCATAACAGTACTCTCCCAAATCTGATCACGAACCGAGTATGATCCTAAGAATATCCGAGATGAATGCCAGTATCAGCAGCAGTACGATCATAATAAAACCGACGACTGTAAGTATGGATTCCGCCTTCTCGGACAACTTACGCCCAATGACCATCTCAACGACGATAAAGATAATCTGTATGCCGTCGAGACCAGGTATCGGAAGAAGATTGGAGAATGCCAGAGCAATTGAAATGACTGCACTGAGCATGATGAGAATATAGACCTTCTCTCCTACCGTATCTTCCTCTGCAGTAACCACATCATTGACCATGGTTGTGATTCCTATAGGACCCGATACCAAATTATAAGCTTTTACTTTGCCGGCGATAGCATCTTTTATGCCTCTTACCGTGATATTCCAGATCGTGGGCGGCATTTTGGCCGCATAAGCTAATGCCTTGAAAAAATTAGCGGGCGAATCGATCTCATAGGGGATCAGTGCGATTCCCCTTGCATTGACCGTGTCGACATATTTAGGGATCAATTCAACGTCTGTTGTCTTACCATCTCTTACAAAAGTAACAGTAAGGACCTCATCGGTAATGTTGTAGAGATAGTCTTCAAAATCCTCGTCATCTACGGATTTACCGTTGATATGAGTTACAAAATCCCCTTCTTTAAGTACAGGATTGCCATTATTCTGCTGCTCATCTACGGAATAGACCTTCCAGCCTTTATAATCGTTGTCAGTGCTCTTGTTTTCGACGGTTACAAGGAGCATCGGTCTCTTTCTGATGACAGGATTGAGCTCGACCTCATAGGTCTTGCCGGTCTCCTTGGACTTCAATGTAAGAGTCATGTCCTTGGAAGGATCAGCCGAATCCAGCTCGAAATAAAGGTCATAAGCAGAATATACGGAATTACCGTTAACCTTCTTGATGGTATCTCCCTCATGAACCTGTGATATATATGCTCCGAGCTGGGATTTCTCGGAAGGGAGAGCTATATCCGTACTCGTAAATCCGGTAAACCAGAACATGATAACGAAGATGAGCATACCGAGGAGCAGGTTCATTGCAGGACCTGCGAGAGCAACTATAAGTCTCTTGATTCTGGGCTGGTTTACGAGAAGATCAGGATCTTTGCTCTCAACGGCATTTCCCTCTTCATCTATCTCGGTAAATCTGACATATGCTCCTACAGGAATCAGCCTTAAGGAGAAATCAACGTCCTTATGCTTCCATCTTAAGAGCTTGGGACCGACAAAGATCGATACTTCATAGACCTTTATCTTAAGAAGTCTTGCTACCCAGTAGTGTCCGAGCTCATGAAGAGTCGCGAGCACTCCCAGCATTATGATTACGAAAACAATACTAGTTGCTATATTCATGCTTTGATCTTTCTGTCTATTATCTCATCGGCATAGATCCTTGCTTCTTTATCTGTCTGCTCGATGGTTTCTATAGTAAGATCCGCGCCGCTGATGACCGGATCCATCTTATTGACTGTTTCAAATACAGTTCTCTCGATATCGAGGAACCTGATCTTGCCCGCAAGATAACTCATTACTGCAGATTCATTTGCAGCATTCATAACCGTCGGGTAAAGACCTCCCTTATCCCCTGTCTCATATGCAAGGTCTACAAGTCTGAAGACATCTTTGTCACAAGGTTCGAAAGTAAGATTATTCATACCCTCAGCGAAGGGATCAGTACAGAACCGTCCTTAAGCCTGATCATTGAATGGATTATGCTCTGCGGATGAACGACAACATCGATCTTAGAGCAAGCGATACCGTAAAGGTGATGAGCCTCAATGATCTCAAGGCCTTTATTCATCATGGTCGCAGAATCAATAGTGATCTTGCCGCCCATGTTCCATGTCGGGTGATGAAGCGCATCTTCGAGAGTAACATTTTCGAGATCTTCCCTCTTCATGCCTCTGAATGGTCCGCCTGAAGCAGTGATCAGGATCCTGTCCAGATCAGCTCTCTTCTCGCCCTTAAGACACTGCCAGATAGCTGAATGCTCACTGTCGATGGGAAGCATTGCTACGCCCTTTTCCCTTATCAGCGGCATGATGATATCTCCGCCTGCAACAAGAGTTTCCTTGTTCGCAAGAGCGATGTCTTTTCCGCTTAAGATTCCGTGATATACAGGCTCAAGGCCTGCAAAGCCAACGATAGCGCCGACTACAGTATCAATAGAATCGAGCGTTGATATGGTGATATTTCCTTCTTTACCGCAAAGGACTTCGGTATCAATACCAGAAGACTTAAGTCTTTCTTTGAGTTCTAAGGCCCTGGTCTCATTTACAACGGAGCATACCTTAGGTCTGAATTCTTCGATCTGGTCATAAAGCGTATCAATATCGCTGCCACAGGAAAGCGCTTCAACAGTAAAGTCAGAAGGCGCTTTACGTGCAACTTCAAGGGTCTGTTTTCCAATAGAACCTGTTGAACCCAATATTGAAAGTCTGCGCATATTTAATCTCCCTAATTCCCTTGATCTGTATTCCGTCTTATCAGTACAGGTTATTCGCAAGCAAAGCCAGAAGGAGCGCTACAGGAAGCGTAAAGAATGTGCTGTCGAATCTGTCGAGCATTCCGCCGTGTCCCGGGAAAAGGTTGCTGAAATCCTTGATCCCCGTTCTTCTCTTGATAACCGAGCAGAACCAGTCTCCTAACTGTGACATAACTGAGATAAGTAATCCCAGGAAGAATGTAAGAATAGCATAAGGAACGAGTCCTATATCGATCTCATCGATCTTATAGATAACAAGACAGCAGTAAACTGTTACGCAAATGGCGCAGAATAAAGCACCGCCTATACAGCCTTCCCATGTCTTCTTAGGAGAGATATGCGGTACGATCTTATGCTTGCCGAATGCTACGCCTGTAAAATAAGCAAAAGTATCTGTTCCCCAGGGCGCGAAAAGTCCTATTACCATGTAATACCATCCGTGAGGCACAAAGAGCAGAGCACTTACAAAGCAGAACAGCGGGAATGAAATATAAAAGATCATTCCGCCTGTAAAGAAACCGTTTAAAAATGCCTTGTCATCCTGAGGTCTTACAAGAGGAAGATTGATACCGCAGGCGATGCAGTACATGCCAACGATAATAAGGTACAAAGCCATAGTGTTCTCAACCTTGAGATCGAACAAAAGGCCGCAGATAACCATAAGTGTCGCAAGAGACATGCCGATTATAAGAAGCAGTCTCGAAGGATGGTATCCGCCGTTCTTAATAGCTTTATACATCTCAATGCATGAGATAACACCGATCACGACAGCCATTATCACACCCGTAATCGGGAAGAATAATGCCGGCACAAAAAGTGACAGCACTATAACGGTAAAAACGATTCCTGTGATAACTCTCTGTCTCAATTTCAGGTCTTACTTTCTTTCTTTGATAAACCGCCGAAGCGTCTGTCTCTTCCTGCAAAATCCCTGAATGCCTGAGTAAGATCCTCATAGCCGAAATCAGGCCATAAAGTATCGGATACCCAGAACTCGGAATATGCGCTTTCCCACAAAAGGAAATTGGATAATCTCATCTCGCCGCTCGGTCTGATAATGAGCTCCGGATCAGGAACATCAGGCAGATAGAGATTATCGGAGATCATCTGCTCCGTGATATCAGAAGGATCTAAAGATCCGTCCTTTACCTTCTCAGCGATCTTGCGGCATGAAGATAAGATCTCTCTTCTGCCGCCGTAATTAAGCGCTACAATAAGCTGCATATTGGGACGGTCCTTAGACCTCTCCTCAGCAGTCTTGCATACTTCTCTGACCTTAGGAGGAAGTTCTGAATCATCACCCGTAAATCTTACTCTGATGCCTTCTTCTGCAAGCTCTGCATCGTACTTATCGAAAAGTTCAACAAAGAGCTTCATAAGAAAATCAACTTCCGGCTGGGGTCTAGACCAGTTCTCGGTAGAGAATGCATAAACGGTAAGATACTTAACACCGTATCTTACGCAGTTGCGGCAAAGTTCCTTAAGGTTCTCTGCGCCAACCTTGTGTCCGGCTGATCTCGGAAGATGTCTTTGTGTTGCCCATCTTCCGTTACCGTCCATTATCACACCCAAAGATACGGGGACCTTAAGGTCTCCCGTATCATAAGTCTTTTCCTGTTTGTTACCAAATAAGGCCATCAGATCTCCATCAATTCCTTATTCTTTGCTTCGCAGACCTTGTCTACTTCAGCTGTGAACTTGTCTGTGATCTTCTGAACCTTCTCTTCGAATTCCTTAAGAAGATCGTCTGTAAGTTCCTTCTTCTTGTTAGCAGCACGCATCTTATCGATAGCATCACGGCGGTTGTTACGTACAACTACCTTTGTCTCGTCGCCGTAAACCTTAACCTGCTTAACGAGGTCCTTACGTCTTTCCTCTGTAAGCATAGGGAAAACGAGTCTGATCATCTTACCGTCATTTGTAGGATTGATGCCGAGGTCAGATGCCTGGATAGCATGCTCGATCTCTTTGAGCATCTTCGGATCCCAAGGTGATAATGTGATCATTCTTGCTTCAGGAACCTGAATATTGGCTACGGCATTAAGCGGAGACATTGCTCCGTAATACTCAACCTGGATCTTGTCCAAAACGTGCGGATTAGCACGTCCGGCACGGATTGTGTTGAGGTTCTCCTGAAGGTTATCGATGCACTTCTGCATTTTTGCTTCGATATCATCGTAATCTTTCTTTGTGATCTCGATCATAGCCATAATTCAAGCCTCCTATTATTTAAATTTATTATTCAACGATTGTTCCGAGTTCTTCGCCCTTTGCGATCCTTACGATGTTCTCAGGATCCTTCATGGAGAATACCAGGATCTTCGTGTGGTTATCGCGGCAAAGTGCAGCTGCTGTAGCATCCATGACCTTAAGGTTAAGTCTTAAGACTTCATCGTGGGATACCTTGTCGTACTTCTTGGCATCAGGATAAACGTTAGGATCCTTATCATAAACGCCGTCAACCATAGTAGCCTTAAGGAATACGTCAGCACCGATCTCTGTTGCTCTTAATGCAGCACCTGTATCTGTGGAGAAGTAAGGGTTGCCTGTGCCGCATGCGAAAATTACGATACGTCCCTTCTCCAGGTGTCTTACAGCTCTCTTTCTGATGTAGGGCTCAGCCATCTGTCTTACTTCGATAGCGGAAAGGACTCTTGTAACTGCACCCTGCTGCTCTAATGCATCTGAAAGTGCGAGAGAATTCATAAGAGTTGCGAGCATACCCATGTGGTCAGCTGTAACTCTGTCCATCTTCTCAGATGATCTTCCTCTCCAGAAGTTGCCGCCGCCTACAACGATAGCAACCTGAACGCCTAAATCGGCAACAGCTTTGATGTTTGCTGAGATCTGTTTAAGAACTTCGTCATTGATACCGAGCTTGGCATCACCAGCCAAAGCCTCACCGGATATCTTCAAAAGCACACGCTTATATTTTGTTTCACCCATAATGGTAAAAAACCTCCATGAAAATATCTTTCAATAGATTTTATCAATAATTTGTCTCAAGGTGAACCTTAATATTAATAAATATATAAAGAAAAACCCCGCACATGTTGCTGTGCGGGGTAATTAACTGAATAAGTGTCAGTATGGTCTATTAGAGACCAGCCTGCTTTCTAACTTCTTCTGCGAAGTCATCAACCTTCTTCTCGATACCTTCACCAAGTCCGAAACGTGTGAAACGTACGATAGAAAGCTCAGCACCAAGTGCCTTGCCTGTCTGCTCGATGTACTGAGCAACGTTGATGTCCTCATCCTTGATGTACTCCTGATCAACAAGGCAGTTCATCTTGTAGAAGTTCTTGATCTGGCCAGGGATGATTCTTGTCATGATGATAGCCTCAGGCTTGCCCTCTTCAAGAGCCTTATTCTTGAGGATCTCTGTCTCCTTGTCGAGCTCAGACTGAGGAACGTCCTTCTCCTCAACCCAACCAGGTCTGGAAGCTGCAACCTGCATGCCGATGTTCTTAGCGAACTCATCGAACTCAGGCTTTGTGATAACGGAATCGTCAGATGTTGCAACCTCAACGAAAACGCCAACCTTACCACCCATGTGGATGTAAGAAGCAACAGCACCGTTGCCCTCTACCTCATAGATAACGAATCTTCTGATTGATGTATTCTCACCGATATCAGCGATAGCTTCCTTCTGGAAAACTTCAACAGTCTTGGACTCATCGCTGTAAAGAGGCTGAGCCATAAGCTCTTCAACAGTAGCAGGCTTCTTTGTAAGGATGTGAGTAGCAACAGCGTTTGTGAAGTTCTTGAACTTATCAGTGTTAGCAGCGAAGTCTGTCTCGATGTTGATCTCTACGAGAACGCCTGTCTTCTTGTCGTCAGAAATAAGGGAAACAACTGCACCCTCTGCTGCGATTCTAGCAGACTTCTTCTCAGCCTTAGCCATACCCTTCTCACGAAGCCAGCCCTTAGCCTTCTCGATATCACCATCGCACTCGATAAGTGCCTTCTTGCAGTCCATGATGCCGCAATCTGTGAGCTCACGGAGTTCTTTTACCTGTTGTGCTGTAACTGCCATATATATTCTCCTTTGCGATTTTAGTTAAGATTTGAATTAAGACTCAGAAGCGATCTCTTCGATGGACTTCTCGCCTGCTTCCTCAGCAGCCTGCTCTTCAGCAACTTCAGCTGTAGCAGCCTGTGCTTCAGCAGAATCAAGATCCATACCCTCAGATGTAGCATCCTCACCCTGATGAGCTTCGATAACAGCGTCAGCCATCTTAGCTGTGATGAGCTTAACTGCACGGATAGCGTCATCGTTACCGGGGATAACATAATCTACTTCGTCAGGATCGCAGTTTGTATCAACGATAGCAACGATCGGGATACCAAGTCTCTTAGCTTCTGCAACTGCATTGTGCTCTTTCTTTGTGTCAACGATGAAAAGTGCTGCAGGGAGCTTAACCATACCAACGATACCGCCAAGGTTCTGATCGAGCTTTGTCATCTCGAGCTTAAGCTTTGCAACTTCCTTCTTTGTTCTGAGCTCGAAAGATCCGTCAGCTTCCATTCTGCGGAGTTCCTCGAGTCTTGCAACTCTCTTCTTGATTGTTACGAAGTTTGTGAGAGTACCACCAAGCCAACGATAGTTAACATAGAACTGTCCGCAACGCTGAGCTTCTTCCTTGATGGAATCCTGAGCCTGCTTCTTTGTACCTACGAAAAGGATATCACCCTTCTCAGCGAGCTCACGCATAGCGTCATAGGCCTCGTCGACCTTCTTGACTGTCTTCTGCAAATCGATGATGTGGATTGAGTTACGCTCCGTGAAGATGTACTCGGCCATCTTAGGGTTCCAACGACGTGTCTGGTGACCGAAGTGTACGCCTGCTTCAAGAAGCTGCTTCATTAAAATAACTGGCATAAAATAAATCCTCCTGTTTTCTTCCGTATACACCAAGTAATATTCAGCTCAAATTGGCCACAGTCGGAGTGTATACGTGATTTTTATGCGGGAGTATTCTAACAAATAGCCCCTGCAAGTGCAAGGGCTAATTTAATATTTATTATATATAAAGCAAAATCACTTTCTCTTATAGTGTCTTACAGTGAATTCAACGCCCTTTTCGCTCATTACCGGAGGCTCTTCCTCCTCAAGCTCCCAAGAAGGATCCTCATCAAGATTCGGGAACCAGCAGTCAGCTTCAAATTCTGCCTTAATCCTCGTGATTATTGCCCTGTCGCAGAGTTCGATCAATGAGTTGTAGAGTGAAGCTCCGCCGATGAGATATACATCGTCTGCCGTAAGAGCCAGGAAGTCTTCAAGTTCATCTACGGAATGGAGCACCAAAGCTCCTTCCTTCTCATATTCAAAGCTTCTGGACATGATTATGTTCACTCTGTTGGGAAGAAGTCTCTGGCCGGGGAACGTCTCAAGGGTCTTTCTGCCGTATACTACGGTATGACCTGCCGTATACTTCTTAAATACGCCTTTCTGGTCCTCAGGCAATGAAATAAGGAGCTTTCCCTGATTTCCTATAGCCCAGTTCTTGTCTACTGCTGAAATTGCGATCATGTCTGTTACCCCTCGAAAATCTTAGTAAAGTATCCTGACTGTGATATCGGCTCGCCGGCCTCCAGAAGATGCCTGGAATCAGCGAATGTCTGAACTCTGAAGCTTGCTTCTCCCGGGATCCTTTCTTCGGAACCCATTACGGTTATCGAAGTCGGAGCCATCATCATTCCCTGCCAGATAACCGGAGCCGCAACACCAATAAGATGGCTCATTATAAGTGCAGTAACGCCGAAGTGGCAGAAGAAAACGATATTATCGTCGTTATGCTCTATGACGTCGTAGAAGCCTTTGTCATTTCTCTTGTAGCCGTGCTTTTCGAGAAGTTCATCGATTCCGGCAAATACTTCCAGAGCATGTTCCTTGATGTTTCCGGACTTCATGATCTCAGTCTCATACCACTGATCCTTGTCGTGGAAATCATCCCTGTGATTAAAGTCTCTGGGATAAAAGTCCCAGCAGATAGTCCATTCGTTTACCTGCTCGTCCCAGATCCTGTAATAGAATTCCTTGAGCCAGTCACATGTAATGGCTTCTCTTCCGGTCTCTTTAAGCGATACAGAACAGGTATCCTTGGCTCTGCCCAGAGGCGAGCAATAGATCTGCTTGATGTCCCATGTGGCTACGCGCTTTGCGAGGATCTCAGCCTCACGCCAGCCCTTTTCCGTCAAGGAATCCTTCTCATAATCAGGATCCCCGTGTCTTATGAATATTAATTTCATTAAATCTCCGCCGTCAGACTGCTACCGGGATACCCTTGATCTTAGGGCCTGCCTCATAGCCTTCAAGTCTGATGTTATCTGTTGTGAATTGATAGAAATCAGTGATTCCTTCATCGAGAACGAGCTTCGGAGCCGGATACTTGGGCATCTCGATAAGCTCTTTTACGATATCAACGTGTCTGTCATAGATGTGAGCATCAGCGATAACATGAACGAACTCACCTACTTCAAGACCTGAGCATCTTGCCATGAGATGAACGAGAACTGCATACTGGCAGACATTCCAGGCATTTGCAACAAGCATGTCGTTACTTCTCTGATTGAGGATCGCATTAAGTTTGTTGCCTGTTACGTTGAATGTCATTGAATATGCACAGGGATAAAGATGCATCTCTGAAAGATCCTGATGAACATAGATGTTAGTCATGATCCTTCGTGATGAAGGATTGTTCTTAAGGTCATACAGCACACGGTCGACCTGGTCGAACTCGCCTTCCTTGTACTTGTGCTTAACGCCCAGCTGATATCCGTAAGCTTTGCCGATAGAACCGGTCTCGTCAGCCCATGCATCCCAGATATGGGAATTAAGATCGTTTACGTTATTGGACTTCTTCTGCCAGATCCAGAGGAGCTCATCTACAGCTGCCTTGAAGTTGATCCAGCGCTGTGTGAACATCGGGAATTCCTCTGCCAGATTATAGCGGTTAACGATAGCAAATGCCTTGTAAGTATAGGCAGGAGCTCCGTCGTCAGCCCAATGGGGCCTTACCTTGTCGTTGATGGTTGAATAGCCTGAATTAAGGATCGTTCTAATGTTCTCATCGAAAATATCATCTGCTCGACTCATGGAATCCACCGCCTTTTAATTGATAAGTTTGATTATAACAATAAGTGCGGATTATTCGAACAAGAAAAATCA
Source organism: Oscillospiraceae bacterium (assembly GCA_902782235.1). GTDB lineage: Bacteria > Bacillota > Clostridia > Saccharofermentanales > Saccharofermentanaceae > Saccharofermentans. Next base: position 31,343 of record CACZML010000005.1, read on the forward strand.
AACGTTATTTATTCAAACCATACAAAACGAACATCTCGTTTTCAAAAACTGTCTCATTATCAGGAAGCTCGACCTCAAGTTCCCCTGTAAAACCTGTTTTGAACTTAAGATAGTAGTCTGCATCAGCCAGCTCATGACCGTTAACCCCGTATCTGAAGCTCTTACGGCCGGTATTAAGATAAAGCATTCTGGGCTTTTCGAAGCATATTACGCTTTGCGGGTCTGTATTACCGCTGATGTACTGATAAGTCTCTATTGCATAGGAAGAATAAGCATCTTCTTTCGGGTTCTCGCCCCAATGAGTAATGTTGTCATATGCTTTTCGCGCGCCATAAGAGCAAACATTAATAAGCACCAAAACAGCAGTAATAACTATCAGCACCTTACAGATCTTTGGGATTACTGATGCCAATTTCTTCTTAACAGAATCCTTCTTTATCTTAGCCGCCATTTTCCTGCTGAACTTTTTGATAAGATCTGCCGCGAGAACAATACCATTTGCAGCGTAAAGCAGAACAAAAGGAAGAACATTATAGATATATCTGGGTCCCTGTACATAAGGAAGATTGCTGTTTGCGATTATCGTTCCCATGAGAAGCACTGTCAGATAAATGTTTTTCTTCTGAAAGCCCGTAACGATCATTCCCACAAGGAATAAAACAAACAGGATATTGCCTTCGCCTGCAATGATCTTAAAATACTTGAAGATCATTTCGAGATAGTAATGGAATAGTGCGGATTTATCTATCTGGACAGAGAAGTCACTGAAATTTGTTGTCGCGGGCAAGAGCCAGAGTCTTTCGGAGACAAGAACAAATAATCCGAAAAGCAAATATGGAAGCAGATGTTGAATGATCATGCGTTTGCGGTTAGAAGACTTTTTTACCAGAGGATAAAGAAGCAGTATATGTTCGGCAAACGCGAGAACACATACAGCCGAGCCGCTCAGACGGGTCTCATATGTAAACCATAAAGACAGGCTATAGACTATGCCAACAGCAATTACACTTCTTCCCTTTTCCTCAAGCCCGCATATACACTCCATCAGAAGTATCGTAAGTATACAGAAGAATACAAAAGGAATATCAGAATAAAGCTGGTTCAAAGCGCTGAACAGATAACTGCTCATGCAAAAGATAACGGAAAGAACAAACGAGAAATGGACAGGAAGCCTTTTCCGGAATAAAAGGACGAGCGCGCCTGCCGTAAGCGCAAGACACAAAATCTGGGGCAATTTATAAAAGATAACGGTATCGGCAGAAAATCCGGCAATCTTATATATTACTGACAATAAAAGCGGATAACCCCAGACATAAACGAGAGAGCCTGATTCAATTGCTTCCTGAGGAAGATCGGAAGGATGGTAGAAAAGATTCATCTGAGCCTGTTCGGGAAGCTTTCCATCAGCAATAGCTATTCCCTCACTGATATATGCGGCACAATCATCGCCCCAGGGATAAATACCTGTTGTAAGACTGAATGAACCGAACAGTAAAACTATAAGCGTTGCAGCTAATGCGAACAGCCAATCTGTTTTAGAAAATAATCTCATTAAACTTCCTGAACATAATAAGAACTCTACGAAAAGTCTAACACTAGCCGGAAATAATAAAAAGGACTCTGATTATCACTAATCAAAGTCCTTTTATTGGTCGGAGTGACGGGACTTGAACCCACGACCTCTTGCTCCCTAAGCAAGCACTCTAGCCACCTGAGCTACACCCCGATGATCTCTGACTCGTTAAGGAAAATTTTTGGTCGGAGTGGCGGGACTTGAACCCACGGCCTCCTGCTCCCGAAGCAGGCACTCTACCACCTGAGCCACACCCCGTTGGAGTATTCCTCTAACAAGCCTATAAATCTTATAACAACGGAATAAATTATGCAAGACATATTTTCAAATAAGAAAAAATATCTTCTAAAAACCCGCAAACGCCCTAAAAATATGAATCAGAAAAAATAAAGGCTGCCACTTTTAAGTGACAGCCTCTAATGTAATCTGATAAATAATTACTCTTCTGTTGTCTCAGCAGCTTCTTCAGCAGGTGCTTCCTCAGCAGCTTCCTCAGGGAGCTCAGGATCGATAGGAGCAACTTCCTTGATGGAGATAGAGATTCTTCTCTCCTCGGGTTCGATCTTGATAACCTTAGCCTGAACAACCTGGCCTACAGAAAGAGCATCCTCAGGCTTCTCAAGTCTTCTGGAAGAGATCTGGGAAACGTGGCAAAGTGCGTCGAGATCAGGCTCAAGCTGTACGAAAGCGCCGAACTTTGTGAGACGAACTACTGTACCCTGAACGATGCAGCCAACAGGCATTCTCTCTTCGATGTTGTAGTAAGGATCGTCCTCAAGCTTCTTGTAGCCAAGAGAGATCTTCTTTGTTTCCTTATCGAAAGACTTAACGTAAACGTCAACTTCCTCGCCAACCTTCAGAACGTCAGCAGGCTTAGCGTTGCGGCTCCATGAGAGCTCGGAAACGTGAACGAGACCATCAACACCGCCGATATCGATGAATGCACCGAAATCAACAAGGCTTCTAACAACACCGGTATAGTGCTTGCCTTCCTCGATGTTGTCCCAGATCTCAGCGCTCTTCTTGCGGCGCTCTTCGGAAACGATGATTCTGTGGCTTCCGGAGATTCTAAGACGGCCCTTCTCTGTGTCGAACTTAGTTACGAGAACATCAAGTGTCTGGCCAACATAGGACTCGAGATCCTTAACTTCGCCTGTCTTGATCTGTGTTCTGTGGATATAGATATCAACGCCCTTGTAAGAACCGATAACGCCGTCCTTAACAGTACGTGTGATCTTAACTGAAATAGGAGTCTTGTTCTTGTAAGCTTCCTCGATCTCAGCTCTGCCCTTCTCGGACTCTACGTCATTCTTAGAAAGGATGATTTCCTTGCCTTGATCGGAATTCTTGATGCTTCTGACCTTAACGGTGACTTCAACGTGCTCGGCAATTGCCTTGTCAAGATCGAATTCAGGATCCGAATCAAACTCCTTACGTGAAATTCTACCTTCGGACTTGTCGTGTACGTCTACGTATACATAGTCGTCGTCTGCAGAGGTAATCGTGCCCTTTACTACAGCACCTCTTCTAACCTGCGCAATTAAATCGACAGCATTGGCAAACTCTGTGTCAAAGCCCTGATTTGTGATCTTTTCTTCTTCGTTCATTTGTTGAACAACCTCCAAAATAATAGCTTCCGGTGTAGATGCACCCGCTGTGATACCGACTTTATCAGTTGGAAGTATATCCCCATTTTGAATAAGGCTTCTAACCTCTGTGCCGGAATTCACAAGGAATGTTCTTGCACAACGACCTTTGCAGATGTCCAAAAGCTTAGTGGTGTTCGAACTGTGAGCAGAACCGATGACTATCATCGAATCTGATACCTCAGAGAGCGAAGCGGCTTCCTTTTGCCTACTTTCAGTCGTAATACATATTGTATCAAAAACATTATATTTTTCAATTTTATTTTTAACAATCTGGCATATTTTTTTAAAAGTATCGTTTGAAAAGGTAGTTTGCGATATCAAAATAGCGGATTCAAGGGGAAAATCGAGGCTTTCAAGATCCTCCGGAGCCTTTATAACAGCGCATTTCACGCCATAACCTTCTGCTTCTCCCAATATGCCGGTTACCTCAGGATGTCCTTTGGTTCCTGCGATGATAATATTCATTCCCTTCTCCGCATTCTCCCTTACGATCTTGTGGATCTTGGCAACGAAGGGACAAGTCATGTCCCGTATATCGCAGTTTTTTGCCTTTAATATTCTTATCTCATCAGGAGTAACGCCGTGTGCTCTGACGATTACGACAGAATTTTCAGGACAGTCTTCTGCTTTTTCGCAGATTATAAATCCGCCTTTAACAAGCTGGTCAACAACATATTTGTTATGAACTATCTCGCCAAGCATCACGAGTTTTCTGCCGTCATTACCTGAACTGACTGCATCCTGTGCAGCCGTGACGGCATTCTTTACGCCAAAGCAGAAACCTGATGATCTAGCAACAGTTACGTTCATTTATCTTCTTCATCCAAATGGCTTAAGAGGAATTCTCTTGTGCCTTCGATATCGTACTTGCCAGTATCGATTACGATAGCTTCAGGAACCTGTACAAGCGGCGATGTTGCTCTTGTGGAATCCTGTTCGTCTCTATATTTAATATCTCTTAATACTTCTTCATATGTCTGTGAATAATCACCTGCTGCATTAAGTTCTGCAAGTCTTCTCTCTGCTCTTACTTCAGGAGCGCAGACAACGAAGAACTTGTATTTAGCATCAGGAAGAACGACAGATGCGATATCTCTGCCGTCGAGTACGAATGTCTGATTCTTTGCAATCTCTCTCTGGAGTGCAACCATTGCTGTTCTTACAAAAGGAAGAGCGGAAATATCAGATGCGGCGATGGATGTCTGCGGAGTTCTGAGTTCACCTGTTACATCTTCACCGTCAAGGATCATGTGCTGAACGCCGTCAACGAAATCCACTTCGATCTTAACGTCATCCATCATCTTCTTTACAGCATCAGCATCCTTTGCATTAATGCCTCTCTTGATGGAAGCAACAGCACAAGTTCTGTACATAGCGCCGGTATCAAGATACATAATGCCGAGCTCTTTAGCGATGCCCTTTGCAAGAGTGCTCTTGCCTGATCCTGAAGGTCCGTCGATAGCGATCTGATAAATGCCCATAAATATACTCCTTTACAAAATATCTCCGTCTTCGGTTTTTCTGTCTCTTCCTGTCTCATATACACGGTACTGTGACCACAATGTCTCAAGAGATTCCAGTGATGACTGGATATGCTCTTTTCTGTGCATTCCGAGTGATACGAGCAGTGCGTTAATAAGTGAAAGCGGCGCTGTAAGCGAATCCACAAAAGATGCCATTGATGATTTCGCGAAAAGCTTGATATCGGCATATTCCGTCATTGCAGTGTCATCCTTATCGGTAATTGCAATGATCGTTGCGCCCTTCTTCTTTGCATATCCCATTGAGTTTATGGTTCTTGCTGAGTACCTCGGGAATGAGATTCCGATCATGACATCGCCTTCACCGATCGGCATAATCTGCTCGAAAAGCTCATTGGTACATGTACTTCTTACAAGTACCACGTCATCGAAAAGAAGCGTCATATAAAAGTGCATGAACTCCGACAAAGGAGCCGATGCCCTGATTCCCATGATATATATCTTTCTTGCGCGGAGAATTGAATTTACCGCGTTTCCGAATTCCTTCTCATCAATTGAATTAAGTGAATCACGAAGATTGGCGATATCCTGTGCAACGACAGCCTTCAATGCATCGGTGTCATTTTCAAACTTCTCTGTAAGCCCTAATCTCTGTACGGATGTAAGCTTGGACTTAAGGTCTTCCTGCAAAGCCTTCTGGAATTCAGGATATCCCTCAAAACCAAGCTCTGTGGTAAATCTGACAACAGTAGATTCAGATACGCCCACTTCCTCACCGAGCTTTGCTGCAGTCATGTAAGCAGCTTTGTCATAAGATTCCAGAATGAAGTTTGCAATGGCCTTATGGCCCTTGCTCATATTAGAGACAGCACTCTCAATTAACTCAAGCGTCCCCGTCATTTTCTTCACCTTCTTCATTCTCAGGCTTCGGTGCCATCAGACTCTCTATTGAGATCTGCTTGTCCTCACCGCCTGCGGCTTCCTTCAAAGAATCTTCCATATCTCTTATCGTCTGATAGCTCATGAGTTCGAGCGGCGGGAGATCCTTTACAGATTCTATTCCGAATTCAGTTAAAAACTTTCTGCTTGTCTTAAAAAGAGAAGGCCTGCCGGGAGCATCGAGATTACCTGCCTCTTCGATCCATCCTCTGTCTAAAAGTCTGGATATGATCGAGTCGGAAGAAACACCTCTGACAAGTTCAACCTGGGCTCTTGTGCAGGGCTGGTTATAAGCAATAACAGCCAGTGTCTCATAAGATGCCTGTGAAAGCGGAGGAACCTGTCTGGGACCGAACATTCTGTCTAAGATCTTCTTCTGTGAAGGTCTTGTCATGATCGCATATGAATCCTCGGTCTTTCTTATCTCAAGTCCTGACCAGGGATTGCCTGAATATCTGTCCATAAGGGACTTTAAAGCTTCGTTGACTGCATTTTTCGAGCAGTTGCAAATATCAGCCAGTTTATCGACTGAAACAGGGTCGCCTGAAACGAATAATATAGATTCGATCGCTGCGGGTAATTCCTGTGATGTTATCTTAAAATCGTCTTCCATATTTAGCCCTTTTTCTCTTCTATCGAGATCTCACCGAAGTTTCTGTCCTGTTCCACCGTTACCTTGTTGTCTCTTATAAGCTCTAATATCGCAAGGAAACTTACTACCTTATCCATCTTCTCCGCCTTCTTGCCAAACAGGCTGCTGAATAAGATCTTTCCCTTGCCCGTGATCGAGCGCCAGATCGACTTGATCCTCTCTTTTACTGAACGCTTATCCCTTTGCAGGATGTGCGTGATCTTTGCGGAGATATCAGTAAAACGCTGCTCATTGCGCTCATTAATAAGTGCAACGGCATCATTGAATTCTTCAATATCAAATGTCTGTTCAGCAGGCTTTAACGAGATACCAAGCTGTTTTGCAGTCGAAGCATAACGGAATCTTGCACCGTCAAACTTATCTCTTCTTTCTTTTAAGTCCTGCGCGAAAACACGGCATCTCTTATAACGCATGAGGGAGATGACAAGTTCTTCTCTTGGGTCAACGACATCATCACCATTGCCGCCCAGAGCCGCCTGCATACCGGGAAGCATCATTCTGGACTTGATAGAGACCAGAGTAGCTCCCATAACAAGGAAGTCAGATGCCAGTTCCATATCGAACTCCTTCATGGATTCGATATAGTCCATATACTGGGCCGTAATGGTGCTTATCGGGATATCATAGATATCGACATCGTTCTTTTCGATCAGATGCAAGAGCAGGTCCAGAGGGCCTTCGAATTGTCTTAATTTGATCTCCGGCTTTACAACTTGCTCAAGCATTATTACCCGACTCCCAAAGCCTTTGCGACTAACATGATCAACGGATTGGTCAACAGGTTGATAATGAAATTGAACGGCCACTCAATGATTCCTATAAGCGTGCTTAATCCGGGTATATTGGTGAAATATCCAAGAATAAAAACGACCCAGATGATATAAGGCGAGAACTGCTCGAACTTCCTGTATCCGTTGGAACTTCTGACCTTATAAGGCAGGCATTCCTCAAGAACGTGGAAACCGTCCAGAGGCGGGATCGGAAGAAGGTTAAATCCCAAAAGCATCAACGAGATGATATTCGTATATGAGAACAGCATATAAAGCGCATAAAAAGGAGTCATCTGTTCTCCTACAGCGCCGGGATCAAACTTTACCGCAAGCACAGAGAAGAGACCTGCTAAAATAGCTGAAATAAGGCCTACTATAAAGTTTCCGGTAACACCTGCAAGATGAACCATAATGTTCATTCCGCGATAGCTTTTAAATCTTCTGAGATTCCTCGGATTATACATGACCGGCTTACCCCATCCGAATCCTGCAACAAGCAAAAGGATGGTTCCGACCGGATCAAGGTGTGCCAAAGGATTAAGGGTAAGTCTGCCCATATTCCTCGGCGTAGGATCACCAAGCCATACAGCCGTTGAAGCATGCATGAATTCATGCACGGAAAAAGACAGGGTCATAGCAAAAACGTAGATGATTACCATGAAGATAATCATCTGCGGTTCCAATCCCGATCTGATAAGGCTTATGAGCATAAATTACCTCAAGCTTTTACTACAGAGAATGTGATCTTCTCGCCGTTGACATTCCATTCCTTGGAATTGTCGCCTGTGCCGTTAGTGATCTCAGTTGCCAGTACTTCGGAAGCAAGGTATTCCTTCTTCTTCTCGATAACTTCAGCAAGCTTATCGTTGCCGGAATACTTGAGAACGATACGGTCAGATACTGTAAGACCCTCTGTCTCCTTACGGTGATTCTGGATCTTGGAGATCATCTCTCTTACAAGACCGTCTTCAATGAGTTCTTCTGTAAGAACTGTGGAGATGGATACTGTAAGATTGCCTGATGTCTGTGTGGAGAATCCTTCAGGCTGGGTTGTCTCGATGAGGAAGTCTTCTTCCGTCATCTCATACTCTTCACCGTTTACTGTGATCTTAACAGAACCGTTCTTGAGCGCATTGTATGTCTCTTTGCCCGGGAGGTTTGCGATAACCTCCTTGGCATCGTTCAGGTTCTTGCCGAACTTTCTTCCGCATGTACGGAGCTGGGGCTTGAAGCTGTAATCTACGAGTGTTGAAGCATCGCTCAATACTTCGATCTTACGGATATTAAGCTCATCAAGAACGATCGGCTTATATTCGTCATCAAGACCGATCTCAGAAACAACATAGATCTCAGACAAAGGCTGACGGTTCTTGATCGAAGCGGACTCACGGCAGCTGTGGCCTAATGTAACGATCTGCTGTACGAGTTCCATCTCTTCCTCGAGCTTAGCGTCGATAAGGCTCTCATCAGCAACCGGATACTTAGCGAGGTGTACTGAGATCGGAGCATCCTTATCTACAGAGCATACGATGTTCTGATAGATCTCTTCAGTCATGAACGGAACGAAAGGTGCGCAAAGTCTTGTTAAGTTGTCGAGAACAGTATAAAGAGTCATGTAAGCATTGACCTTGTCCTGTGTCTCCTCAGCGCCCCAGTATCTGTCACGGCAGCGTCTTACGTACCAGTTGGAGAGCTCTTCAGTGAAATCCTGAATGAGTCTTGCAGACTGGGAGATATCGTAGTTGTCCATCTTCTCGTTAACGACCTTGATAAGGGTGTTGAGACGTGAGAGGACCCATCTGTCCATAGCGCCTAAAGAAGCCTTATCAAGTGTGTGCTTTGTAGGATCGAAGTTATCGATATCAGCGTACATTACGTAGAATGCATAGGTATTCCAGAATGTACCGATGAACTTCTTGATGCCGTCGTTAACTGCTTCCTTGGAGAATCTTGAAGGAAGCCAGGGCTGGTTAGCTGTGTAGAAATACCATCTTGCAGCGTCAGCACCCTGTGTATCAAGAACATCCCAAGGATCAACGACGTTTCCTAAGTGCTTACTCATCTTGATACCGTCCTTATCCTGAACGATACCCATTACGATACAGTTCTCGAAAGGAGCTCTTCCGAAGAGAACTGTGGAAATAGCGATAAGCGAATAGAACCATCCTCTTGTCTGGTCGATGCCCTCAGAGATGAACTGGCAGGGATAGTGTGTATCGAAGAATTCCTTATTTTCGAAAGGATAGTGATACTGGGCAAAAGGCATTGAACCGGAGTCGAACCAGCAGTCGATAACCTCTGTGACTCTCTTCATCTGGCCGCCGCACTTGGGGCACTTGATGTGAACGTTGTCAACATAAGGCTTATGGAGTTCGATGTCATCCGGACAATCGTCAGACATGGACTTGAGTTCCTCGATGGAACCGATGCAGTGTCTGTGGCCGCACTCGCACTCCCATACCGGAAGAGGTGTACCCCAGTAACGCTCACGGGAGATACCCCAGTCGATTACGTTTCTTAAGAAGTCACCCATACGGCCGTCTCTTATTGTCTCAGGCATCCAGTTGACCATGTTGTTGGACTTTAAGAGCTCGTCTCTCTTCTTGCTCATTGCGATGAACCATGTGGATCTTGCGAAATAGATCAAAGGTGTGTCGCATCTCCAGCAGAAAGGATATTCGTGCTCGAACTTGGGAGCTGAGAAAAGAAGGCTTCTGGAATCAAGATCCTTCAATACTTCAGGATCTGCATCCTTAACGAACATGCCTGCAAAAGGTGTCTCCTCTGTGAGGTTACCCCTTGTATCAACGAACTGTACCATCGGGAGATCGTTGTCTCTTCCGACTCTTGCGTCGTCTTCACCAAATGCGGGAGCGATGTGAACGATACCTGTACCGTCTTCCATCGTTACGTACTCGTCGCAGACTGTGTAGTGAGCCTTTTTCTTCTGCTTAGCAGCTTCATCAGCAGCACCCTGATAGAGAGCTACATAAGATCTGCCTGCAAGGTCAGTACCCTTGTAGGATTCAAGGATCTCATAAGCCTTCTCGCCGTCTTTTGCAAGCGCGCCGAGAACGGAATCGAGCAAAGCAGTTGCCATGTAATATGTGTAGCCGTCGCATGCCTTTACCTTGGAATACTCATCGTTGGGGTTAAGGCACAATGCAACGTTTGAAGGAAGTGTCCAGGGTGTTGTTGTCCATGCGAGAAAGTAAGCATCCTCATCAACGCACTTGAATCTTACGACAGCAGATCTCTCCTTGACTGTCTTATATCCCTGTGCAACCTCGTGTGAAGACAAAGCAGTACCGCATCTGGGGCAGTAAGGAACGATCTTATGGCCCTTGTAGATAAGGTCCTGATCCCACATCTGCTTCAAAGCCCACCATTCGGACTCGATGTAGTTGTTGTCATATGTAACATAAGGATTGTCCATGTCAGCCCAGAAGCCTACACGGTCACTCATGTGCTCCCACTGGTCCTTATATGTCCAGACGGATTCCTTACACTTCTTGATGAAGGGCTCTACGCCGTAGCCTTCGATCTGAGGCTTGCCGTTAATACCCAAAGCCTTCTCAACTTCGAGCTCTACAGGAAGTCCGTGTGTATCCCAGCCTGCCTTGAAGACGATCGTCTCGCCCTTCATTGCATGGTATCTCGGAATTACGTCCTTAATGACTCTTGTCTTAATATGTCCGATATGGGGCTTTCCGTTAGCTGTCGGAGGGCCGTCATAAAGAGTAAAAGTCGGAGCACCGTCAGCCTTGGGCGCGATACTCTTTCTGTATACGTCATTCTTCTTCCAGAACTCGAGAACATTCTTCTCTCTGTCTACGAAATTGAGGTCTTTTGAAACTTTGTTGTACATAAACCTGCTTCACCTTTATATATAATTTTGCAAGTTAAAATTATATATATTAAGGGGCTTTAAAGTCAAGCAAACAGGTTCCAGGGAAATCCGGAAGGAATTGGGGCCTCAAACGCAATAAATTCGCGCTTTACAGGGTGCTCGAACGACAATTTGTAAGCTTCGAGCGCAATATCTTTTGTCCTGTTATCTCTCAGGCCGTACTTCTGGTCACCTATAAGCGGGTGTCCGAAATGTGCCATCTGGGCTCTGATCTGGTGACTTCTTCCTGTTCCGAGCTTAACTTCAACGAGTGTAAGCCCATCTTTACAAGCTAAAGCCCTGTAATCCAGGTAAGACGCCTTAAAGCCGGGCTTTTCGCTGTCTGATACAGTAACGGTATTGCTCGATTCATCCTTGGAAATATAATTCTCGAGCCTTCCCTCACCTTCAAGAACGCCATTTACGACACAACGGTAGATCTTATCTACCTTTCTGAGCCTTATCTGCTCTGAAAGCCTTGAAGCTGCTTTGCTCGTGCGCGCGAAAACCATGACTCCGGAAACCGGTCTGTCGAGCCTGTGAACAAGGCCGAGATAGACTTCTCCCGGTTTTTGGTACTTTTCTTTGATATAAGCCTTAAGGATAGTGAGCATATCAGGGGCATTGCTGCCGTCGCTCTGCGATAAGACACCTGCAGGCTTGATAGCCACGATAATGTGGTTATCTTCGTAAAGGACCTTTACGCCGTAAGCGATCTCTATTATCTGGCTGTCCATCTTGCCGTCTGTCCGCAAGGCAAAAGGACTCCCATCTTAGATACCGGGAGCATCAGCTCTTCTGCATCAACTTTACCGCCCGGGATGGCAAGCTTTAATATCTGGCCGGATGCCTGGGCCGTAATGCCTGTGGCGTATGAACTTGCTATAAAGAAAAGCGGATCATCGGAAATGAGGTTAGCGCATAGCTTAACCAGGTCGTAGAAGGAATCTTCAAGCTTCCAGAGTTCTCCCGAAGGTCCTCTGCCGTAAGAAGGCGGATCCATAATGATTCCGTCGTACTTTCTTCCCCTTCTGATCTCGCGCTCAACGAATTTCATGCAGTCTTCAGCGATGAATCTGACATATTTGTCTTCAAGGCCTGACTCCTTGATATTCTCCTTAGCTCTGGCGATCATGCCCTTGGAAGCGTCGACGTGAACGACCTCATCAGCACCGTGAGCTGCACAGGCAAGTGTCTGGGCACCGGTGTAAGCGAACATGTTTAAGATCTTGATATCCTTCTTGCCTGAAGCTTTAGCCTTCTCGATAAGATCTCCGCAGAAATCCCAGTTTGAAGCCTGTTCAGGGAAAAGACCGGTGTGCTTAAACGCTGTAGGTTCAATGATAAAAGTCAGTTTCTTGCCTAAAGAATCGTAGCTGATCTTCCAGGTTGAAGGAAAGCTCTTCTGCTTTGTCCATGAGCCGCCCCCCTTATCACTTCTGGTGTAGAAGGCATGGGGCTTTTCGAGATCATCCATAGAGATCTCTTTGCCGTCTTTTATAACAGGCCAGACAGCCTGGGGATCAGGGCGCCTTAAAGTGACGTTTCCCCAACGCTCGTACTTTTCGCCGCCTCCGCAATAGATAAGCTCATAATCTTTCCAATTGCCCGAAATGAACATATTATTTGACCCTCATGACACCTGTTTTAGCAATAAATTCGCCGTTATAGTACAGTTCGACTGTGTAATCGCCCGGCTCAAAGGTTCCTAATCCTTCAAGACCGGCCGAGAAATCAGCTTCGGCAGTTACATTATCGTACATATTAACGTTTCTTGTAAGAACAACTTCATCGTCTTTGAGGATCTTTGCCTCAAGAACAGCTGTAATCGGAGACGAGAAATAGAAAACGCCCTTTAGCGCATAGGCTTTCTCCGAAGCTATGGAGCTGTAATCTACAGGGTTGTCAGATGCCACATCGTACCAGACTGAATAAACATAACTGCTCTTAACAAAATTTACTGAAATCTCAGTCGTTTCTGCAGTATCCGATGTATAAGACCCTGTGGGCTCAAAAGACTCAAAAGTCTCTTCTGTATCCCTGGGAACGCCTGAAGCACCGGTATTATTGCTCTCGTAAGCCTCATAAAGTTCCTCTAAAAGCACAGTGCACGAAGTGATCCCCAAAAGCAAGGAAAGCGACAATACTGCCGCTATCATTCCCCTGATATATTGTGGTCTGCGCTTAACCATAAGACCTCTTATCAATTATTGCCTGTTACTGACTGGCTCGTTTCCTTTACAACAATGCATGCTGCAGTAAGAACAATGTGCGTCTTGGAAGCGTCGCTGTATACAACAAGACCGTAGAAACCCGGCTCAAACTTCTCGGAAGTATAATCCAGATCGTAGCAGGACTGGTCGTCATATGCAGAAGGCTTGCATGAACCTGAATATACAGGCGTTGCTTTATTAATGTCCTTAAAGTCAGAAGTCTTGCTGTAGTAATAATCGTAATACAGTTCTCTCTCAATGTCAGCATTAACTGACAACGAGAACGCCAGAGTCTTTGTATTTGAAGCAAAAGCACTCTTTCCTACAGATGTAACATCGTAATCCCACCAGCCGGTCTTTGTAGGATAAGAGAGAGATTTCAAGTCGTCATCCTTGATCTCATAGACCAGATTGGTCAGATAGTAATCATTCTTATTGTTCTTGAAAACGATCTCTTCCTTCTCGTAAGTCTTGGTCTCAACTTTACATTTGTAGGATTTGATCTCGTTTCCGTATTCATCTTCTATGCGGATCTCATAGGTTCCGTCATTAAGATTGCCGTTCTCATTAAAAGAAGACTCGCTGTTCTTGGCTGTGAAATCAAGTTTTGTGCTTGCTTCTATAAGATAGATAACATCAGAAGTAAAAAGCTCTTCCTCACCCCTGCTTACAACGTATTTTATGCCCGGAACGAACTTGTAATCGAAAAGTTCAGGCTTGAAATTGACCATAAGGCAGATCTTGTCGGTATTGATATAGACGTCTCTCGGAGCAAGCATCCAGTCTCCGCTGCTGTAGAAGTCAGATATCGTACCCGGCATTACACCGTAATCACCGGATGCGAACTCATAAACAGCCTTTATTATGTCCATACCATTAGTGATCTTCGGAGTATCACCACTAAGGTCCACTGTGGCATAAGTAGTGATTATCTTTTGTGGAGCAGCATAAAGAGCCGTCTCCAGATCCTCTAAGGTAGCGGCTGATTTAACCGCCGCGTCTTCCAGATCCGGGATATGCCAATTCAGATATGCGGTAGACTGCTTGGTATCAGGATCATAAATAGGCTCCTGAATGGTGTATGATATCGCCTTTTTAACTGTATTAAGATATTCCTGCTGAGCAATATTCCTGTCAGAAGGACAGATTATCTCGCTTATCTCATCTGTCGGAATAGAATCACCATTGAAATAAGAAACAAGCTTAGTAGCATCACCGGAATAAACGTCCTTGCAAAACTCCCTGCAAATATCCATTCCGGTATCAGCGGGCTGTTTCTCCCCGCAGCTGGTGACCGATAATATAGAACAGACGATAAGCAATACCGCTAATGTCCTTTTAAATCTACGCATTAAAGCACTTTACCTCACATTTAAGTGGCGCCCTCTTTTATGAAGGCGCCACCTTATTTAACTCATTATATCAAAAACAGTTTAATACAATTAGGCAGAATCTTAAGAAACGCCGACATATGCCAGACAGATAAGATTATTTGTACCCTTCTCGTAGATACCTACAAGGTAAATACCGAGCTTAGCCTGATCTACCTGATAATCGAAATCATAGAAGATTCCTTCAGTGAACTGCTTGGGCTTTGCACTGCCGGTGAAAACAGGCTCCTTCATGGCATTCTTCAGGGAATCCGTGTCAGTCTTATCTGAATAGAAGTACTTGTAATCAACCTCAGCCATGTTCAGATCATCAACCTGGATGGAGAATGTAAGCTTCTTAACATCCTTTTTGTATGTGTTTGCACTGGTCTTGCAGTTATCGTTGTTAAGCCAGCCGCAAGCCTTAACATGCTGTCTGAACTGTGCATTTCTGAATGTGAAGTAATTACCTTCACCGGGCAGAGCACCTGAATTATTATTGCCGCCATTGTTCTGCTTCGGAGGGGTCTTCTCTACTGTAACGGATACAGTATCGAGAAGCTCATCGCCAGCATCGCCCTTCATGTAAAAGTCGATCTTATAGTTTCCGGCATCAACGAAAGCATTCTTATCAAGGCCCAACTGTTCATTTGTAACCTTGCATGTAACGATAGTTGATTCGCCGAGGATCTGGTCTTCACCGGTGAAGACCTCAGTTCCGTCCTTGGAAAGCTTGAAATAGAGCTTTACTCCGCGATCCTTAAAATCAGCAACGGAAGAATCGAAATAATAAGAATACTCGATAAAGATCGTATCAACATATTTGCCGTTTTCTGCAAGCCAGAAAGAGCTCATATTCTTGTTGATCAAAGCTTTTACCATGTCTGCAGAGACAGAGATATCGACTTTTGCCGTTCTGTAATCGTAGATCTTCAGGAATTTCTTGCTTCCGACATTGTCAGCAACCCATTCCTTATCTTCCTTAATGAACTCGGCTGTAAACTTGATCTCCTTTGTATCAGCCTTCTTAACGGCTGCAGTGAGATCCTCGATCTTTGTATATTTATCCTTGAGGACTGATTCATAATCTGCCATCGTGAAGATGATATCGATAGAAGCCTGACCCTTCTTGGATGTGAAGGATTCCTCGTCTACCTCATACTCAATTGTCTTTTCGACAGCCTCATAAAAAGCCTTCTCTTCGTCTTTCTTGCCGTCAAGCGAAAGCGTCTCAGTCAATGCTGTAGCATCCTTGCTCTTCTTATCAAGGCTGGATTCCTTAATGAGCTTTGCAGCATCAGCAGCTACGATATTCTCAGCAAGAACTCCTGCAGCTTCAATAACAGCCTTCTTTCCGCCGCCAAAATCGAGACAGCCCGTAAGGCTCAGTAAAACCGCACCGGTAAGAACAACGGATACAGCTCTCTTATACAATTTTGTTTTCACTTATGTACCCTCCCTTATGCAGGTATTCAATAAATTCTATATTGAATTCAGTAAAATGACAATAAAAACAATAATTCTATTTGATTTTTCAAAACCGATTGCACTTTTTTCATGAAGAATAATATAATATTTACTATAATTACGGGGGAATCTATTTATGGCTGTTGCACCTAATATTTTAATTTGTGACGACGATCCGGTCGTACACGAATCTTTAGGCTTATATCTCGACAACGATAATTTTACTCATACTGACGCATATGACGGCAGAGAGTCTCTTGAAATGGCTCAGGCTACCAAGCCTGATCTCATCCTTCTGGATGTCATGATGCCTGAGATGAGCGGTCTTGATGTTTGCCGTGAGATCAGAAAGACCATGGCAACGCCCATCATCATGCTTACTGCAAAGGGCGAAGAGATCGACAAGATCGTAGGCCTTGAGCTTGGTGCGGACGACTATATTGTTAAGCCTTTCTCTCCCCGTGAGGTAATTGCACGTGTTAAGGCCGTTCTCCGCCGTTTCGGCGACACACCGAAGCCTTCTTCACTGCTTACATTTGACGGTCTTGAGATCAATCTCAACAATTATTCCGTTAAATCAAATGGCGAGAATGTTCCCTGCACACCTAAGGAAGTTGAGATCCTTTATCTCCTGGCATCCCACCCGGGCCAGGTCTTCGGCAGAGACCAGATATTGGAATCTGTCTGGGGTGTAGATTATAACGGCGACTCAAGAACAGTCGATACCCACATTAAGAGGATCAGACAGAAGATCACTTACGATAATGCACGCTGGTCCATCCAGACAATATACGGTATCGGTTACAAATTCGAGGTCTCGTAAATGTTCCAAAGTACGCTTCTTAAGCGAACAATGTCTCTTGTCGTATTGTCACTCGTGGCTTCTGCCATCCTTGCGACAATAGCATTCGTTGTTGCCGGAAGATTATCAACGATGTCTTCGGAAGTGGATAATGCTACCCAGATCGACTTAAGATATAAAGAGATCTTCACAAATCATCCTGAATATTTAGAGAGCGTTGATTTCAGGCTTTTCTTCTTTGAATCGACCTATTCGACCGGGCATGACTACTACCTGCTAAATGCTAACAACGAGATCGTAAATGCTACTAGTCTTGAGCACAGAAGCATCGGTCCCTCTATTACCGCAGACCTGTTCCCCTCTCTCAATTCTCATCCTTACGACGATCTTAACGGACTGCAGTTCTATATCGACGACTACAACAATGTCGTAATTTCAAGGTTCCCCGTCGTTATCTACGAGAACACCTATTATCTCTATTCGTTTACAAAGCTTGATAAGTACGAGGGTCTTATCAATAAATACCTGAATATCCTTCTTCTTTCGACTTTGATGGCAGCCTGCGCCATGCTCGTTCCTGCATATGCTTTCGTTAGCCGCATGGTACTCCCGCTTCAGAAGATCAATGAAGTCGCTATGGAATACGGTAAAGGAAACTTCAGCATCAGAGCCGATGAATCTCATAAAGGCGAGATCGGTGAGCTCGGCCAGTCTTTCAACTTCCTGGCAGACAGACTTTCTAAATCTATCAGTGACCTTACGGCGGAACGTAACCAGCTGCAGGATATTTTCGATGTCATTTCAGACGGTATCGTAGTTGTAGACAGCAAAGCTGTTCCCGTCACGACAAACAAGGCTATCCATAAGATCTTTGACCGTGCTGAGAAGAACAACATGTTCACGGAAAGACTTCAGCTCATTCCTTTCGATGACGTCTGGTCAGACTTTGAAGAATGCATTGCGACCGGCGAGACAAAGACAAGACAGATCGATACAAGAGACTACGCTTACCAGTGCACGATCATTCCTAAATACGATTCTACCGACAACACCAAGGTTATTGGCGCTACAGGCTTCATCCGTGACATCTTCGAAGAACAGAAGAACGAGAGATTCCGTCAGGACTATGTTGCGAATATCTCGCACGAGCTCCGTACTCCTCTTCAGACATTAAGAGGTCTTATCGAGCCTCTCTCAGACGGCATGGTAAAGAAAGAATCTGACCGTCAGCGTTATTATCAGATCATCCTGAACGAGACAATGAGACTTTCCCGTCTTATCGACGACATGTTAGAGCTCTCCAAGCTCCAGTCGAGAACACTCGCCTTTAAGATGTTCCCGTTCAACCTGAACAACCTTATCTCCAATATCGAGATCAGATTCAAGCCCATCATGAAGGAAGCCGGCATCAAGTTCTCCGTCCAGAACAACTATGGCGAACTTCCTACGGTTATGGGTAACCCTGACCGTGTTGAGCAGATCCTCGTAATCCTTCTCGACAATGCGAAAAAGTACACCCCTAACGGCAAGAGCATCACGATCCTTACCGACTATATCGAAGCTGAGAAGAAGGTATATATCTCTGTTGCAGATACAGGCCAAGGCATCCATGAATACGATATCGGCCATATCTTCGACAGATTCTTTAAGGCAGACAGAGCCCGCGGCAAGAAGGGTTCCGGACTTGGTCTTTCTATCGCCAAAGAGCTTCTTACATACATGGGTGAAACAATCACCGTTGACAGCAAGTATGAGGAAGGCTCAACCTTCACATTCACTTTGACAAAGGCAGAGGTTCCTGATGTCTGGGACTGATTCCGAAGGCATAAGGCTGAACAAATATATTGCTTCATCCGGTCTTTGCTCAAGACGCGAAGCTGATACTCTCATCGAGAATGGAAAAGTAACCATTAATGGTGTTGTTGCTCTTCAGGGCAGCAAAGTTCTTGATGGTGATGTAGTAGAAGTTAACGGTCGTAAAGTCACACCCGAAGACGACATGGTCTATATTGCTTTCAATAAGCCTCTTGGCATCACATGCACCACAGACACAAGAGACCCTTCAAACATAATAGATTACATAGGTTTTGATGACCGCATCTTCCCTGTAGGACGCCTTGATAAGAATTCATCAGGTCTTATCCTTCTTACCAATGACGGCTCTATCGTAAACAAGCTCCTCCGTGCTGAAAACGGGCACGAGAAGGAATATCTTGTAACCGTGAACCGCCCTTACGACAAAGCATTCATCAAATCAATGGAATCAGGCGTTCCGGTATTGGGACAGCTGACTCTTCCCTGCAAACTTAAGCCTGCCGGAGACAGGACTTTTAAGATAATCCTTCACCAGGGATTGAACCGCCAGATCAGAAGGATGTGCGAATACTTAGGCTACAAGGTTACAAAGCTTAAGAGGATCAGGTTCATGAACATAAATCTGGGGGATCTTGAGACCGGAAAATGGCGTTATCTGACACCTGCCGAGAAAAAGGAATTATTAAAAGACATTTAAAAAGGCTGCCTCAATTGCAAATTGAGACAGCCTTTAAAGTAAAAGCACAAATTAATTATTCTTCAGATTTCTCTTCGGACTTTTCTTCAGCTTCCTCAGCCGCTTCTTCAACGGCTTCTTTAGCTTCCTCTGTTGCTTCTTCTGCAACTTCCTCAGCTTCCTTGGCAGCCTCAGCAGCAGCTTCCTCAGCTCTCTTCTTAGCTTCAGCCTCTTCTTCAGCCTTCTTCTCAGCCTTTGTCTCTTCGATTACGGCGTCGATATCAGTAGAACCCTTGTCAGCCTCGTCCTTCTCATAGTAGAACTTAACCTTGTCCTTGCTGTTTCTGGCACCATAAGCCTCAGCGATTGCAAATGCCTCGTCACGGAGCTGCTTGAAATCATCAAGAGATTCGAGATCTGATGAAGATGTCTGATAGCAAGCATCCTCGAAAACATCGTCAAGTACGAGATAGAATGTCTCATCCTTCTTGAAGTTCTTGTCAATGAGAGCTTCAGCCTGATCCGGTGAACCGTCTCTTCCGTCGAAGTTCTCGAAAGGAATTGCGATCTTGCTATAACGATATCTCAAAACAACGTTCTTCTCGTTGTAATCAACAGCAACACGGAACTTGGCAATAAGGAATGACTGAGCGAATACAAGAATGCTGATGATCGCGCTTAAGCCGCCAACCACGAGCAATGCAAGTTTAACGATGTTGTCGCTGACCTTAAGAAGTCCGATAAGTACGAGGAATACGCCAAGTACGAAGAAGATAACAGAAAGGATCCTGTTTCTTGCAATCTTCGAAGCGTTAGCCGGGTAGCAATGGACACCATCTTTTGGGAGCTTCTCAATCAGTTCTTTGTTTCCGAGTTCATTATCCATAATAACTCCTCCTTGTTTATTTGCTCAAAACCTCTATTCTATCCGAAAGATTAGCATACATTTCTTCATACTTTGCGAGCTTTGCTCTCTCCTGCTCAACTACTGCAGCGGGAGCCTTGCTTACAAATGATTCATTGGAGAGCTTGCCGTTAAGGCGCTTGATCTCACCGTCAAGACGGGTCTTTTCCTTATCAAGTCTTTCGAGCTCTTTAGCGATATCAATAAGGTCTTCCAAAGGAATGTAGATCTCACCGCCGCCGAATACTGCCTGAACAGCTGTAGACGGGATGCCTTCCTTTGTTGCTCTTGTCTCAAGGCTGCTTACGGAAGCGAGTCTCTCGAGGAAGCCCTCACCCTGGGTAAACATATCAGCGATCTTATCAGATGTTGTAACTACGATGATGTGAGCCTTACGTGAAGGAGCAACGTCCATATTCTTACGTACTGCACGGATGCCTCTGATAGCAGAGATCATGGTATTCATCATCTCAGCATCTTCTGCACTTGCCATTACCTTATCAGCTTCAGGCCAGTCTGCGATCATGATTGATTCAGCCTTATCAGCAACTACGAGGTTGGAGTAAACTTCCTCTGTAATGAAAGGCATGAAAGGATGCAGGAGCTTCATAGCTTCGCTCAAAACATAGTTGAGGAGATAGATAGCATTATTTCTTGTCTTGCAGTCCTTATCGTAAAGTCTGCTCTTTGTGATCTCGATATACCAGTCGCAGAAGTTGTCCCAGAGGAAATCAACGATCTTGCTCAGAGCAACGCCGAACTCATAGTTATCAAGGTTAACTGTTGCTTCAGCGATAAGATCGTGGAGCTCTGTTAAGATCCACTTGTCTTCTGTTGTGAAGATGGACTCATCAACCAGATCAGGAGTGAAATCGTCGTCTGTATTCATGACAACGAATCTCATGGCATTCCAGATCTTATTAGAAAGGTTACGGCCCATTAAGATCTTATCTTCCTGGAATCTCTGGTCATTACCCGGAGCGTTACCAGTAACAAGAGCAAATCTCAAAGCATCGCAGCCGTTCTGCTCGATGACTTCAAGAGGATCGATTCCGTTGCCCAAAGACTTACTCATCTTTCTGCCCTGTGAGTCTCTTACAAGACCGTGAATGAGAACATCTCTGAACGGAACATCGTCCATATGTGCAAGACCTGCAACGATCATTCTGGAAACCCAGAATGTGATGATGTCATAACCTGTTACGAGTGTGTCTGTAGGATAGAACTTAGCAAGATCCTCAGTCTTCTCAGGCCATCCCATTGTGGAGAAAGGCCAGAGTGCTGATGAGAACCATGTATCAAGAGTATCCGGATCCTGACGCATCTCCTTGCCGCACTTAGGGCATGTGCATGAAGATTCCTTTGTAACAACTAACTCACCGCAGTCATCACAATAGAAAGCAGGGATCCTGTGACCCCACCAGAGCTGTCTGGAGATACACCAGTCTCTGATGTCTTCCATCCAGTTGAAGTAATTCTTAGAGAATCTCTCAGGTACGAATCTGATGGAACCGTTTCTTACTGCCTCAATAGCAGGCTTAGCGAGTTCTTCCATCTTAACGAACCACTGGAGTGATACACGGGGTTCGATCGTTGTGCCGCATCTGTAGCATGTGCCTACATTATGAGAATAATCTTCGATCTCTGTAAGGAATCCGCCCTCTTCGAGATCCTTTACGATTGCTTCTCTTGCTTCGTATCTGTCCATGCCTGCATACTTCGGATAATCCTCAGTGATCTTGGCATCTTCTGTAAGAACAGTGATTACCTCAAGGCCATGGCGCTGTCCGACTTCAAAGTCATTAGGGTCATGTGCAGGTGTGATCTTAACGGCACCTGTACCAAATTCGATATCAACATAATCATCAGCGATAACAGGGATCTTACGGCCGACAAGAGGCAGAATGAGCATCTTGCCGATAACATCCTTATAACGCTCGTCCTTAGGGTTAACAGCAACAGCTGTATCGCCTAAAAGTGTCTCAGGTCTTGTTGTAGCAAGGTCGATATATCCTGTGCCGTCCTCGAAAGGATATCTTAAGTGCCAGAAATGACCAGCCTGATCAGCATAATCAACCTCAGCATTGGAGATCGATGTAAGGCAGTGAGGACACCAGTTGATGATCCTCTCGCCTCTGTAGATCAAGCCCTGATTATAGTATTTAACAAATACTTCCTTAACTGCATCAGAGCATCCTTCATCCATCGTGAAGCGCTCTTTTGACCAGTCGCAGGAAGATCCGATCTTTTTTAACTGCTCAACGATCCTGCCGCCGTACTGCTCTTTCCATGCCCATGCTCTCTCAAGGAACTTATCGCGTCCCAAGTCATCCTTGGTGATGCCTTCCTTACGCATAGCCTCAACGATCTTAGCCTCTGTAGCGATAGAAGCGTGGTCAGTACCGGGAAGCCACAGTGTCTCGTAGCCGGCCATTCTCTTATATCTTGTGAGGGTATCCTGCAAAGTGTTATCCAATGCGTGACCCATGTGGAGCTGACCTGTGATGTTCGGCGGGGGCATGACGATAGAGAACTTCTTCCCTGTCTTGCCTGCCTTAGGCTGGAAATAGTTGCTTGTCATCCACTTTGTATAAAGCCTTGTCTCGGCTTCATTAGGATCAAACGCCTTGCTGATTGAATCAATTCTTGCCATAACTTCTTTTTAAAACCCTCTCTTACTTCTTTATCATTGAAAGCGCACCATAGAGGATGGAATCATCTCCCAGTGCAGCTTTCTTAAAATCAACTGTAGTTCTGATCGAAGGCATGCAGTATCTGTCTACCTCTGCCAGGATCTTCTCGATAAAAATGTCACCGACTGCTTCAATGACACCGCCGCCATACACAACAACATCAGGGCTGAATGTATTTACAAGGTTGCCTGATGCGATCGCAAGATAGTGACATGCACGGTTTACGGCTTCTCTTGCAACTGTATCGCCTTCTGCTAAAGCATTCTTAAGAGCCTTGGACTTGAATACGCCGTCAGCTACTGCTTCAGCCATTGAAGACTTTCTGCCTCTTGATACCTGCTGTCTGATATATGAAGACATACCCTGCTTGCTGGAGAATGCCTCAAGGCAGCCTCTCTGTCCGCAGTTGCACAAAGGTCCCTCTGGATCGAGTATCATGTGACCGTACTCAGCTGCCTTAAACTCATTGCCCGTAAAGAGCTCGCCGTTAAGGATCAGTCCGCCGCCCATGCCTGTGCCGACAAAAAGGCCGACAACATTCTTGTAGCCTTTAGCTGCGCCGTACTTATACTCACCAAGTACACCGACATTAACGTCATTACCGATATAGAAAGGACAACCGAACTCCTTCTCAATGGGCTTTCTGATGTTGTAGTTTCTCCACGGGAGATTTGGTGAGAAAAGGACAACGCCTGTCTCCTGATTAATAACACCGGGAGCGCCTGCAGCGATTGCATGGATGTCGCTCTTCTTGATGCCGGATGTATTTATAAGCTCTCTTACGACGTTGATGATGACTTCTTCAACGTTCTCAGAGGAATCACCGCCGGCTTTAGTCTTTTTCTTAAGTCTGTACACGATTTCTTTCTTGGAGTTGAACACAACGCCAAGTACCTTGGTACCACCGATATCAAGACAAAGATTATAAGATTCTGCCATAGATTAATTCCTCCTTGTAATAGTCTTTTTGGTTACTGCTTATCAGCTGACGCCTAAAGCTGCATTGTTAGAATTTGATTCACCGAAGCCGCGCTCCTGAGTGCCGTTCTTGTAGATGAGCACAGGCTGCTTGCCTTCGACGATAGTCTCTTTCTTGATGATGCATTCCTTAACATCCTTCTCGGAAGGAACGTTATACATGACATCTCTCATTGCGCCTTCGATGATGGATCTTAAGCCTCTTGCACCTGTATTCTGCTCGATAGCCTTCTCAGCGATGGCTCTTATTGCGTCTTCTTCGAAAACGAGATCAACATCATCCATCTTAAGCATCTTCTGATACTGCTTGATGATAGCGTTCTTAGGTTCAGTAAGAACCTTAACGAGAGCTTCTGTATCGAGCTTATCCAGAGCAACGGTAACAGGAAGACGTCCGATAAACTCAGGGATAAGGCCGAACTTCATGAGGTCGTCAGGCTTAACATCGTGGAAATAGAAGCCGCTGTTACGGTCCTTCTTGGACTGGACCTCAGCACCAAAACCGTACTGCTTCTGCTCTACTCTCTGTGCAATGATCTCATCGAGGCCGTCGAATGCGCCGCCTACGATGAAGAGGATATTTGTTGTATCGATCTTGATGCATTCCTCATTAGGATGCTTTCTGCCGCCCTTCGGGGGAACATTTGCAACTGTGCTCTCAAGGATCTTAAGAAGTGCCTGCTGAACGCCCTCGCCGCTTACGTCACGTGTGATTGAGACATTCTCGGACTTCTTTGTAATCTTATCGATCTCGTCGATATAAACGATACCTGTCTGGGCACGCTCAATATCGTAGTCAGCTGCAATGATGAGCTTTAAAAGGATATTCTCAACGTCTTCACCGACGTAACCTGCCTGTGTAAGGCTTGTGGCATCAGCTACTGCAAAAGGAACATTAAGGATCCTTGCAAGTGTCTGTGCGAGGAGTGTCTTACCGGAACCTGTAGGTCCCAAAAGCAGGATATTACTCTTGGAGATCTCAGTATCATCAGCAGGAAGATCGGAATAAACTCTCTTGTAATGGTTATAAACTGCAACAGAAAGAGCGATCTTAGCTTCATCCTGACCGATAACATACCAGTCAAGCTTCTCCTTGATCTCATGGGGAGTAACAAGCTTCTTAGGCTTGATGCTGCGCATCTTGCGCTTCTTACTGACCTTCTCTTCTTCAGCTACGATTCCATATGCTGTTCTGATACAGTCGATGCAGATATAGCAATTGAAACCGGAGAAGAGTCTCGGTACTTCATATTCGGATTTTCCGCAGAAAGAACAACTCAAGACTTCTCTTGAATCACCGCCGCCGTAGTTGCCGTTCTTAGAATTAGCCATTAAAAATCTCCTAAAAAATGATATTTTTAGTCATGATATTTTATCACTACCTGCCATTTTAACAAATAATATATATATAAATTATTTCAAAATGGTGATAATTTGGCTCTGATCAGGCAATTTTGGGGTTAAATGTCCGCAGAATCGAGGATAACTGTAAACGGACCGTCGTTTATAAGGCTGACCTGCATATCGGCACCGAAGACACCGAGCCCGAGATTTTTGACCTGGGGCCTGATCTTATCAGCAACATAGTTATAGAGCTCTTCTGCCCTCTGAGGTCCCATACTGTTAGTAAAAGACGGCCTGTTTCCGTGCCTGCAGTCAGCATACAAAGTGAACTGGGATACAAGGAGCATCTCGCCTTCAATATCAGCAAGACTTAAGTTTGTCTTTCCGTCAGCGTCAGAAAAAATGCGCATCTTAAGGAGCTTTGCGATCATCTTATCGGCAACTGCTTCATCATCATCCTTGCCGACACCAAGCAAAACAAGCATTCCGGGACCTATGGAGGACACCGTACTGCCGTCGATAGTAACTGAAGCCTGCTTTACAACCTGTATGCAAAATCTCATATCAGAACCCCGCGTTTTCCGTAAACAGTTCGTACATATACCAGTTGCCGCCCTTTTCGTAGACAAGGAAATAGAACTCATTGATCCTGCTTGAGTTCTCATTCATGAACTGTACCCGGATCTTCTGGATCTGGATCTGTCCGACTTCACTGTATTCGAATCCGGTTGCAAAGCAGATCTTAGATCTCATAGTAGCGACGTCAAAGCCGTTCTCTACAGTGCAGTCCTTGAAACCTGCAGATGCCGAACCCATGAATGTTCCGCCAAGATTCATCGTATTCTTATATTGCTCGAAAATATCTCCTCCGGCAGCCTTATCCAAATCATCGGCATATCCTTCAGGGAAACAGTGATCGAACATGTTCTCGTCATATGTATACATCGACTCGAAAAAGCCTCTGGCTACATATTTGCCGTCAGTATTAAGCTGTTCCATCGTAACAAAATCCTCAGCCGTAAACGGATCGGGCTTAGAAGTACAACCAGCAAAAATCATAACGGTAAGACAAATAGAAATCAGGACTGCAATTGTTTTACGCATTTCCTCTCTCCTGTTCGATCATTTTCTTTACATAGTCGAGATATTCATTCACTTTGCGCTCATAACCGATATCGGTAGGCTTGTAGTACTGCTTGCCTATCGTCTTATCTGTCATATACTGCTGCTCAGTGATATGTCCCGGGAAGTCGTGGGGATACTTATATCCTACGCTGTAGCCAAGCTCTTCCATGCCCTTTGCGGGAGCATTTCGAAGATGCATGGGAACAACACCTGTATCTGTATTCTGAACGTCTCTTAAAGCGTCTCCGATAGCCAGATATGAAGCATTTGACTTAGGAGATGTGGCAACTGTTATAGCGGCTTCAGCAAGAGGGATCCTTGCCTCAGGCATTCCCACTGCCCTGGCGCATTCATAAGCTGCAACAGCAACTAAAAGAGCATTCGGATTGGCCATTCCGACATCTTCAGATGCACAGATCATGATCCTTCTTGCAAGGAATTCAATGTCCTCACCGGCAGCCAAAGCTCTTGCCAGATAAAGAACTGCGGCATTGGGATCAGAGCCTCTCATGGACTTGATCATGGCACTGATATTGTCGTAATGGTATTCGCCGTCCTTATCAAATAAAACGGTCTTGGTCTGTATGCACTCCTTCATTACCTCATCGGTTATGACAACTGAACCGTCAGATGAAGGCGGAGTGGTTATAACGGCTAATTCAATGCTGTTTAAAGCCGTTCTGGCATCGCCGTTGGATGTCTCAGCGATCTTAATGAGAGTCTCATCGGATATCTTTACATCCATCGTACCAAAACCTCTTTCCTTGTCGGTTATGGCATTCTTAAGGATCTTAACGATGTCCTTTGCTTCAAGAGGCTTTAACTGGCATACGGTCGATCTGGATACGAGAGCCTTGTTTACTTCAAAGAACGGGTTCTCTGTAGTAGCTCCGATAAGTATGACCGTACCGTCTTCAACGAACGGCAAAAGCGCATCCTGCTGAAGCTTATTGAACCTGTGGATCTCATCGATAAAAAGAACCGTTTTGCGGCCTTCTGAAAGAAGCGGATTAGATGCGTCGGATACGATCTTCTTGATGTCTGAAACGCCCGCAGTTACTGCGTTTAACTGCTCAAACCTCGAACTCGTCGTATTAGCGATGACTCTTGCCAGAGCGGTCTTTCCGACTCCCGGAGGACCAAACAAAATGATCGAAGACAGTCTGTCTGCCTCGATCATTCGTCTGAGCATTTTTCCTTTGCCGATTATGTGCTCCTGACCCGCATAGTCATCCAACGTCTGGGGAGACATTCTGTATGCTAACGGTTTACTGTTATCCATAGGTCAGGTGCTGCAAGCTTTACGCCTGGTAATTAAACGATATCCGGATAAACAGGATACTTATCAGTAAGAGCCTTGACTCTCTTGATAGATTCTTCCTTCTTATTATCGTAATCGAAGATGCAGTCAGCAATGATGTTTGCAACTTCAACGAAGTCCTCTTCCTTGAAGCCTCTTGCTGTAGCAGCAGGTGTACCAACACGTACGCCGGATGTGACTGTCGGCTTCTCGGGATCGAAAGGAATAGTATTCTTGTTTGCTGTGATATTTACATCATCAAGACGCTCCTGGAGCATAGCACCTGTAACGCCTGTGCCTCTCAAGTCGATGAGCATGAGGTGGTTGTCTGTACCGCCGGAAACGAGGTTAACGCCTCTTGCAAGGAGTGCTTCGCTCATAGCCTTTGCATTCTTAACGATCTGCTCTGCATAAGCTCTGAACTCAGGAGAGAGCGCTTCCTTGAAAGCAACAGCCTTAGCAGCGATGATGTGCATGAGGGGGCCGCCCTGCTGTCCGGGGAATACTGCGGAATTGATCTTCTTAGCATATTCCTCTTTGCACATGATGATACCGCCACGGGGTCCTCTCAATGTCTTGTGAGTTGTTGTTGTAACGAAATCAGCATACGGAACCGGATTGGGGTGAAGTCCTGCAGCAACGAGTCCTGCAATGTGTGCCATATCTACGAAGAGATAAGCGCCGACTTCGTCAGCAATCTCTCTGAACTTCTTGAAGTCAATGATTCTCGGATATGCGGATGCACCTGCTACGATAACCTTAGGCTTGCACTCGAGAGCCTTTGCTCTGATAGCATCATAGTCGAGCATCTGTGTCTTCTCGTCTACCTGGTAGAACTCAGAATGATAAGTTCTGCCGGAAACGTTGATCTTCATACCATGTGTTAAGTGACCACCGTGTGAAAGGTCCAAGCCGAGGATAGTATCACCTGGTTCGAGGATAGCAAAGTAAACTGCTGTGTTAGCCTGCGCACCGGAGTGGGGCTGTACGTTAACGTGCTCTGCACCGAAAAGCTGCTTAGCTCTGTCGATAGCGAGCTGCTCAACGATGTCCACATACTCACATCCGCCGTAATAACGCTTTCCCGGGTAACCCTCTGCATACTTGTTTGTCAAAGGAGAACCTGCAGCTTCGAGTACTGCCTCAGAAACCATGTTCTCGGATGCGATAAGCTCGATCTTGTTTCTCTGACGTCCGATCTCCTGCATTATTGCGGAATAGACTTCAGAATCCTCAGCCTTAATGTGGTCGTACATATATAATAATCCTCCTGGATATTAATTCACGCGCTATATTTTATTATAAGGACCCTGTTCAATCAAGCGGAAAATCGTTCAGGAAAAGTTGATTTATATCTTATAAATCTCGTCAGCCGAAGGGGCCGGCATAGGCCTTACGACACCGTCAAGTCCAATGGTTTTAGCACCTTCGGACGCTTCTGTGAATTCTCCGATGACAGTTGCCCTGATTCCTGCGGCTTCTAAAGCGTTAATAACTTTGTCCGCTTCTCGGGATGCGATCATCAGAGCGCCTGACGAAATGAGCCTGAATGGATCAAGTTCCAATGCTTCACAAATAGCCTTTGAGCAGTCAGTAAAAGGAACAAGCCTCTGGTCGAGAGTTACTCCGACCTTGGAGAAGTCGGCCATTTCGAAGGCTGCCCCCTCTACACCGCCCTCAGTTACGTCATGCATGAGGTTTACGCAGGATCTGGGGAATCCGTCTTCCCTGATCTCTCCTGTATCAGAAGCTAAAGGACCAACGACAGTGCCCTCTTTAACGACGGAAATGAGCTCGCTGTAAGTCTTTGCCTCTTCGATATATTCATCAGGGATCTTGCCTTTAAGCTTGTCACTGTGCTCGTTTGCCGCAATGAAGCTTCCTTCAATGGCAGCAGTCTTGGTGATAATGAGCTTATCTCCGGGCATCGCATGACCCAAAGGCACGGGGCTGCCCTTTTCGACAACTCCGAAAGCTGTGGAGATTACAACGAATCTGTTTACACAGTCAGACACTTCCGTATGTCCGCCGACGATATCAACACCGAGCTTACCTGCTTCACGGCTGGCCTGGTCAACGATAGATACGATCTCGTCCTCAGTGGCCGAGGGCGGAGCGATAATGACTATGAGAATGCCCGTAGGCTGGACGCCGCAGGCCGCAATATCGTTACAGGAAACATGAATGGCAAGCGTTCCTGACTCGCTTCCGCCCGCTGTTATAGGGTCTGAGGAAGTAACGAGAAGATTCTCGCCGGTCTTAAGCCATGCACAGTCAGCACCGATTCCTGCGCCGGAAACGGTCTTGCTGGACAGCTTAGGCAGTCTTGAAAGCACAAGAGACTCAAGCTGCTCGTCTGTAAGCTTTCCGATCCTCAATTCTTCCTCCCGCTCCCTTATCAGTCAAAAGGGTTGATAACAATATCTTCTGTACCTGCCACACCTGCTTCAACAAGTGATTCGATATCAAGGTCTTTCTCAGCCTCGATTATATCCTCAGGATGCGGGTGTGTCTTGGGGTGTTTTGCTACAAATACCGTGCAGCAGTCCTCATAAGGAAGGATAGATGTCTCAAACGCTCCGATATCTCTGGAAATATCGCATGTTGCCTGTTTATCAAGACCGATAAGAGGTCTTAAGATCGGCATCTTAACCACTTCATTCGTAGCTGCGATAGCTTCCATGGTCTGGGAAGCAACCTGACCTAAGCTCTCGCCCGTGATGAGGCACTTGCAGTCGTTCTTAAGCGCAAGGCGCTCTGCGATCTGGAGCATTACACGGCGCATGGTTACTGTAAGCATGTCCTGAGGGGAATGCTTGTAAAGATCGAGCTGGATCTGTGTGAAGTTAACGATATGAAGTGTCATGCGGCCGGAATAGCCGGAAACGATCTTTGCAAGGTCAATTACCTTCTGCTTTGCAAGGTCGCTCGTATAAGGATACGAATGGAAATATACAGCATCAAGCGGCATACCGCGTGAAGCCATCATGAAGCCTGCAACAGGGCTGTCGATACCGCCTGACAAAAGGAGCATGCCCTTTGCACAGGATCCTACCGGAAGACCTCTGTGAGCCATCATCTTGCCTGAATAGATATAGTTTGATTCACGGATCTCGACATTCAGGATGAAGTCAGGATTCTTGACCTTAACGGTTAGGTTCGGGAACTTCTGGAGGATCTGATATCCCAATTCCTCACAGATCTCGGGAGAAGTCATGGGGAAAGTCTTGTTGCCTCTCTTGCTCTCAACCTTAAATGTCTTATAGTCAGGGTTATTCTCAAGGAGCTCCTCTACGCAGATAAAGGCATTTTCCTTTACAGATTCAAAGTCACCTTCGAACTTTCTTGCAAGGCTTACTGAAACGATACCGAAGACCTGGCATACGGCCTTCATGATATCCTGGGCAGCAGCCATGCTCTGGAAGTTCGGATTGTCCTCTTCCTTTGGTTCGATCCAGATCCTGCTCTGGCTCTGATAGATCTTCAGATCACCGAATTTCTTAAGCCTGTACTTAAGATTGCACTTGAGCTGTATCTCAAAAGAGCCTCTGTTAAGCCCTTTAAGGGTTATCTCACCCATTCTCGCCAAAAGGACATTTGCCATACCTATCTCCTCACTTCACCAGAAATTGATCGTAGATCTGATCTACGCACTTAATGAACTCTTTTGCCTCATCCATCGTGTTATGTCTGGAGAAGCTTAATCTTACAGCGTTTGCGGCAGTCTTTCTGTCCACGCCCATCTCAAGAAGGACATATGAGACCTTCTTCTGCTTGGCAGAACATGCAGATACCGTCGAAACATATATATCGTAGATCTCAAGACAATGAAGCATCGTCTCGGATTCAAAGCCTTCGAATGAAACATTCAGCACAAAAGGAAGCGCATCATCAGGAGATAAGATCTTTGCTCCCCTGTCAGATAATTCCTTACGGAGATAAGCGTTGATCTCACTTATCTTCTCACGGGATTCATCGATACCTGTTGTAACTTCCTTCAAAGCAGCGAGGAAAGCGCCTGCAAGAACAGGACTCTGTGTGCCTGAACGCATTCCGTCCTGCTGGCCGCCGCCAACGATCAGAGGATCGATCCTGACGCCCTTCTTGACATAAAGAACTCCGTTGCCCTTGATCGAATGGATCTTATGTCCGGAGAACGAACACATGTCAGCACCAAGCTTTGAGAGATCTATAGGCATCTTTCCCAGTGCCTGAACGCAGTCAAGATATATAGCAGTTGACGGAGATGCAGCCTTTATCGTTTTCGAGATGTTCTCGAAAGGGAGAACCGCGCCCGTCTCGTTGTTTACCAGTGTAAAGCATGCGAGAGCAACGTCACCCTTTCCAAGTTCTTCTGCAAGGCTCTCAGAAGTGGGCTTGCCGTCCATTCCAACCTTAAGGTATCTGATCTCATAGCCAAGTTTAGCCAAGTATTCAAGGCACTCCAACGTAGCCTTATGCTCAGTTCTTGTTGAGATAACTGCATTGCCTGCTCTCTTGTTGCGGCTCATATAGCCCTTGATAGCAGTATTTGCGCTCTCAGTTGCACAGGAGGTAAAGAATATCTCCTCAGGCCTGGCACCAAGGAGCGAAGCTGTCTCTTTTCTTATGCCCTCGTATACTTCAATGGCCCTGTTTCCAAGCTTGTGAAGAGCACCGGGATTTGCAGATACTGCATCTTCGGTAAGCTCTTGTAACCTGGCTCTTACAGAGTCTGATACAAAGGTTGTTGCACTGTTATCAAAATAGATCATGATCCGCCTCGCATAAAATGACGTAAGTATTATATATTAGCGGGGCTTTTAAGCAACCTAAAAAGGAAGCAATGATAAATGATGTTACTTGGTCAGATTAGACAATGAGCTCACTTCATTGTAACGAGTTCATACTGTCGGGTGCCGATTCCGATCTTCTCAGCGTGCTCTAATGTCTCTGCCCATGAAACATTCGGATTACTGTTGTGCCAATGATCTCCATGGTCATGGAAATGAGGATTTGCAAGATTATCACCGAGCTGACTGTTTCTAATGGGTTCCGCCTTCGAGCAGAGATCAACGCATGCCTGGTCCAATGCAACAGGATCAAACGAAGCGAGCATTCCGATATCAGGAAGGATCGGAGCATCGTTCTCACCATGGCAGTCACAGTTAGGAGATACATCCGTAATAAGGCTGATATGGAAAGAAGGTCTTCCGCTGACAACAGCTGCCGTGTATTCAGCCATTCTGCAGCCTAAAAGCTGGGGAGCATCCCAGTTATCGTTTTCAATCGCATCAAAAGAACAGGCACCTATGCAGCGGCCGCAGCCTTTGCACTTATCAGGATCGATCCACGCCTTTCTGCAGCCACGGCACAGATCTTCGATAACATGCGGATGACCACTCTGATGCTGCTGCATCTTGCCGGCACGGCTTCCACAGCCCATTCCGATATTCTTGATCGTTCCTCCGAAGCCGGCCTGTTCATGGCCTTTAAAGTGTGTAAGCGAGATAAAGATATCGGCATCCATAATTGCCCTGCCGATATAAGCCTCCTTGCAGTATTCACCGTTGGGAACGGGCACAAGGATATCATCCGTTCCGCGAAGACCGTCACCAATGATTATCTGGCAGCCGGTCGTGACAGTATTAAAGCCGTTCATATTTGCACAGTCCATATGCTCAAGGGCGTGTTTTCTGCTTCCGGGATAAAGGGTGTTGCAGTCCGTAAGGAAAGGCATTCCGCCGTTCTCTTTGACAACATCAGCAACGGCCTTAGCATAATTAGGCCTTAAGTACGCAAGATTTCCGAGTTCGCCGAAGTGCATCTTGATGGCAACGAACTTGTTGTCAAAATCGATGGAACCGATGCCTGCAAGCCTTATGAGCTTTTGCAGTTTCTCGGTAAGCGGAATTCCCATCCTTGTCCTGAAATCCGTAAAATACACTTTAGATTTTTCCATATGCGTTTACCCCGCCTTCTGTTATCATCATGTCTTATATTCTCAGTATGTCTCGAAAATGCCCCAAGATAGAGTCTTACCGGACCGGCATTTTAATCTCTTCCGAATGGAGCCGGCATATTTGCATTGAATGGTCTTGCACACCACATATCCGATCCGCCTTATTCCCATAAAAAACAAGATTTATCTTTCAAATTATAACACGACGGTGTATCAGTCATTATCCGATAATATCCATCAGTCCGCTGATCGAAGCAATCTCATATAGGGAAATAAAAAGAGCATCAGAGGATCCTGATGCTCTGTTCTGGTGCAGATGGCGGGACTTGAACCCGCACGAGATTGCTCCCACTAGCACCTGAAGCTAGCGCGTCTGCCAATTCCACCACATCTGCGTGCGGGTT
>CACZML010000006.1 GCA_902782235.1 Oscillospiraceae bacterium
GAACTTAAGAAAGCACTTGAAGGCTATCTCCAGATTGAACCCACAGTATCCGACATCTGGGTAAGACTTATGAGGGAGAACGGCACGGACCGCCTTATCTGGCTTATCGTTGCAGATGCTGAAGGAGAGGGAGAGCCCCTCAAATATACACTTGAGAACTTAAGAAAGTATTGTCTTCCTTATCTCGACAACATGGATGCCATGGTCGTATCCAGCAAAGAGGATTTTGCAGGTAAGGTAATAGAAGGCGTTAAGCCTTTTGTCACAAGGATCGACGGCTAAACCATGAGCAGAGGCAAGACAGGACTTATCGTTCTTACGATACTGGCGGCAATGTTCTTCCTGTTTATTGCCATCCTTTTCGGCTCGAGCTCGAAAAGACAGGGCGTTATCGACAGGAAGGCAGCTCTGGATGAGAAGCTTTCTGCCTATGCCCAGATGGATATCACGATCTACTGGATCGGCGAGTTTCCTTCTGAACTGGAAGTTCTGGTCCCTGTTACGCAGGTTATCGCTCCGGAAAGCGTATCTTCGGACAATCTCCCCATAAAGACATCTTCTATCCATGTCACGGAGCGTGATGAATTCGGAAATGTAGTAAAAGAAGAGATCCCGAGGGAGTATTCTCAGTACATGCTCATCGTTATCTCAGGTAACCCGGTCCTTTCGGATTCCGCAAAGGAAGCCCTGAGCAATGCGGTAGCCAAAAATGGCGTGCCGGTATTTGCGATCGGCAATGAAGCGTCTGAAATCATTGGAAATATCCTGATGTATTACCGCCATAAGAGCGGTCCCGGGAGCTCACTTTTCTACAGTCTCAGCTCCAGATACAAGGAAAACCCCATTCCTGAGGACATAATTCAGGCCGGAGGCATGGATCTTGCTGAAGCCATGCCTGAGATAATCGATCTGGCCATTGCCCAATATTCCGCAGACGAGCGCTTACTGCCCGCAGACGGTTAATTTTCCAGTGGCAAATTGCCACATTTTCGACAGCCCAAAACCACCTAAAAAGTGCAAAAAATAAGCCGTTTCGGTTTGACACGAAATTGTAATAATTATAATATAAGAGGGTGTTTAAATCCTTTTAGGAGGTGGTTCTTATCCGCGCGTTAGAACAAAGGATACTCACCGAAGGACAGATTCTTCCGGGTGAAGTGCTTAAGGTTGGAAGTTTCCTTAACCAGCAGATCGACACAAAGCTCCTTAAGGATATGGGTGAGGAGATCGCCAGGCTTTTTTCAAGTAACAATGTTACAAAGGTATTAACCATCGAGTCTTCGGGCATTGCGCTCGCTTATTCTGCTGCGGTCGCTCTGGGCGTTCCGATGGTGTTTGCCAAGAAGCATAAGAGCAGTAATCTTGCCGGCAACATCCTCACATCGAAGGTTTTCTCTTACACACATCAGCAGACATACGACATCATGGTATCGGGTGATTACATCAATAATGATGACACGATCCTTATCGTCGATGACTTCCTTGCGATGGGAAATGCGCTTAACGGCCTGATCGATATCGTAGGTCAGGGCGGTGCCAAGCTGGCAGGCTGCGCCATCGCGATCGAGAAGGGCTTCCAGGGCGGCGGTGACGCTTTGAGAGCAAAGGGGATCAGGGTGGAGTCTCTGGCCATCATTGACAAGATGACCGACGATTCACTGGAGTTCAGGCCCCAATAAACCTGAACGGCACTAACTTAGATATGCAATTGTTTGGCATATAACAAATTTGAACGGAGGCAGTTTATGAAAAAACTCATTTCGATGTTAGTAACTGCTGCACTCGCAGTTACATCAGTCTTCGCACTTGCCGGCTGTAATTCAGCTAACGGGGGAAATGGCGGAGCTAAGGCATCTAACTTTAAGGTAGGTGCTATTTACATCAACAGCCAGAACGACACATCAGGTTATACCTATGCTCATCATCACGGTATTACCGAAGGTATGAAGAAGATCGGTCTTGATCCCGCAAAGGATCTCTACATCGTCGACAACATTCCTGAGGATGACGAGAAGGTTAAGCAGGCAATCGACCAGCTCGCAGGTAACGGATGCAACATCATCTTCGGTATCAGCTTCGGTTACATCAACGCATTCGAAGCTAAGGCTAAGGAATATCCGGATATCATCTTCTCTCACGCAACAGGTTATCTTTCTAACGACAAGAACTTCAACAACTATTTCGGAAGAATCTATCAGGCACGTTACCTCGCTGGTATCGCAGCAGGATATAAGTCTCTCGAGATGAACAATAACAACATCGGTTATGTTTCTGCTTGGGGTACAGAATATGCTGAGACATGTTCAGGTATCAATGCATTCGCTATGGGA
Source organism: Oscillospiraceae bacterium (assembly GCA_902782235.1). Lineage (GTDB taxonomy): Bacteria > Bacillota > Clostridia > Saccharofermentanales > Saccharofermentanaceae > Saccharofermentans. The sequence goes on from CACZML010000006.1 coordinate 2,331, forward strand.
TGCATGGCAGTTAACCCTGATGCAAAGATCAGCGTTTACGAGATCTCCACATGGGGTGACCAGCAGCTTGAGAGACAGGCAGCTGAGACATTGATCGATACATACGGATGCTGCGTAATCGCTCAGCACTGCGACTCCGCTCAGCCTCAGATCGTTGCTAACGAGAAGGGCGTATTCGGATGCGGATACAACTCTGATATGTCTACAGAGGCTCCTAAGGCTCACCTTACAGCACCTGTATGGAACTGGGACGTTTACTATGCAACAGCTATGAAGGCTGCTATGGAAGATCCGGCTAACTTCATGACAAAGGTAGGCAACTACTATGAAGGCTTGAAGGCTGGATTCGTTGACGTATCACCTCTTACAGCTAACTGCACAGCAGAGACAAAGGAAGCTATCGACCTTGCAAAGAAGCTCATGATCTCCGGTGAGTGGGATGTATTCTCCGGCGTTAAGCTTTCATTCTCCGGCGCTGCTGGTTCTGTTGCAGTTGCAAAGACAGATGCTGCCCTCAAGACAAATGACGGCACAGAGATCGTTGCAGCTGGCGGCCCTTCTGTTGAAGACGGCGTTATCCAGGGTTCAATGAACTACTACGTAGAAGGCGTTACACAGGTTAACTGATAACAGCAATTTTGATCTAAGAGGTGTTTTATGGAATATGCCATAGAGCTAAAGGGAATTACTAAAAGTTTCGGCCCTGTGGCGGCCAATAAAAACATCAATCTTTCTCTCCAAAAGGGCGAGATCCTTGCCCTGCTCGGAGAGAACGGATCAGGCAAAACGACACTTATGAACATGCTGTCGGGCATCTATATGCCCGACAGCGGTTCTATTTTTATTGACGGAAAAAAGGTGTCCATCAATTCACCTGAAGATTCCGGCAAACTGGGAATAGGAATGGTTCACCAGCACTTCAAGCTGGTCGAGCGTTTTACGGCGCTCGAGAATATCCGTATAGGTATGAGGGATGCAGGACGTTTTATGCATGGTGCAGACGTCCGTAAAAAGATTGAAGATACAGCCGCCAAGTTCGGCTTTGATATAGATCTGGACAAGATAGTTGCCAACATGGCAGTATCCGAGAAGCAGACTTTGGAGATCCTTAAGGTCCTCTGCTATGGCGCGAAAATAATCATCCTCGATGAGCCTACGGCAGTGCTTACGGTCCAGGAGATCGACCGTCTTTTCGACGTCTTGCGCAAGATGAAGGAAGAAGGTCATTCGATAATAATCATTACACATAAACTCAATGAGGTTATGGCGATCTCGGACAGAGTCGCAGTATTAAGACACGGCGAATACATTGACACCGTCGTCACCAAAGAGACAAATGAGAAGGCTCTCACAGAGCTCATGGTAGGACGCAAGATCGAGCTTAATATCGACCGTCCTGTCATGGAGAAGACTCATCCTCTCCTTGAGATAAGAGACCTTACCGTTAAGAACGATGAGGGCGCTGTGGCAGTTGACCACATCAATTTCTACATCAGAGGCGGAGAGATGCTGGGCGTTGCGGGAATCGCTGGCTCAGGCCAGAAGGAACTCTGCGAAGCAATCGCCGGACTCCGTAAGATTGAAGATGGACAGATGATACACGAAGGTGAGAGTATCGTCGGAATGTCACCTAAGAAGATCTTGGAGCACGGCATCTCGATGAGCTTTATTCCTGAGGACCGTCTGGGAATGGGACTTGCACCTTCGCTCTCTATCACGGACAACATGATCCTCAAGAACTACAACGAGTCAAAGGGCATTTTTGTCGACCGCAAATCTGCACGAGAAGAAGCGCAGAAGGTAATCGACAGACTTGAAGTCGTTACGCCTTCAACTGAGACCCCTGTAAGAAGGCTTTCAGGCGGTAATGTCCAGAAGGTTTTGCTCGGACGTGAGATCAAATCAGGTCCTAATGTACTTATCACCGCATATCCTGTAAGAGGTCTTGATATCAATTCTTCTTACACGATCTACAATATCCTGAATGAGCAGAAGAAAAAGGGCGTAGGCATCCTCTTCGTCGGCGAAGACCTTGATGTTATGCTTGCTCTCTGCGACAAGATCATGGTCATCTGCCACGGCAAACTTCAGGGTGTTGTTAACAGCAATCACACGACCAAAGAAGAGATCGGACTTATGATGACAGGTACAATCAACATCGTAAACAAAGAAGGTAAGACTGACGGTATCGCTAAGGATTCAGCTTTTACAGATGAGGAGGTCAAGGCCTAATGAAGAAATATCATCTGGTAAGAAGAGCTGACGCCAAGCTCAGCAGAACGCTTATTTTCTACGCTGTGGGAATCCTTGTATCACTCACGATCGGTGCGATCATCCTCAGCGTTCTGGGTATCAATCCTTTCGATTACTACGGCAAGATGTTCACTATCGGACTTGTCGGAAACAGATATGGTTATAAGAGCATCGAAGGTCTTCTTAAGATCTTTGTTCCGCTCCTTATCACATCACTTGCCTTAAGCCTTTCATTCAAGATGCGTTTCTGGAATATCGGAGGCGAGGGCGAGTTTTTGATCGGCGCGATCACTGCATCGATCATCGCATTCAACAGTTCCGGAATGCCTAATTTCGTTACTGTTCTCCTTATGTGCCTTGCTGCGATGATATCGAGCGGAATAATCGGTATCGCAATAGCTGCACTTAAGGTCAGGTTCAACACAAATGAGACTTTGATGACGCTCATGATCAACTACATTATGCTCTACGTCATAAGATATATCGGCGAGACAAAAGCTGACTGGAATTTCTTCTTAAGAGAGGATTCCGAAAGACCTAAATTCGGCACTTTCCCTGATTCCGCAGTTATGGCAGGTATCCCCATGGGACAGTTCAAACTCTTGTGGTCAGTAATCATCGCATTATTGCTCACTGTAATCGTTTACGTATACCTCAAATACACCAAGCAGGGATATGAGATCTCCGTTGTAGGTGACAGCAGCGCTACGGCAAAATATGCCGGAATGAGCGTAGGTAAGATCGTTTTAAGAACGATGTTCATCTCATCTGCCATGATCGGTCTTGCAGCAGCACTTACAGTATCTGCATCAGGCACGATCTCCGATACTGTTACCAATAACGTAGGCTGGACGGGAATCATCGTAGCATGGCTCTCAAAGCTCAGTGTTCCTGCGGTTTTCGTAACATCGATCCTTATCTCAATACTGCAGTACGGATGCCAGGCGGCAGCAACACAGTATCCTGCTATCGACAGCAACTACGCTGACCTTTTGCAGGGACTCATCCTGTTCTCCGTCCTTGTCGCAGACTTCGCTGCAAACTTTAAGATCGTAAAGAAGGAGGAAGCAAAGAATGCTTGAAGTAATTACATTGTTCCTCTTCAACATAATCGTTTACAACATTCCGCTCCTGTACGGCACGACCGGTGAGATCATGATCGAGAAGTCCGGCTCTCTGAACTTAGGTGTAGAGGGTACGATGGCTATCGGTGCGGTTGCAGGTTATCTTGTAGGCATTAAGGCTGACAGCCTTCTGGTTGCAGTCCTTGTAAGCTTTATTGCATCCGGTCTTGTGGGTCTTCTGTTCTCATTCCTGACAGTAACTTTGCAGGCTAACCAGAATGTAACGGGTCTTACGATCACAACATTCGGTGTTGCTTTCTATTACTTTATCGGCAACGCTCTTGCAAACAGCGAAGGCGGCTGGCCCAGACTCAACGATACAAAGCTCGCGGCACAGTCACAGGCTTTCGCGATCCCCGGATTGTCCAAGATCCCGTTCATCGGAGAAGCTCTTTTCTCCCACGGAATCCTTGTATATCTCGGCGTCATCATTGCAGTGCTGATGTGGCTCTATTTCAACAAGACCGTTCCCGGCTTGAAGCTCAGGGCGATTGGTGAGAATCCTGCTGCAGCAGACTCTTTAGGCGTTAACGTAACATTCTATAAATATGCCCACATCATCGCAGGTTCCGGAATCATGGGAATCGGCGGACTCTACATGGGTCTTAACATGGGCGGTACATTCGAAGGATCCAACTGCTGGATCAACGGTTACGGCTGGATCTCAATTGCACTCGTTATCTTCGCGAACTGGAGCCCTGCAAAGGCACTTCTCGGAACACTCGTGTTCGGATTCTTCAATACGCTCCGTGTTCAGAATGCAGCGCTCGCTTATGCGTTCCCGAACGCTCTTGGCTGGCTTACCAAGATCCCGTCTCACTTCTTCTCGGCACTGCCGTTTATCATAACGCTCATAGTCCTTATCGCAAGCTCTCTCTCATCCAAGAAAAAGAGCGGTGAGCCTCAGGCGATCGGACGCAATTACTACCGCGAAGACAGATAAAAGGATAAAGGGGAAACTATGCACAACGTAAGAAAACTTACAGACAGCCTTACCTGGATCGGCGTAACAGACAGAAGGATCGATAAGTTCGAGAAGGTCTACAAGCTTAATTCAGGCATGAATTACAATTCGTATTTTCTTGATTGCGGAGCCACTGTTCTTTTCGATACAGTCGACAGGGAAGTGGCAGACACTTTCTTCGATAATCTTAAGTATTGTCTGGACGGCCGCTCTCTGGATTACATCGTTATCCATCACATGGAGCCGGACCACTCAGCTACACTGGCAACTGTTCTGGATCTTTATGAGAGCGCGAAAATCATCTTAAACGCAAAGACTCTTCAGTTCTTGTCGCAGTTCTTCCCGGATAAGGATTATTCGGAAAGAGCAGTCGTTGTAAAAGACGGCGATGAGATGGATCTCGGTTCACATAAGTTCAAGTTCGTTTTCGCACCCATGGTTCACTGGCCTGAGGTCATGATGAGCTTTGATGAGACAGACGGAATTCTCTTCTCCGCTGATGCTTTCGGAAGCTACGGAGCGATCAACGGTTCCATCTTTGCAGATGACAAGGACTTTGATTCTGAACTTTTAAACGAGGCACGCCGTTACTATACAAATATCGTCGGCAAGTACGGCATGCAGACTGTAGCCGCTATCAATAAAGTCTCATCTCTTGATATCAAGATGATCTGCCCTCTGCATTCATATGTATGGCGCAAGGATATCGCGAAGATCATTGAATGCTATAAGACTTGGGGTACTTACACACCTGAGGAAAAGGGCGTATTTATCCTCGTAGGTTCTATCTACGGACACACGGCAAACGCTGCTGAAGTCCTCATGACAGAACTCGACCAGAGAGGCATTAAGTCCGTTATCTTAGATGCCACGGCAGCTGATATTTCCGACATTATCGCGATGGCTTTCAAGTACAGCCACATTGCGGTTGCCTCTGCAACATATAACAACGGCATCTATTCACCGGTCGAGCATGCGGTAAGAGAGCTGGCTGCCCACGGGTTGACGGGAAGAGGCTTCTCTGTTATAGAGAATGGTACATGGGCTCCTGCCAGCGGCAAGGGTCTTCTGGCGCTCATCGAAGGTTTTAAGAACTGCAGAGTGGTAGGCCAGACAGTAACAATTAAATCGTCAGGAAACGATGCTTCGGCGCTTGCTATTTCCGGGCTTGCCGATGCTATCGAGGAAGATATTGGAAACATATAAGAATAAGAGAGGTAGAAAATGCATTGTCCAAATTGTGGAAAAGAACTGAATGAGAATCAGAAATTCTGCGGCGGATGCGGATCTGATGTATCCCATCTCTGGCAGCAGGCAGCACCTGCACCGGTCGAGCCTGCACCCGCAGTTGTTCCTGCTCCCGTTGAGCCTGCACCTGTACCGGCTCCCGTAGAAGCAGCTCCTGCTCCCGCGCCTGCACCGGCACCTGTTGCAGCAGCACCCGCACCTGCACCGGCTCCTGCTCCTGCACCTGCGCCTGCGCCGGAATCTGCTTTCGGACCTATCGGCACACCTATGCCTACACCCGCACCTGTTGCTCCTGCTGCAGGTACTGAGGCTCCGAAGAAAAAGAAGGGCAAGGCAGGTCTTATCATCGGCCTTTCAGTCGGTGGTTTTGTTCTTCTTGCAGCTATCGTCGTAGGTATTGTTTTCGCTGTAAACAGCATAGCAACTCCTACACCTACACACACGAAGAAGACTACAACGGAATCAACTGACGATCCTACAGATACAGAACCCGCTTCAGACAAGGCCAAGAGAACGATCATGGTATATGCGATCGGAACAGACCTTGAATCCAACGGCGCTAACCTTTCTGCTGACGTTAAGGAAATGATGGCAGCACAGCCCGGCAAGGACGTTAATGTCGTTCTCCAGACAGGCGGATGCAAGGATTTCCAGAATTCATACATGCAGGACGGCGCATGCCAGCGTTTTGTAATCCAGAACGGCAATATCAAGGAGCTCGAGAACCTTGGTGACGTAAGCATGGTTGAGCAGCAGACATTGCAGGATTTCCTCAAGTTCGCGAAAGAGAAGTATCCTGCTGAGAACTATATCCTCGTAATGTGGGACCACGGCGGCGGAGTACCTTTGGGATTCGGTCAGGATGAGCTCCACGACGGTAAGCTCACTGAGATCGAGATCGCTGACGCAATCAGAACTGCTGATATCCAGTACGAGACGATCATCTTCAATGCATGCCTTATGGGTTCACTCGAAGTCGCAAAGGCTTTGGATCCTTATACAGAGTACATCGTTGCTGCAGAGAGCCCTACATGGGGAAGTGCTTACTATGATGTAGGCATCAACTATACCAACTTCCTTAATTATATCGGCAAGGATTTCAAGGGTACTGCAAAAGACTACAGTGAGTACATCGTAAGAGATTACATGGACAATATCGAAGCTACACAGAACGCTACCGGTTACTACGGTATCGATACATGTATGTCTGCTATCGACACAGATAACATCAATGAAGTTCTGCAGGCTTATGAGAAATTTATCGCAGCTCTCGACAAGCGGGTTTTCGAGAACAACGGATATGCTGAATATGTACAGTTAAGAGAAGCCTGCGGTTCATTCGAATCCACAGACTCTGTTGACCTTACAACTCTTGCAAGCAAGTACATCAACTGCGGTGATAAGGAAATCGAGCAGACAGCAAGTAAGCTCATCAACGAAGTCGGCAACTGCGTATTTACTGAGAGCAACAACTCTTACACATATGCACACGGCATGACAACATATGCACCTTATCTCTATCCCCAGTATTACAATGAGGCAAGAATCACATTCAAGACATTGGGTTACCACGATACGACCATCGTTTTCTACGATAAGTTCGTAAGTAAGGAACTCTATATCCTTGGCATGACAGATTCTGCAGGTGACTGGTATATCAAGCCGGCTGACGCAGGACAGATCAAGTCAGGTAATGTCTATGATATTTCCAACCTCGTTGTAAACATGGGCACTTATGAAGCTATCAAGCTCGAAGAAGATGACTGGAAGGTCATCCGTGAAGTCAAGGTAACGCTTGCTTATACAATGCCTGAGGAAAAGACTAAGATCTTCTATCTCGGTTCCGACAACCAGTATGAGGTAGATAAGAATAATTACATCATTCTCCAGAACCCGACGAAGTGGGTATATTTCAACGAATTCGGATTTGTCACCTGCGAGTGCCTTAAGTATGAGGTTGCAGATGACGGTTCATGGAAGAAGTACCTTGCTGCAGAAGCACTGGTAAATGACAAGACAGCATATATTGTTATCGCATCAAGCTCTGATAAACCGAACGGAGAGATCATCGGATACTACTATGCAGATATCCTCGAAGATAAGTTCGATGCAAACCAGGGCATGCAGTTTACTGATACCGATAAGATCGTATTCCTCCGTGAGTATTACGATTCAACGACCAAGACAATGAATTACGAGAAGCTTGGTAAGGGCAAGGTAGTATCTTACGAGGAAGCTGTAAAGCTTTACCTGTATTCCAACGTTGATTACGGCGATGTAAAGGGCTATATCGGATTCGATATCTATGACGTTTACAACAATGACTTCAGACTTCAGTTAAGAGAAGGAAAGCCCGCAGCTGATATCGATCCAAGTGTAAGAGGTGGTGACAGCAATTTCGATAAGGGCACTACAGATGCTTCCTATATGGTCGGAACAGTTGTTACATACGATGCCGATTCACCTTTCAACGGCGCTACATGTGACTTTGTATCTTCAAACAACAAGATCAAATCGGATTCTGTCTACTATAAGGACACCAAGAATATTTCACTGAAGATCGAAGTAGTGAAGAATACGGATGAGGAGTATTCCTATGCGTATTACTACAGTGAAGACAATATGTTCTCACAAAGAGAATTCTCTTCTGCTGTAAAGGCCGGCAAGGCAAAGATCAAGAAGGAAGGTGACAAGTATGTTATCTCCTTCGATAACGAAGAACACATCAAACCGGGCTATTACATTATCATTGTCACAAACAGCGTTGGTGCAAAGCAGGTTGTGTCTGCGTGCCAGGTAGTTTGAACGGTTTGGGAAAAGGATCATTAAGAGGTGATTTAGCATGAAGATGACCGGAGCACAGATACTTGTCGAGACCTTGATAGAACAAGGTGTTGATACCGTGTTCGGTTTTCCGGGCGGAATGGTCGTAGATATCTACGATAAGCTCTACGACAAGCAGGATAAGATCAAGCATATCCTGACCGCTCACGAGGAAGGTGCCGTTCACAGCGCAGACGGTTATGCAAGAGCCACCGGAAAGACTGGTGTCGTAATCGCGACATCAGGTCCCGGTGCGACCAATCTTGTCACCGGAATCGCAACGGCATATCTTGATTCGATCCCTCTTGTAGCCATTACGGGAAACGTTAGAAATTCCATGATCGGAAGAGATTCATTCCAGGAGATCGATATCACCGGCATCACTCTTCCTATCACGAAGCACAACTTCTTTGTACACAAGGTTTCAAAGCTTGCTGATGTGGTCCGTAAGGCATTTGAACTCGCACAGACCGGACGTCCCGGACCTGTCCTCATCGATATCCCGAAGGATGTCCAGGAGGCTGTTTTCGATTTCAAGAAACAGCCTGTGACAAAGCCTGAGCCGATCCCCTGCTGCGGAGATGAAGAGATCGAAAAAGCAGTCAGGCTCATTAAGGAATCCAAGAGACCTTATATCTATTTCGGCGGCGGTGCTGTAAGGACTGAGCTTGGCGAAGATATCGTTAAGCTTGCAGATAAGCTTGATGCCGTCATCGGCTGTTCCATGATGGGTCTTTCCGAGATCCCTTCCGATTCACCGAGATTTCTCGGAATGCAGGGAATGCACGGAAGATATGCTTCTTCAGTTGCTCTTGCAAAAGCTGACCTCATAATCGCTCTTGGTGTCAGATTCTCTGACAGGGCGACAGGAAGGACAGAAAAGTTCTCGCTCTCTGCTACAAAGATCCACGTCGACTGCGACCGCGCAGAGATCGGTAAGAACGTTCCTGTAGACCTTGGAATCTGCTGTGACCTCAAGGATTTTACGGAGCGTCTGATAAAGGCTGTTCCGCAGCGCAAGAATACTGAGTGGATAAAGAAGGTCGACCAGCTTAAGCAAAGAGAGGCAGACGCTTATGAGGGTCTTCCTTTCCTGCCCAGAGATACGATCAACATCATCTCGGATAACATCAAGCCTGATACAAGACTTGTAACCGACGTCGGCCAGCATCAGTGCTGGGCAGCACAGTTCTTCAAGTTCAAGAACAAGCGTACGTGGATAACATCGGGCGGTCTTGGAACAATGGGATTTGGTCTTGGTGCAGCTATCGGAAGTTCGATCGCAACAAATACAAGAAGTGTTCTTATCACAGGCGACGGAAGCTTCGGTATGTGTTTAAACGAGCTTGCAACGGCAGTTACATATAATGTTCCTGTTACGATCGTTATCTTCAATAACCATGCTCTCGGCATGGTAAGACAGTGGCAGAAGATTTTCTTCGACGGAAGATTTTCGAACACCACACTCGAACGCAAGACTGACTTTGTAAAGCTCGCCCAGGCGTTTGGCGCAAAGGGCTTCAAGGCTACGGACAAGAAATCTTTCGAAGAAGCATTCAAGAAAGCATATAAGGTAAAGGGTCCTGCGGTAATCGATCTTACGATCAAGACGGACAGCCTTGTTCTCCCGATGTTGAAGCCCGGCGGAACATTCAATAACCTTATCTTGAGAAGGGAGGATATCAGCGATGCCGAGAAATAAGATAATCATTGCGATCTACGTTGATAACCAGTATGGTGTCCTCTCACGTGTAACCGCGATGTTCACGAGAAGAGGTTACAACATCGACTCTCTTACGGTAGGTGAGACGGAATCTCCTGAGTATTCACGAATCACGATCACGCTCACTGCTGAGAAGAACGATAAGGATCAGGTTGTTTCACAACTTCGAAAACTCTATAACGTTAAGAAGGTAATCGTCCTTTCCACCGAGGATTGTATCAAGCGTGAACTTCTCCTCATAAAGGTAAGGAATACCGAAAAGCAGCATGCCGACATCGTTGAAGCTACGAATATCTTCAGAACGAAGATAATCGATTTCACCGATGAAGCCATCAGTATCGAAGCTACCGGAGACAGCCAGAAGATCGATGCTTTCATAGAGTACATGAAGAAATTCGAGATCATCGAAATGTGCCGTACAGGTATCGTTGCGCTCGACAGGGGCGGCACAAATATCTGGTCTGAACACGAAGACTGATTTACTCAAATTAATACAAATTTAATCAAAATTACTCCCTTCTTCGTTTATAATTAAATCAAAGGTCAAAGCCTTTTGAAACTTTCAACGGAAGGGAGTGATTTTATGAAGATCACTACACAGGGTAACGGAATTCGCATCGGTACGAGACTTGAGGAAAAGATCGCTTCCAAGATGTCGAAGTTCGACAAGTACTTCGGTGATGAAGGAACACTCAATGTCCGCATCAGACCTGAAGGATCCGATATGGTAGTCGAGATCACAATGAAGTTCGACGGCAGGATCTTAAGAGCTGAGGCAGTTGATGAGGATATCCTGACAGCAGTTGACAGAACAGTTGATAAGCTCGAATCTCAGATCAGAAGACAGAAGACCAAGTTCCTTAAGAGAAAGAAGGACTTCCCGGGAATCGTTAATTATCTTGAGGATGACGGCGGAGCTGATTTCGACTTCGTTGACGAGAAGGACGAGAAGATCACAAAGCGTAAGCAGTTTGCATTAAGACCTATGACATCTGAGGATGCTATCCTCCAGCTCGAGATGTTAGGACACGACTTCTTCGTATACCTTGACAGCGATACAAATTCTGTCTGCGTTATTTATAAGAGATATGACGGCGGCTATGGCCTGCTTGAACCTGAATATTGATCTATTACAACTGATATAACGGGGGCTGCCTTCAAGGCAGCCTCTTTTTTTGCCCGAAAACGTCCGGAATGCTTGAAATTAAGATGTTTTAAGATAATTGCCTAACATTTGACGGGAATTTTTTACAATTTTCAACCTAAAATGCTTTAAAGATATCTGACGGTCCGCTTTTTTGATTATGGGGATAATATTGGCAAGGTTTACCGTCATTTAACCGAAAATAGTCATAATGACAGTATGCTTAGGCTTTTCAATCAGGGCCGTAAGTGAGATTATTAGTCGACTGCGAAAAGGGGATATGTAAATGGAATACAAGTTTTTAGGACATGAGACCGCTTCAGAGGTAAAGCCTAAGGAAGGCTGCGGTTATAAACTGGATTCTCTTCTGGATCTTTATGATGTATTAGCCGGCGGGGTGTGGAGAGCTGCAACATGCGCTCCGAGAATGCAGGCCAACTGGACTGCCGAGAACATGACATACGGACAGTGCTCCATCACGGCGTTTCTCATCCAGGACATTTTCGGAGGCGAGGTCTACGGCATTAAGAGACCTGACGGAAATTTCCACTGCTATAACGTTATCGACGGAAAGCAGTACGATCTTACAATCGAGCAGTTCGGCGATGAAGCCAAGGACCTTGTTTACGACAATACGAACCCCCAGCTCCGTGAGGTTCATTTCAGAAAGGAAGAGAAGTACAACAGATATCTCCTCTTAAAGAGCCTTTTAAAAGGCGTACGCGGAGCATAAACCCGTTTTCTGTAACATAATTGTTTCACTAATAATATAATCAGAGTGATAAACTTATTTTGAGATTTTTCGGACTCAAAAAGGAGAGTGTATATGCGCAAGACGTTCACGACATTATTTGTCCTCGCCGTGATCACGGGTGTCTTGAGCTTTATCGCTACGCTCTGTGATGTCAGATCGGGAGCGAACAGGGGTTACGTCATGTCAGGTGACGCCACATATTACTACGATGATTTCGGTGAGGAATATGTCGGCTTTAAGGTAATGCCTGAGGACGGTACCACAAAATATTTCGATGAAGATACTCATATAATGGCCAAGGGTGAGACTGAGATCTCAGGCAACATGTACCTTTTCAGCAATGAAGGTGTAATGCTCACGGGCTTCCAGACTACCGGCGGCAAGACCAGATATTACAGTCCCGGCACCGGCGTCATGAAGAAGGGCTGGCTTAATGACAATTCAGAAACTTATTACTTCGATGAGACGACCGGCGAGATGGTTACTGGCTGGACAGAGATAGACGGTAATAAGTATTATTTCGATCCTTCTGACGGAAAGTCCGCCAAGGGCATGTTCAAGCTCGACAACGGAACTTATTATGCCGATCCGGAGAACTGCAGGGTCGCTTCAGGCCTTAAGGTGATCGAAGGTAAGCAGTATTTCTTCGATGAGGAAACAGGTCTCATGAAGACCGGCTGGATCGATTACAACGATGAGAGATATTTCTTCAATGAGGAAACAGGCGAAGGTCTTGACGGAATCGTCGAAAAGGAAGACGGCAAGTACGGCTTTATCGGCGGCCTTATGATCAGGAATAAGAGAGCCATGGCTGACAACCACCTCTATTATTTCGGAGACGACGGAAAGGTCGTACGTGAGGTTGACGGCAGCAAGCCGATGGTCGCATTAACATACGACGACGGTCCGTCACAATATACCAATTCGATCATTGATACGCTCGAGAAGTACGGCGGCAAGGCCACCTTCTTTATCGTCGGCGACAGAATATCCTGGAACGAGGATCCTGCAAAGCGCGAAGGCGAACTGAATTACGAACTCGGCAACCACACATACAGTCACAACACGCTTACAAAACTCAAGAAAGAACAGATACAGGAGAAGATCCAGAAGACTGATGACGAGCTTATCAGAGTCACCGGCAGGAAGTCTACCTGCTTAAGACCGCCGGGAGGAAGCTGCAATAAGACCGTCAGGGAATCTGTAGAGCTTCCGATCATTCTCTGGAGTATCGATTCAAGAGACTGGGAGAGCAGAAATGCTGACAAGATCTGTGCGCGTGTAATCGGCAAGGTTAAGGACGGCGATATCGTTCTTATGCATGACCTTTACCAGGCAACGGCAGATGCTACGAAGAGGATCGTTCCTGCACTCGTTAATGCGGGATTCCAGCTTGTAACTGTTGAGGAGATGGGTCTTCTTAAGCGCGGCGGTTTGGAACCCGGCGTGGTCTACTACTCTATCGAAAAGAAGTAAGGTTCTGATCATCTATGGATAATATAACTGATTATGTCCGCTGGTACGGCTCGATCGACTTTGAAGGAAGGCCTTTCACAAGAGTCGATAATATCGTGCTCAGTCAGTTATCTTATCTTGATCTGAAAGATATCCCGGAGCTATATACTGACGGCGGTTACATGACACTTAAAGATGCCGTGAACTTCCTTACCAACCAGGGTATCTCAATTAGGAAAATGGCGCCCGATGACAGCATCAGGTTTACAAACCTCGTCAAGGCTGCTGCCGCTTCAAAAAGATTCGGAAACCTCTATATATCTTCATTTGTTGATGTGTTCGACGAGGAAGATTCCATTCAGTTTGCAGCAATGACATTCTCTCCGGAACCTAAGGGCGGATGGGCGTTTATCGGCTTCAGGGGAACCGACAGCACGATAGCCGGCTGGAAGGAAGATTTCATGATGAGCTTCATGCTGACGTCTTCCCAGAAGATGGCCGCAGACTACGTGAGAAAGAGCCTTAATACTTTTGAAGTGATAATGACTGGCGGCCATTCGAAGGGCGGAAACCTTGCGATCTATTCTGCCGCTGTTCTTCCTGATGAACTGTTTGACAGGGTTGAGCACATCTATACGAACGACGGTCCGGGATTCTGTCCTGAAGTATTGAAGGAAGACCTTATCAAGAGGGCAAATCCCAAGACGACAAGGATCATTCCGCAGTTCTCAGTTGTAGGTAATGTTTTCGCACCGAAGGTCGATGACAGCTATGTCATCAAGAGCGATAAGCAGGGCGGTGACCAGCACGAGCTCTGTTCGTGGCTCATTGATCACGGCGACCTGATGCTCGCGCCTGAAGGCATGGATCCTCTGGCCATAAAGATCAACAGCGGATTCGATAAGTGGATATATTCCGTTGATATCGAAGAGCGGAAGAGATTTATAAATGCGCTTTTCGATGCCATGAGCGAAGATGGAACGATTACAGTCGAACAGTTCTCAGCCCAGGGTACTAAGGGATGGGAAAGAGTTCTTGGCGTTGTGTTAGGCGACGACGAAGGATTCAGGATAGCCGCAGCTTCTCTGCCGGACCATCTGCTCCTGGACGGTGCAGGCAAGAAGGTAGCAAAATCAGGCATAGTAAGACAGTTCAGAAGATCAGACCTTGCAAAAGGTCTTGCCATGATCCTTGGCGGACTTTTTATCTTCCTTATTCCGGAATCGTTTTTGTTCCTGTTTGTATCGATCCTTTTATTCGCCGCAACGGTAATATCCATCGTGCTTTGCGTAAAGAAGATGAAGAAGGACAACTGGAACTTCCAGCTGCACTTAGTCGATGCGACGGTGGCATCCGCGCTCCTTGCGACGACCGTCATTACGTTCGTAAAAGAAGGCGCGCTTTTTGTAATGGCGAGCGGCATCTTCGCGGCACTGCTTTTCGCATGTGCCTATAACTGTTTTGCAAGAGCGAAAAAGACCCATAACAGGCCATTTGTGGTAATGCTCATCATCATGAGCGCTGTCTGGGCGGTAAGCGGAATCTATATTCTTTTCGCGCCCGAAAACACTCTTTCTGTTTACATGATAATCGTCGGAATCCTTGCGATCATCGACGGACTTATCAGAGTGCTTAGGGCGTATAAGATCAGACACCGCTGGTACGTCAAATAACTCACACCCTTGCAAGCAACTAGCTCGATTGCGTGCTATAATCAATATATTCAGAACAAGGAGGGAGCTTTCATATGGCAGAAGATTTAGAGAAGAAAATGGAACCCGAGATCAGCGAAGCCGCTGATAAGGCAGCAGAAGCCGTCAAGGAAGAGGTAACTGCTGTAGAAGAAAAGGCAGCCGAGAAAGTAGCTGAGGCAGCCAAGGATACCGCAGCAGCAACAGCAGCTGCAGCAACTGCAGTGACAGCAACCGCCGCAAAAGAAGCCGAAGCAGCAGCTAAGGCAGCAAAGAAAGCAGAAGAGCAGGCCGCAAAGGAAGCTAAGAAGGCTGAAGAACAGGCAGCCAAGGAAGCAGCCAAGAAGCAGGCTCAGGCTGAGAAGCAGGCCGAGAAGGAAAGAATCGCAAAAGAGAAGGCTGAGGCCAAGCTCGAGAAGAAGAGACAGAAGAAGGCTGCAGAACAGGCTCTTATCGATGCATGCCCTGCACAGTACAGACCTGTTTCCACATCCAAGTATTTCTGGCTCGCATTCTTAAGCTGTGTTCCCGTAATCGGTTTTATCGCAACATTCATCCTTTCCATTGCAGGACGCAACAGAAATGTTAAGAACTTCGAGAGAGCAATCCTCGCTTATTACATCATCGCCATCGTTCTCGTTCTTATCGGTCTGATCGTAGTCGGAATCTGTCTGCCGTCAGCAGTAAGAGAGAATGCCATCGAAGCCATCAGGACAATGCTCAGTTCCATAAGCTTCGGCTAAGCTTTGTTACAGACTTAAAACAACGGCCCCTGCTATGCTGCAGGGGCTTTTTGTTGCCTTCTTTTTATCCTGATGTCTCATGTCTGTAACATTGTTATTTTACAATTTGGGTAACAAAGTTATGAAAGAGGGTAATTGGCAATTATGGAAGACAAACTTATCTCAAAGAAAGACCTGCTCACAAAGGAAGGAATCTCCTACGGAACACTCTACCGCTGGAAGCGTCAGGGACTTATTCCGGAGAGCTGGTTCATTCACAAGGCAACAGAGATCGGTCAGGCTACATTCTTCCCTGAAGAGAAGATCACAGCCAGGATCGCACGCATCAAGGATCTCAAGAGCGAGCTTTCCGTTGACCAGATGCAGGAGCTTTTCTCTGCTAACGTAGAGAGCTTCAAGATCCCTTTGCAGGATTTCAAGGATCTCGAGATCGTCGGCAGAATGTCCATTACCGCTTTCACTTCCGTCTTCCCGATGAAGGACCTTCTCGATTTCAACGATGTTTTCGGAATGTATGTCGTAGATCATCTCATGAAGCTTTCCGGAATCTATCTTGAAGATGCAAAGCAGGTATTAAGACTCCTGTGCAAGTATCTCTCCGCTGAGGCTTCCAAGGAATACCAGCTCATTCTTCTCCGCAAGATGGGCGTTCCGATGACAGTTCTCGTAAGAGGCGAAGATGAGATCCTGCTCGAAGACAACGCAGAAGTAATTGCATGTGCTAACCTCGGCGAATTCGAAGAAGCACTTAAGGATCAGCTTATTGCCTGATAAGAAATGACCATGGCTGCAAAAGAAGAACAGTTCATCGAAGTATTAGGCGTTCTTGCAGAAGGCGTCAGATATAAGATTCTCTCTCTTCTGGCTTCGAAAGGCGAACTTCCCGCAAAGGACATCCTCGCTGAATTCGAATTCACGCAGCCGACCCTGTCCCACCACATGGCTTGCCTCGTTGAGGCCCGTCTCGTAAATGTGGAGCGCAAAGGCAGATTCGCTTACTACTCGGTAAACAAAGACACCATTGATCTTGTATCTTCCGGAATAGAAGCTCTCAAGACCGGCTCGAAAAAGTCATCCAAAGCAAAGACTCCCGAATCAGATGACATCGAGAAGATCAAGAAGAGCAAGAAAAAGAAGAAGAAAGACAAGAACAAGAAAAAGAAAAAAGACTGATTGGAAAGCCGTTCCATAACCGGGACGGCTTTTTACTGCAACAATATATATGCAATAATTGTATTTAAGATATAAGCAGGCGTTTTTGTTCTCAGGAAGAGAAGGTGTCCATATGAGAAAACTGACAGCAGTAATCCTGATTTTTGCAATGACCTTATCTTTATGTGGCTGCAGGAAAACAAAAGTAAAGATGCTCGTGAAGGAATACAGAAGCGGCTTTGGAATAACCGGCCAGGATTTTTCCGGATACAGGGAATATGAGGTAAAGAATATAAAAGAAGGCGATGTGATCGTTGGAGGATTTTTGGGATCTGAATTTAAGATCGCAGAAAATGAAAGAGAAGCGGAAAACGTGTGGGTCATGAAAATCGGCGAGATCAGCGGTGAAGGAGTAGTGGTAACCACCAGGCAAGGAACTCTGACGAGGACCTACGGAATACCTATGTCGCTCGAATCTTTAGGTCATATGGATGACGGACCGAATTGCAGTTACATGGTTATATTCAGCTGAGGGTTAAGATACCAAATACTTTTTTCATACCTGAATCCGCTAATTTGAGCACGAAAAAAGTACGGCTTGAAGATGCGTTGTTTTCCGGCCATAAAAAAGCGGTGCCCATCAACAGGACACCGCCTTTCAAATACAACATAAATAACAGTTACTTGCTGTTCTGTGCCTTGAGGAGATCCTTGATCTCTGTGAGGAGTTTAACTTCATCAGAAGGCTCGGGTGCAGGTGCAGGTTCTTCTTCCTTAGCGCCCTTCTTCTTCTTTGCGAGCTTTCCAACGCCACCCTTAAGAGTATTGATAGCCTTGAGCATGAAGAAGAGGATCAAAGCCATGATAAGGAAGTTGATGATAGCTGTGATGAATGCACCGTAGTTGAGTGAAAGAGCTGCGATCTGCTCAGGGTCGAGACCTGTATAGTCTACCCACGGAAGTCTGATCGCGCCTGCGATCTCAGCGCCGCCTACAGAAGCGATCAAAGGATTGATGAAGCTGTCTGTGAAAGACGTAACAATGTCCTTGAACGCAGCACCGATGATGACACCGATAGCCATGTCAACTACGTTACCCTTGAGTGCGAATTCCTTGAATTCTGATATTAAACCCATATGTTTCTCCCTCCTGATGTGGATTGTTATTAAAACCCCGGGCCTGCAAACAGAGACCCGGGAGGTTTTACGGATATTAAATTGTATTAAGCGAACTTTCTTGCTTCTTCGGGAAGGCTATCAACATCGCCGCTGTAAAGGATAGTAGCAACAACGGGTGTGTCCTTCAGAAATGCATCAAGCTTCAAAAGGAAAGCGCCGAGGCCTTCGGGATCGTAGTTATTAGCTACTTTGCAGATTGCGTCAACATAGATATGTGTAAGATCGTAATCTTTGGAGCAGATACCGCAGATGAATGCGAGAACCTGGTCAAAACCTTCGATGGGGTATTCCTTCATATTTACAAGACGGACTGTGGGCTTAAGAAGCTGGTCTAATCTATTTCCTCTCTCAAGGCATACGACGTTGCTGTCAGAAGCTGCAACTGCGTTAATGTCATCGACGAGCTTTGCTGTCTTGCCCGTGCCCTTAGGTCCTGCAATAAGTTTAATCATAGAATGTCTCCTTTGGGGATCATATTTCCATGTGTATCTGGATAGACTTATTTTACTGTATTTGAAGCGCGAAATGAATATAAAAGTGTAAAAAAATGGGGACAATTTTCGGTTTGCACTATTCTTTTAAATATGATAGAATTACCGAGTTCATAAAAGGGTTTTTATCGAACGGACAGCCGGATGGCGTGTCCGTTTTTTGTTGTAGAAGGAGAAATGTTTTGGCTAAAAGATCCAAGGTGGCACAGGAAGCATATGAACTTGCTGAACCTGTAGTAACAGAGCTGGGATTTGATCTGGTCGACTGCTCTTATGTCAAAGAGGCCAGAGGCATGGTCCTTACGCTCTATATCGATAAGAGGGGCGGAATCGGAATCGACGACTGCGAGACTGTAAGCCGTGCAGTAGATCCGATCATCGATGCATCATCTTCTATCGATCCCGATTTCTTCGAAGTATCCTCACCCGGTCTTACAAGACCTCTGGAGACTCTGAAGGATTACGTAAGATACGCAGGCGAGAAGGTCGATGTATCACTTTACCAGCCTGTTGATGGAAAGAAGAGCTTTACTGCCGCTATCAAGGGCGCAGAAGAAGGCAAGGCAACATTCGTATTTGATAACGGCAATGAAGTGACACTCGCATTGGAGGATATCGCAAAGGCCGTACGTCATATAGATTTCTAAAGTTTATTAATGTTAGGAGGAAATAAAAATGCCCAGAAAGAAGAATGAAGAGGAACCCAAGGATACAATAGTAAGTCTTGTTAAGCTCCTCGCTGAAGAAAGAGACATCGACGAAGAAGAAGTATTCCAGGCGATCGAGAGCGGTCTTGTTGCAGCATACAGACGTGAGTTCGGCGGCAACAAGCAGGATATCAAGTCCGTAAGTGCTGAGATCGACAGAGAGACAGGCGAGATCTACGTTTATAAGCTCGCTGAGGTCGTTGATGATGTAGTTGACGAGGCTAACGAGATTTCCATTGAAGATGCTAAAGAGCTTGGCTATGAGGATGTTGAAGTCGGAGACGAGATCGAGATCGGTATCGACGTTGAAGACTTAGGACGCCTTGCTGCAAGCGCTGCAAAGAATGCGATCAACCAGAAGCTCAGAGATGCTGAGTCTTTAAAGATCGAAAAGGAGTTCTCCGGCAAGATCGGTGAGATCACATCCGGTACGATCGTTCGTAAGGACGCAAGAAACGTATACGTAAACATCGGCCGTGCTGAAGCTATCGTTAAGCACGACGGCCAGATCAGAAATAACAGAAACGAGCATTACGATCAGGACAGGATCATGAAGTTCCTCGTTATGGGCGTTGAAGAAGCTAACGGCAGACCTTCCGTTGTTCTTTCCAGAACAGACGCAAGACTCGTTACAAAGCTTTTCGAGCTCGAGGTACCTGAGATCAAAGCAGGCGACGTTGTCATCAGATCCGTTGCAAGAGAAGCAGGCTCCAGAACAAAGGTTGCTGTTTACTCCAAGGATCCCGATATCGATGCAAAGGGTTCCTGCGTTGGTCAGAGAGGCCAGAGAGTTCAGCAGATCATGAACGAGCTCGCAGAAGAGAAGATCGACATCGTTGACTGGAAGGAAGATCCGGCACTCTTCATCAGCGAAGCTTTGCAGCCTGCAAAGGTTTCCAGAGTTGATACCGAGATCACAACAAACGAGAATGGTGAAGTCGAGAGATATGCAAAGGTTATCGTACCTGACCAGCAGTTCTCACTTGCAATCGGTAAGAGCGGCCAGAATGTACGTCTTGCTGCAAGACTTACTGGTTTCAAGATCGACATCAAGAAAGAGTCTGACGAGAGCGTAGAAGCATCCAAGGCACTTATCGATGACTTTACAGTCGTTGATGACGAAGCAGGTAAGAACGAGTAATAAGCAAAGCGATCAGAAGTTATGAAGAAAAAGCCGCAAAGAAGTTGTGTATCCTGCAGAACGGTAAGAGATAAGAGCGATCTCCTGCGTGTCGTTGTAACACCCGATGGTGATGTTGCGTACGACCCGACCGGCAAGCTCGCCGGAAGAGGCGCTTACCTTTGCCGTAATGAGGAATGCATAACAGCTGAGCTTAAGAAGGCAGCAAAGCTTTCCAAGGGACTTAAGAAGCCTTTGACAGAAGAAGAGATCAAGGAACTTGCTAAATCACTTTTGGAGAGCATAAAGGAAGAGTAATGACAGATAAGGAAAGAGCATACGGAATGATCGGGCTTGCCACAAGGGCAGGCAAGGCAGTATCGGGAAGTGATGCGGTGGCCGGAGCGGTCCGCGCAGGCAACGTAAAACTCCTGATAATCACCAAAGACATTTCGGGCAATTCTTTGGACAGGATCTTAAAGAACATAAAGGGAAAAGAAGAGATACCCTGCTACAGTTTCGGAAGATCTGATGAACTGGGAGATGCCTTAGGGAAACCTGCAAGAACAGTTGCGGCAATTACTGATAAAAGCTTTGCGGATGGAATTTCCGCCATACTCGAGAAAATCAACGAGGAGGAAGATACTTGATGAGTGAAGATATCGATAATAAGAAGAAAGACTTAACCGTCGGAGGCGTGTCCGGCAGTAAGAAGATGAGGCTCGGAAGAGTCCATAAAAAGAAGACAGAAGATGCACCCGAAGCAGCAGCTCCGGCAGTTGAGGCAAAGGTTGAGACACCCGCACCTGCACCTGCTCCCGCTCCTGTTGAAGAGGTTAAGCCTGTAAAGAAGGCAGCAGCTAAGAAGACTGAAGAGGAAAAGCCGGCTGAAGAGAAGAAGCCTGCTAAGAAGTCTGCTGCAAAGACAGAAAAGACTGAGAAGACAGAGAAGGCTGAAGCTCCCGCAAAGAAGACTTCCGCAAAGAAGGCTTCCGAGAAGAAGGAAGCTGAAGCTGCTCCTGAAGCTCCTGCAGAAGAAAAGAAGCCTGCAAAGAAGGCTCCTGCAAAAGCTCCCAAGACTGAAGCCAAGCCCGAGAAGAAGGCTGAAGAGCCTGCTGCAAAGGCACCTGAGGCTAAGGAAGTCAAGGAAGAGAAGAAGCCTGAAGTTAAGCCTGAGGCAACACCTGAGGTCAAGCCCGAGCCTGTAAAGGAAGAGAAGAAGCCTGAAGAAAAGCCCGTACAGCCCGCAAAGCCGAGGCTCTCATCAGCTGTAATCTCACTTCCTGACGTTCCCGCAAGAGGCGAGACTATCAGAAGCTCCACGGTTATTACTTATGCCGGAAGAGATAAGAAGAGCCCGATGAGATCAGGTGGCCAGGGCGGCTACAATAACAACAGACAGGGCGGCTTCCAGAAGCAGGGCGGCGGTTTCCAAAAGCCCGCTGGCGGCGGATTCGATAAGGACAAGGACGACGATAACCAGCGTCCTCAGTTCAAGAGAGCACCCAAGCCGAGAGCTGAGGCTCCTATCGAAGATGCAAAGAAGAGCAGATCTTCTTATGCCGAGAAGAGTGCTTTCGAGAAGAAGCACAATAACAATGACAGAAGAGACGGCGAGAAGAACGCCAATATCGATAAGAGAAAGCAGTCAAGAACTTCGCAGTTCACAGGCCGTGTTAACAGCGATGGTGATTATGATGATTTCTCATTCAAGAAGAAGAAAAAGAAGCAGGAGACACAGCAGTCTGTTGTTGAGCAGGTAATCACTGAGATCAAGATCCCTGCTTTCATTACAGTTAAGGAATTCGCTGAAGGTATCGGCAAGAAGAGCTCCGACATCATCATGGCTTTGATGAAGCTCGGCGTTATGGCTACCATCAACCAGGAACTCGATTTCGATACTGCATGCCTCGTTGCAGACAGCTTCGGAATCAATGCCGAACTCTTAGAGGAGAAGACAGAGGAAGATATCCTCTTTACAGATGAGGATAATCCGGAGAACCTCGAGACAAGACCTCCGGTTGTCGTTGTTATGGGTCACGTTGACCATGGTAAGACATCACTCCTCGATAAGATCAGATCATCCAACGTTACTGAAGGCGAAGCCGGCGGTATCACACAGAAGATCGGTGCTTACACGGTAAGACTTAAGGGCCGTCAGATCACATTCCTCGACACCCCTGGTCACGAAGCGTTCACAACGATGAGAGCAAGAGGTGCACAGTTCACGGATATCGCTATTCTCGTTGTTGCTGCAGACGACGGTGTAATGCCTCAGACGATCGAAGCTATCAACCACGCAAAGGCTGCTAACACAGAGATCATCGTTGCGATCAACAAGATCGATAAGCCGGGCGCAAATCCTGACAGAGTTAAGCAGGAGCTTACACAGTACGGTCTCGTATGCGAGGAATGGGGCGGCCAGACGATCATGGTACCTATCTCTGCAAAGCAGGGTACAGGTATTGATGACCTTCTCGAAAATGTATTGCTCACAGCAGACATCATGGAGCTCAAGGCCGATCCTAAGAGCCAGGCAAAGGGTGCCGTTATCGAAGCTAAGCTCGACAAGAACAGAGGTGCTGTTGCATCCGTTCTCATCCAGCGCGGTACTTTGAGACAGGGTGATACAGTTGTCTGCGGTCCTATCTTGGGCAACGTAAGAGCTATGTACGACGATAAGGGTATGCCGATCAAGAAGGCAGGTCCTTCGATCCCTGTTGAGATCTTAGGTCTTCCTGAGGTTCCTCAGGCAGGTGAGATCCTCTATGCAGTATCTGACGATAAGACAGCAAGACAGCTTGTTGAAAAGCGTAAGATCAAGCAGAGAGAAGAGCAGCTCCACAGATCATCCAAGATGAGCCTTGATACGCTCGCAGCCCAGATGGCAGCAGGCGATGTTAAGGATCTCAACATCATCATCAAGGCTGACGTCCAGGGTTCTGTTGAAGCCGTTCAGCAGTCACTTGAGAAGCTCACAAATGAGGAAGTTAAGATCAACGTTATCCACGGCGCAGTCGGTGCGATCAACGAATCAGATATCGTACTTGCTGACGTTTCAAATGCTATCATCATCGGCTTCAACGTAAGACCTTCACAGATGATCATCGATAAGGCAAAAGAGACCGGCGTAGACATCAGACTTTACAGCGTCATCTATAACGCGATCGAAGATGTCGAGAACGCTATGAAGGGTATGCTTGCACCTAAGATCGAAGAAGTCATCTGGGGTCATGCCGAAGTCAGACAGCTCTTCAAGGTCAGCGGTATCGGTACTATCGGAGGCTGCTATGTTACTGACGGTAAGATCCTCAGAGCATCCAACGTCAGAGTCATCAGAGACGACGTTGTCGTATACACAGGCGTCCTTGGTTCTTTGCAGCACGAGAAGGATTCCGTTAAGGAAGTTCTGTCAGGACACGAGTGCGGTCTTACAGTCGAGAAGTATAACGACATTAAGATCGGCGACGTTATCGAAGCTTTCGGCAACGTCGAAGTAAAGAGGGACTGATATGAAAAACAGAAGACCTGAGATAGTTGGAGATGAGATCCAGAAGATCGTCTCCACGATTATCTCAACCAAGTTAAAGGATCCCAGAGTTCCTTTGCTTACATCTGTTACGTCCGTTAAGATGAGCAGGGATCTGTCGCATGCCACGATCTTCATCTCCGTTTATGGCGATGAGAAGACACAAAAGGAAGCGATGGAAGCTATCGAGCATGCAAAAGGTTTCATCCGTTACGAGACTGTGCAGGAGATCAATCTGAGAGTTGCTCCTGAATTCAGCTTCAAGCTCGACAACACTCTTAACAATGCGTTAAGGATGGAAGCTTTGATCGAGAAAACGATCAAGGAAGACGAAGCAAGGAGACTTGCCAGAGAAGAAAGAGAAGGCAAGTCTGAAGATAGCCCGGCAGAAGAGTGATCTCCTGCCTCTAACGCTGTTTAGAACGGAGTTTTTATGAGAGAACGCTATAAGGAAGGCAGCAGAAGAACTGCCATGAACATCTTAAGCGTTATAGAGAAGCTCAAGGCGGGCAACGAGCTCGTCCTTGTCTTCCCGCATAGAAGCGTTGACGGTGACTGTGTCGGTTCCAGCACCGGCATCGTAAGCATTATCAGGTCTTTGGGAGTAGATGCTTATGTGGCTATTCCTGAAGCTTTACCTGAGAACATGGAATTCTTAGGCATCAGTGAGTACCTTTTCCGTCCCGACGGAGATACTGATGAAGCAGCAGAATTCAAGAACAATAAGACCATTGGAGGCAAGAAAGTCGGCGCGGTCATCGCGACCGATATTTCGGACAGTTCGAGAATGGGAATCAGCGGTGAGATATTCGATTCGGTAGACACCAAGCTCGTTATCGACCACCATGCTTCCGTAATTCACAGATCCGATAATATGTGGATCGATCCGGACAGTTCATCCGCAAGTGAGATGGTCTACTATGTTGCTCTTCAGATCGCAGACATCACGGGCCGGGACGTAAGCGAAGTTCTTGCTCCCAATGCCGCGAAAGCAGTTCTTGCCGGAATCGTTACCGACACCGGAAGATTCACATTTACAAATACACGTCCTGAGACTCTTGAGACAGCAGGCGCGCTCATTGATCTGGGCGGCAACATCTCACAGGTCTGCTACAACCTTTTCGACCGTAAGGCAAAAGCAAAGTTCCAGTTATCGGCTAAGGCAAGATCTGAAGTAAGATTCTTCTTTGATGACAAGTTCGCGCTGACAGTAGTTCCTTATGAACAGTTCAAGATGTTCGGCGCAGGTCCTGACGGCGTTGACGATGTTGTATCCGCAATGCGTGATATCGACGGAGTCGAGCTCGCCATCGTTTTAAGAGAACTTGAGAACGGCGAGATAAGGGGAAATGTAAGATCCCAGGAATACTTTGACTGCAGCACATTCGCAGCCGGCTTTGGCGGCGGCGGACATGTAAGAGCTGCAGGTTTTAACGCATCAGGCGACATTAACGAACTCGCTGAAGAAGTAATCAAGAGGGTTCAGGCAACCTTATGATCCAAGACGGTTTCATCCTTGTAGATAAGCCTGAAGGATGGACGTCCTTTAAGACTGACCGATTCGTCGGCAAACTCCTTGGCACACGCAAAGTCGGGCATTTGGGAACATTAGATCCGTTTGCAACGGGTCTTCTTCCCGTGTTCGTCGGCAAGGGCTTGAAGTTCTTAAGGTTCTGCGAAGGCTTTGACAAGGGGTATTCCTGCAGGTGCATTTTCGGCGCGACAACGGACACGATGGATAAGACCGGTGAATTCACTTCTGAGAATTATCCTTCATCTGAAGTTTTAGAGCAGCTCGAAAATACAGACTACAAGCTGGTCTACGACGCGGCAATGAAGGTCAAGGACACCAAAGAGCAGCTCCCGCCCGCATATTCAGCCAAGAAGATCGACGGAGTAAAGGCATATGAACTCGCAAGAAAAGGCGAGATGCCTGACTTAAAGCCTGCACAGGTTACGATCTATTCGCTTGATATTACTGATATTTCGAGAACCGAAAAGAGCTTTGCGATCGATTTTGACTGCATGTGCTCCAAGGGTACATATATCAGAACGATCTGCTCTGACTTAGGTGATATTACAGGCTTTGGCGCGTATGCCGAATCTTTGAGAAGAACGGTCAACGGGCAGTTCAACGTTAAGGATGCATTCACGCCCGACGAGCTTGAGAAGATGGCGGAAGAAGGCGATTTCTCATTCGTAAGGGATGCCGCTGAGACAATAACTTTCCTGCCTGAGATAAAGCTCGATCCGAAGCAGACAAAGGATATCAAGTTCGGAAGAAAGATAGCGTTTCCGTTGGATGTTAAGCCTGAAGGTGAAGAGCGCATCTATTACAGGGCGACATCGGAAGGCAAGCTTATCGCAGTTGTTTTCCCGGCTTTGGAAAACGGCGGATTATTAATGAGGATCGAGAGGCTTTACGCACATGATTAAAGTATGCAATACGTATGGTCTTAACGATCTGCCTCTGGGCTCAAAGGGAAGAGTGATAGCGCTCGGAATGTTCGACGGCCTTCATTCAGGACACATGGATATCATCAAGAAAGCTGTCATGACGGCCGAAAGAGACGGCCTTACATCAACGGTCCAGACATTTAAGAATCTGTTTAAGCAGGACAGCAAATCACTTTATACATCTGAAGAGAGATTGAATCTGGTAAGCAGGACCGGTGCTGACGAACTTCTGGTCTTGGACTTCGATGAAGTAAAGGACATGGAGCCGGAGGATTATCTTAAGAACGTGCTCCTTTACCGCTGCATAGCGGACACGCTCATAATGGGCGAGGACTACAGGTTCGGCAAAGGCGCCAGGGGCGACGTTGCCATGATAAAGGAATTTGCAAAGGCAAATGATATCCGCGTGATCGTGGTAAAAGACCATCTGCACGAAGGAACAGGCAGAAAGATCTCTACGACATGGCTCAGGGAAGCTTTGTCGGAGGGTGATGTCGATCTCGCAAGAGAACTTTGCGGCGGAAGGAATTACTTCTATTCCGGACGCTGCGTTCAGGGAAAGCAGCTCGGAAGGACGATGGGTTTTCCGACGGCGAATATCATTGTTCCTGAAGATAAGTTCGTCGTTAAAAGGGGCGTCTACGTGTCGCGCGTTAAGCTGGGACAGAGGATCCTTTACGGCGTTACCAATATCGGCAGGAGACCTACGCTCGAAGATGCGGTAAATGATGTTGTCGAGACTTATATTTTCGACTTTGACGAGGACATTTACGGGGCAAATCTTGAGGTCGAGCTCATGCATTTCTTGAGACCTGAATCGAAGATGACATCTAAAGAAGAACTGATAGATGCCGTAAATCTTAATAAAACGCAGGCCAAAGACTACCTCAAAAACCTCAATTAGACCGAAATTGATGCCTTAAAAAGCCATATTATTTATTTTGTGGTAATATATCAGGGATTTACTGACCCAAAAGGGTGCAGGGAGGATATAGATACATGATGAACTTGGTTGAAGTTAAGTTTCCGGGCCTCGGAATCGACGTGAATGTTAATCCCGTCGCTTTTTCGATCGGCAGCATTGAAGTTTACTGGTACGGTCTTCTGATCGCGTCAGCAATTGTTTTGTCAGTTGTTCTGGCAGTAAAACAGGCGAAAAAACTGTATTTCCCGGAGACTCTCGTTTACGATACAGTCCTCATGATCATTCCCTGTGCGATCATCGGCGCAAGACTTTATTTTGTTGCCTGCAACTGGGATTACTACGGCCAGGACTTAAGGAGGATCTTTGATTTCAGATCCGGCGGTCTTGCTATCTATGGCGGCGTTATCCTCGTATTCATCGGCGGACTCGTTATGTGCCGCATCAGAAAGATCCCGTTCAGGGAACTTGCTGACTACTGCGTAGTATACCTTCCTTTGGGACAGGCGATCGGCAGATGGGGCAACTTCTTCAACCAGGAGTGCTTCGGTACGAACACATCACTTCCCTGGGGTATGACAAGCTCCACGATCGAAGGTTACCTCAGCCAGAATTGTCCTACACTCGTATCAACAATGCCGGTTCATCCGACATTCCTTTATGAGTCTTTGGCTGACCTTGCGATCTTCTTCATCCTTATCTATGTAAGAAAGCACTCGAAGATCCCCTTCGAGACATCATGCGCATATTTCGCACTTTATGGAACAGTAAGATTCTTCATCGAAGGCATCAGAACTGATTCGCTCTACATCGGCAATACTGGCATCAGGACTTCACAGCTCCTGTCACTTATCCTTGTCGTTGCTGCACTTGCTTATATCGCAGTTGCAAGAGTAAAGAAGTTCGAGAAGAGTGGCTTCCCTGAAAAGTTATATCTCGAGGAAAAGAACTGATAATGAGTAAGGCTGGTTCCGGCGTTGTAAGACTTCGCGGGAAAGACGGTCTCAAGGCCGTCGACTATTATCTTGTCGTTCCGGTTCTTACGATGACGATAATCGGCCTTTATGTTCTTCAGAAAGTTTTATCCAAAGGTTATGCCGCTTACCCCGGAAACTACTACAGACAGATAGTAGCTACCGTTGGCGGCGTTATCTGTGCATTGATAATCTCACTGCTCGATGAACACCTCCTTAAAGCACTGGGAAGGATCATCTATGCGGTTGCGCTTTTCCTTCTGGTCCTGGTTCCGATCGACGGCTATTCACTGGCCGGCACATGGGGCGCCGACTCGTGGCTGAAGCTTCCTGTAATCGGTAACTTCCAGCCGTCCGAGCTCGCGAAAATCGGTCTTGTCATGCTGGCGGCCGATATTTTCGAACAGATGCATAACAAAGAAGTAACCATGCTCAAGGGCTTCGGTAAGATGGCTGCAGTCTATGCGCCGCCGATGCTCCTTATCCTCGCACAGCCTGACTTCGGTACCGCGATGGTTATCGTATTTACATTCATCTGTATGCTGTTTGCGTGGGGAGTCAGATACAGATACTTCCTTCTCGCATTTTCATCTTTCGTCGTTATCATCGTTCCTTTGGTATGGTCATTCTATCTGAAGCCCTACCAGAAGGAGAGGATCTTATCGCTCCTGTTCCAGGGTTCGTCACCTCAGTCAGAGTACAACCTCCAGCAGTCCAAGCTGGCCATAGCTTCAGGCGGTCTTTCCGGAAACCACACCGGAATCTTAACGTCCGTTCCGGTTAAGGAGAGTGACTTCATTTTCGCCGCCATCTCAGAGCATATGGGATTTATCGGAACGACGACTGTAATCATCCTCGCATTCTTCTTCCTTTGCCGGTGCCTTTATGTTGCTGCAAATATCAAGTCCAAATCCGCATCCTATATGATGACCGGATTTACGGGATATTTCGCATTCCACTTTATCGAGAATATGGGCATGGCAGTAGGCCTTCTCCCGATCACCGGTATTCCTTTGCCGTTCATGAGTTTGGGAGGCACGGCGATGCTCATCAATTTCATTGCGTTCGGAGTTCTTCTGAATATTTCTATCAACCGTAATATGTAGTGCCGGAGGCATCTTGTGAAGGGTAAATGGAGACAGAATCTTCATATCGAACCGCCCGAAGGTTGGATGAACGACCCTAACGGACTATGCTTTTTTGACGGCAATTATCATGTGTATTTCCAGTATTCGCCGGGCACACCACGCGGGGGGAGCGTAAGGCGCTGGGGTCACTATGTTAGCCCTGATCTTCTTTCATGGAAATATAAGGGAATTGTTCTTAATGCCGACATTCCGGAAGACCGTGACGGCGTGTTCTCAGGCTGTGCTCTGCCTTCTGACGGCCATATCGATTTCTTCTACACGGGAAATGTCATGGAGGAAGGCGATCACGATTACGTTCTTGAAGGACGCGGCGCGAATGTGATCCATGTTACGTCTCCTGACGGTTCTTCCATGTCTTCGAAAAAAGTCCTTCTCAGAAACAGCGACTATCCGGAATTCTGTTCATGCCATGTAAGAGATCCCAAGGTCTGGATCGAAGACGGATCATATAAGATGGTATTAGGCGCGCGTACAAAAGACGATAAAGGCTGCGTGCTTCTTTACGAAGGCACTGACATTGATTCACTTGAATATAAGAAATGTTATATAGCTCCCGAAATGGGATATATGTGGGAATGTCCTGACCTCTTCGAAATATCAGGAAATAAGTTCCTTGCATTCTGCCCTCAGGGAATCCCCCAGGGTGAATTCAAATATCAGAACCTTTTCCAGAGCGGATATTTCACTTTTGATGGTGATGAGCTTTCTGGTTTTGAAGAATTCGATTACGGCTTTGATTTCTATGCTCCTCAGACATTTACTGCTCCTGACGGCAGAAGACTTCTCATCGGCTGGATGGGGATCGGCGATGATTCATATACTAATCCGACTATAGATCTCGGCTGGCAGCATTGTCTTACACTGCCGCGCGAACTGACTGTTGGCGGAGACGGAAAGATACTGCAAAACCCCATTCGTGAGATTGATTCTTTAAAGAAGAAAACAAAGCCTGTCGAAGGCGAAGCCTGGGAAGGCCTGCCCTTCGAAGTTGGTGCATCTGATTTTGCAGATAACGTATCAGTAAGCATATCCGGTGCTGAGATCACATGGGATAAAGAAAGCGGAGTTTTAAGTCTGCATTTTACTAATGACGAAGGCTACGGAAGGCGCGAAAGAAAGATCCTTTTGGAATCACTAGAGTCGCTCCGCATCATAGCTGATGTATCTTCATTGGAAATATATATCAACGGCGGCCGCTATGTGATGGGCACGAGGTTCTATCCTGAGCACCGCCAGGTAAAGATTGAAGTAAGAGGAGCATCCGCTTTTGTAAGTCAGCTCAGGCTTAATGATACACTCGTTGCCATAGGCGAAGCGTTAATAGATTTCATTCCTGACAAGAAGGGCTGCGAATTCCACGAAGTAGGTTCATTCTCTCCTGCGACGGGCGGCGCTCCTGCAAATGTCTGCGGAGCATTCTCCAGACTTGGCGGCAAGTCCCGCATGATCACCCAGCTTGGGCGTGACCCGTTCGGCGATGTCATCACACGAACGCTCAATGAAGCAGGTGTTGATACTTCTTATATTTCTTATACAACTAAAGCTAATACCGCGCTCGCGTTTGTAAGCCATACGGCGGACGGGAAGAGCACATATTCTTTCTACAGGAATCCGTCGGCGGATATGCTTTTCGAGCCTTCCAACGTAACAGAAGAGATGCTGGGCGACTGCTATGCGCTCCATTTCTGCAGTGTGTCCTTAGGTGACTTCCCTATGAAGGATGCTCACCGCGCTGCGATCACTATCGCGAGGAGACAGGGTGCGATCGTAAGCTTCGATCCCAACCTGAGATTCATGCTGTGGGATGACAGGGATGCTCTTAAGAGAGTTATTTGGGAATTCCTGCCAGACTGCGACATCCTGAAGATCTCTGATGAAGA